>JABSOQ010000110.1 GCA_013216195.1 Bdellovibrionales bacterium
GGCGGGGGTCTCAGTCTGTCCTCAAAGCCGTGGTTAACCCTTGGAACACAGGATGGCTTTTTGCTCGAGACTTCAGAGAGGTGAACCCTGAGGACGTAAAACCAAATCCTCCTGGTGGGCCAAGGGCTCGGCTCTTTATGACGGGCTACTCTATGAGTGCCCGAGGTACAGACTACAAGATCGACGACAATATGAACCTTACGGTCTTGAGGAAGTATGATTTTGTGCTTTTACCTCGAGTGCTCCGCCATGACTCACAGGCCTACGGCTTCATGGGTAACGAAAACTTGAGAGATGGCCTCTACCTGCTGAGGCTCGCTCTAGTTCGAGACTTCAACGGAACCAAAATGCCTGCGGCCGCTTACATCAACTCATGGGAAAAAGTGGTGCGTGTAAACGGAGGCAAGATTGCCGTGCCGATGCACTTTGCCATTGAGAACCTCACACTAATTGGGTCTCGTAACCGCCTCATCGTCGATCTTAAACCCATTGATGAAAACAAGGTGGTCTATCAACCTGGGCAAGAAGCCAAACCGCTTGCCGAAAAACTCGTAGACCAGACTCGCACCCTGAGGCAGAGTCAGCTGATCCGAAGAGACACTGGTCTTGTTACAAATGTGTTCGCAGGCCCCTTCATTCCTCTTTACGAGGGGCAAGGCAAAAGCCTAATCGAGTCACCTCACCTCAACTATGAGGAGATGATAAACGCGGGCAAAGCCTTTGAAAAAGAGCAAACCGGTTTGGCGAATGCGCGGTCTAGCCTGCAGGTTTACGATAAGAAATTGCGGCTAAAGCACATTGATCTAGAACAAAAAGAGCACACCGACTGGCTCGAGTACGGTGAGCCTCACCTTACAAACAACGCTCAGATCTCGACCTCAAACCTTATAAAAGCATTAATGGCAACCGAAGCGCGAATGCAAGATGCTGATGTGGAACTGGGCTACCGCTTGTGTCAGCTTTGGACCGATAAACATCTGCCAGAAATGCTTGAGCGATTTCGAAAAGAAGATGAAGAGAGTCAGCTACAAAGAGCTGTGATCTCGCCGGAAAGCTACCAAAGGTTTGCAGGCTTCTTTTATTCTTGGTGCGTGGGTCAGGTCACCACCTCAGACTCGGTTTTTGAGGTAGAGAGAAAACTTGAAATCGGCAAAATTGATCCCAGCAGCTTGTCTTACCGAGGAGGGCAGTCTTTCAACCTCGTTGTCAACTCGGGCTTTCGAATGGACAAAGGCCAGGGCTGGGACGTTCGTAACAACCACCCTGGCAGCATCTCAGGGTCATTCGGCATTGGTGCTGACATCTTCATTAGTGCTAGCGCAAAAAGAACCGAAACTTTCTCATCAAGCGAAGGCAGATCTTATACTATGGGCCAAGGTGCTGGCCTATCTTATGGCATGGGAGCCTACTTGGTTGTTCAGCACTCTATTTTTCAGATGTCTGTTGAGGCCAAGCAGCAGTGCCTAATTGTAAAACCAAAATATGACATGATGAGATACCTAATGGAGTCTCACCTCGTGGACCTCGACGCCGACTTTAAGAGAGAGGCTGAACGCAAATGGTGGTTTGGTTTTGGCCGCACAAAAGCCGAACGCGAAGAGCTCCAAGCACAAAGAGTGAGAGACTTGATACCTGAGAATCGCCTTCTTGACCTAATGGACACAGGGCTTCGCATTTGCGGCAAGCCGAGAAGCCCAAGACGCTTGCTTCAAGAAGATTACTACTATGTAACTCAGCACTTTACCACTGGTGACATGCATGACCCGACAAACCTGAAAAACAGACCTTGGCTCCTAGAGATTAGATCCAAACGAGACTTCAACGTCTTTCTAAGATCACTCTTGTTGCACAACGAACTGTCAGACGTCGGCGACATTGAGCATGGACCAATTGATATTCTCGCCGATGCCTACTCTCACTACGAAAATCACTTGCCAACTTGGCCGGGCCTCTACACAGAGTATCCCAGCGAAATCGATCAATCTGAGCACTGCGACCCAACAAAAGACGTAGGTGAGATGATATTTGGGTTTGCTAAAGAGGTCGCCCTTGGCCCGTTCACAAATTATGACGGTTACGGCATCGATTTTTGGGAGATCTATCACTGCGCGGATCGCTGACCAATCAAATCGCGCAAGCCTTCGGCTCCTACCTGAAGGCAGGCTGCTGGGGCAGTCAAGCCAACGAAAGCAAGCTTAACGATCTAATCGATTCAGTCTCTAAGGTTTTCTTTCGAGTCGGCTGCGTAAGGACAATTGCGGCAACCTGACTCACAGCAATAGCCACGCTTCTTCAGAAAGTGAGCTGTCAAAACCATATAACCGTTCTCCCAAACGTAGTCCTCTCCCTCTACGGTTGGCCTCAGGTCTGCTTGTTTTTTAGGCTGCTGCTCTGTCTCCATGCTCAGCCTTATACCCTCTCAGCTAGCCTGGGTAAAACTGATTCTCTCCATATCGGTTGACCCCCCACTACGCCCATGCTTTTTTATCGGGGTCTTTTCATTCTAGGAGGGCTTGTTTCATGACTAAATTTAAACCTTTACGCGAATTGCCTGCAGCACCCAAGTTTCAAAAAGGCGATGTTCTCGTGATCTTTGGTGAACTGTTTGGTGGTGGTTACGTCAATGGTTTGATTGAAGAGGCCAAGAATCATGACATGCAAATTATCTACTCAACTGTTGGAAGACGAGACGCCGCTACTGGTGAACTTCGACCATTGAACACTGAGGAACTCGCTGAAAAGGGTCACGACATAGTCAATATACCTCTAGAGGCAGGTTTTGATCTTACGCCATCTCAAAGCGGCAACTCTCCTAGCGATCAACTCAAAGGCCTTAAACTCAAAGAGTGGGCAACTGCTAAACTCGATTGGGAGCAAGTGGCTCAATCGCAAGAGTCAGGCCATGCCGACTTCAAAGCTCGAGCCCAAACATGGGCCGATGAGATCCGGAAGCTAGTGCCAAGAGACAAAAATGTGGTGATCGCACACACCATGGCCGGTGGAGTGCCTAGAGCCAAAATCATGATGCCCGCTATGAACCGAGTGTTCAAAGGCTTTGGAGATCGCTTCGCTTCAAGCGAAGAGTTCTGGCAGAGCGATTTGGGAAGATTGTGTGACAAGAGCTTCATGGAGGTCACAGCAGAAACTTTTTCTGTGTTGTTAGAAGTAACCAAGAACATGCGTGACGACATGAAGTCTGCTGGGGGAAGTGTCGCCTACACAGCCTATGGCTACCACGGCACTGAGATTCTTATTGATGAGAAGTACACTTGGCAGAGCTTTGCACCCTACCTGCAAGGCTTCGCAAAAATGAAACTCGAAGAGATTGCGACGCAAGCTTTTGATGATGGCATCTCGGCCTGTGTTTTTAATGCTCCTGAAATTCTGACAAACTCGAGCGGTGTTTTCTCTGGTATCGAGATTCCACTCTACATGCTGCTGTTTGCGCTTGAAAAAGAAAACCAAGAGGGCCACTTAGATGCGATTCTAGAAAAGGCCTGGTCACATTTTAAAGCTGATATCGACAAGACTGAAGCCAAAGCCTACTTCAACAAGTTCTTCACAACTGACGTCATTCAACAATGGAGCGACTACAAAGGCTGGCCCCAACACAATGGGCCCGCTCAAATGGAGATGATCAAAACGACCTCTGCCGAAACACTCGGTTGGCATCTGAACGAGAAAAACCCGGCATCAACTTTTTTAAGCGAGATCGTATTTAAGTCTTGTGGCAAGATTATGCTAGCTGAAGCCTCTAGAGTTAGGGCTCCAGTTTGGTGGATTGGTCATGATGCAGTGGCCAAGGCGATTCAGTAGAGATCTAAACAAATTTGATACCCACTAGACTACTGAGGCCCAGTGGGCTCCACCTCAGGCTCTGCGCAGGTAGGATTGTCTCCTTTTTTCGAAGCCGCTTCGGCACTCTTGGCCACAACACTAGAAAACACTTTGATGACCGCGAGCCGATCAAGATCAAGGCTCCATAGGTAATCTCTCTTGATAAACTTAATGATCATACCGATTCGCCCAATGCGGCTCATATCACCACTCGGTATTTTACCTGTGGTGACGATTTCTCTAAACACATGCAGCAAAAACCAATCTTCATCAATCGAATCTGGAATCTGAACACACATCTTCTTAATCATATCTCGAAGAAATTCTTGAAAAACAGGATAAGCTCTTTCGACCTCTCGATCGCTTAAGAACTCATCTCCGTTTCGATTAAAACGAGTCATGACACTTTCTGAGTAATGCAATACAGCCACAGCGACATCTAGCTCAAACTTTTCGAGCCACTGATCATGACTATTGTCCGACTTAGCCGCTGAGAACAGTGCCTCAGCGAACTCTTGCCTTTGTTGACCGTTTGCAGAAGCCAGATACTCGGTCAGCCCTGGCATGGTTTCGATTTGCTGAAACAATACAGGTGCTAGATTCATTGTGGCCTGTCGTCTGTCTAGATACCTCACGCCGTTGATGTCAACGAAGTCTTCAGAGCTGTAAGGCACACGCCTTTTCAACTCATCATAAGCTCGCTTCGAAACCTGAGACGCTGAGTAGAGATAAGTTAGGTACTGCACACCCTCCGCAAAGCTCACTAAAGTCTCGAGAGTCGAGCCACTCGACTGAAAGGTCTGAAACCCATTTGACTTGTAGGTAAACAGATTGGCTTCTAGGAAACTCCGGTGCCCAGAACCTTTCGCTCTCGGGTCCATCAGCCTGGCGTCGATACCAATTGGCCGTATGGCATCGTACACTGCCTGAAATTGATCAGAGGTCATACCCTGTTGAATGTAAGGCATATCAGGATCGTAATCTCCAAAACCACGAACAGTCAGCCTGAACAGCGCCCTAAACAGGTTCATCATCGTGAGATCAGAGGCATCATGGTAGTAGTTGTAGGCCTCTAACTTTTCAGCCTCTACTAGAACGATAGAATGATAATCGTTCGGAATCACCGGCCTCAACTCTTTGATCAGGTCAGACATCTCGACGAAAGACTCAATATGATGATTCAGTGAAGACAACATCTCTTGATCAAGACGGGCATGTGACCTGTTGTCTGATAAGAATCTTTGAACTTGATACCAGAGATTGTACTCGTACAAGACATCGTCGATATGCTGGGCTGAAATGCCATTTCCGTACCTCAACTCTGAGGGAAGCTCAGAAGTGCCCAAGACACGAATGACGAACTCTCTCACAACAGAAGCCATCGAGCTGCCTTGTATTCCGAATGGGATCATATTCATCTTCTCAAGAGAGACAGCAAAGCTCTCAATTTTCGCCCACTTCAGCTCACCACCAGGGTGCTTGCCTATCACGCGCCTGAGCATCGGAAACAACTGCCTTAGCACTTTGTCTAGGGCAGAAAATTTATCTCCATAGAAAAAGCTACCTTGGCGAGCTTGAAAGTCTACCCTTACAACTCCCATCCACCCGTACCAGGAGGCAAAAGCACGCAAGAAGCCAGTGACATCACTATGACCAAGTTTCTCTCTTCCGCCACTGGTAAACATATGGAACTCTTTTATAAACTCGCCCCAAACTTCAGCATCTCTCGCATTGCGGGTGTCGTACTTAATAAAACGTCTGAACTCTTTAATGAGGCTGCCGACTCTGTTTAGATCGTATTGATAGCCTGACTCTACATGCTCAGAATTCGGCAAAGCCTTCACAAAAATCTCAACCGCAGTCTTCAGTGCGGCCTGACCAAGATCTGCACTCAATCCCGTATCTTGATGGCTTGTTTTCGAATCCGACTTCATCGCCCAATTCACGATCGACATATAGGGATTTACGACCAACAAAGCCCGCTTAATCTCAGATAGCCTTTCAACAAATCGATTCAACTCTCTACGAGTGATCTGCTGAGGAGACCCGCCAATCAGCATGGCTTTGAGATGCATGATCTCTTCAAGAAAGGCATCATTGAGAACCACAGTCTGTTGATCTTCACGACGGTTCAAAAAGAACTTCTGCAAGAAATCTCGAACCTCTTTCGGCTCATAGACGTCTTGGTTACGACCTTTGGTGTGGCGTTCAAAAGCTTCAATAGAGAAGGCCAAACAGCTTAGCGTCTCTTCTACAGTGTCGTTTTCAGCATTGGCCTCTAAAAAATCAATCGTGGTCTTACCAATGTCAGAAAGACAGCCAACTTGGTCGCCGACTTTGATATCCCGCCTACCAGCCGGCTCTTCATCGACCTGCAGGCCGCACCGGGAGAGAGACAGTCCGACCAAAACCACCACAATCACTTGCAGCAAAGGGTTTAAACGATTGATGATGCTGAAAGGATGGCGATCAAAAAACATAAGTCGCCCCTATCGCCACTCGGTCATTGGCCCGGTATCTGCTCATCAAACCGCTGCCAACCTGATTTGTGGCTTCACGAGAGCTCAAAACATCAACTAGGGCCACCCAACTCAAATTGCGAGTCGTGTGCCAATGAATTTGGCCAGAAATCAGTTGCCCGTCTTCTGGGAACGAGTACATGTACTTTAAGCCGAGAGTGAGCGGCTGACCACTTGCTGCAAACAAAGGCTGACCCAACTCAATCATAGCAACGTCTTCGAAATTAAACCGCGAGATCGATGTGTCGAGGTTCGAAGCAATCATGTTGCCACCACTAACCTGATCACCGTAAAAGGTCTTCATGTAGGCGTAACGAACCTTACCATTGCGAAGAGACCCCAGCTTCAATCTGTGCTCAAACTGCAGACCCGTAAAGTAGGTCTCAATCAAATTCGACTGCACTAAGTCTTCAGACATCTCAGGCTTAAGAGGAGCGTCACGAGTGACTGAAAGACTCGCACCCATATCTGGGTTCTTCCAGCCCGTCTCGATTGTGCTGAGCTGATGGTAAGCAACTTCGGTCGAGATCTCCACATCGATTGCATTCTCATTCAAAACATTTGCAATGTCATAGCGGGCGTCTCCACCCAAATGCAGCTGATTGATTGGTTTGAATGCGTGAGAAGCCGTCAGCCAAAGACCGGTGCGTTCAGACCAAAAGCGAGCCTGCAGAGCCCCACCACCATTGAGAACCACATCAGCCTCGTTAGGGCGATCAAGACTGTAGCGAGTTTCAGTGGCCTCATCTAAGACCTCAATCTGAACCTGTGGCCCCCAAAACCATCTGTTTTGTGATCTAAACTGCCCATCAACCAACTGAAAGTTAGGCCC
The DNA here is from genome assembly GCA_013216195.1 of Bdellovibrionales bacterium. GTDB lineage: Bacteria > Bdellovibrionota > Bdellovibrionia > Bdellovibrionales > UBA1609 > JABSOQ01. The sequence goes on from JABSOQ010000110.1 coordinate 7,189, forward strand.
TTGATCAGGTAAGAACACAGGGGTAGCAAATGCCGTCAGCTGGAAGCCCCTCGCCAATTGAGACTCCCAAAACAACCCGGTAAGACCTTGCGTCTGAGGGTGTATGTAATCCCACCGAGCCTGGGGTTGCCAGATACCTAGCTTCCAAAGCTCGTCAAATTCAGACCACTGTAGCTTCTTGCGACCCAGAGAAACGGTGCCTAAGCTTGAACTGTGAGCGAGATAAAAATCTGGTACAGTCACGTAAGGTCGATCTGATTCTTGCTGTGCAAACAGACCTTGAAAGTCCATTTTATAATCAAGGCCTAGTGTTGCCTGGCCCTGATCACGATAACCGACACCCACTGCGGTAACGTCGCTTGGTTGATTCGAAAGGATTGGATCACTAAGATAACTGTACTGAAAAAGTTTAAGTTGAAGACGACGAGGCAACTCTCTCTTCTCAAGAGTTGTTAAGGGTTCCTTAATGCTAATGGATGGTTGTGCAACCGAAGACCAAGCAAAGAAACTCAGACATAGACATGTCAAAGCCTTCAACATATTCAACTTCCAATCCCCACAAAAACTCCTGTTCTTCGCCATCCCCACGGCTGTTGGTTACGCCTGTAACCTCCTAGAACTAGGTTGAAATCTACCCTTTTAGACAAATTGTGAACAATCAAAGTGTGACACAATGAAAATGATTTCACCCTTGTCTACAAGGGTGATTGGGAAGTCTTTTAAGAATGGTCAGGATTGCTTTATTTCGACTTGGAAGGCTTGAATTTTGGGCTTTCTGGCCGCCTCAAGATAAATTGACTTTGAGCTTTGTTGAGAGCGGCTAAAATTTTCACTATGCGTATACGATCCGCATCAGTTTGCCACTTATTTCGCCTTAATTTCCACCAAATGAAGCGAATTCCTCCCCCTAAACCGTCGCCAAGAATCGGAATATCACCAAATTTCATCATGTAGGTAAACAAAGCTAGTCGATCAAAATCTGAAAGCCAGTTTAAACCTGGCAACTGAGTCATATAGAAATTGTAGGTGCCGTAGGCCGTTAGAGCCTCGTCGATTTCGATCTCTCCCCAGACACCACCTTCATCGAAACGCGCGAAAAAAGTTTCGATGTACTGGCACAAAATCCACATGATCATGATGTCGCCTTGAGCGTAGATTTTGACTTCACCATTTTCATCTTTAGCAACAGCCGTTTCCTCTAAAAATTTTAAAAAAGTCTTCCACCTCTTGTCATCGGCATCTTCTGCGTTTTCTTTTTGATGCAAATAATTAAGCAGGTAAGGAGCGTGGCCAAACCATCGGTTCAAATACTGATAAGAGTTGTCACGAAAGCAAGAGACATCGAAGCCATCAGTATCTTCATCGATGTCGACGAGATCACAATGCTTCTTGATGTCTTCTCTAAGGAAGTCTTTCGCACCAAGACCACTCATCACGTAAGCAAAATACTCAACGCCCTCTTCAAAATTCACATTTGAACCGCCATCGGCCCTAGGCATAAAAAGATTAGCTTCTCTGACGACCCTCTGAGCCAACTGAACTTCACCTCGGTTCCAAAGATTCAAACCCTCCCCGATCGGCCAAAGATCGAGTTGGGCTTGCTCCAACTCAAGTGGAGTCAAAGAGTCGAGCGTGTCACGCCTTTCAGGATCTGTAGCCCATGTACGGAGCACCAACCTGATGACCATTTTCTTCCAGTTTAACTGAGTAAGACTCCGCATATCATAAGGCAGGGCATCTCGGCCCCAACGAAACTGCACTCGGTTTTTGTCATCAAGCTGAAAATTCCAAAGACTGATAGCACCGCGACCCAACTCTGAGTTTTGAAACTGTTCGGTGTTTCCGTCTGACAAAAACCTGGCAGCAGCTCTTTGGTCGTCAAGCCACACATCAAGTTCAGTTTGCATATTTAAAACGTGGCTTCGGCTCCAACCAGAAATTTGAGGCTGATTGGCCTCTGGCCGTTGCTCCATCGGTGTCAATGCCAGCCGAACGAGCTTTCGAACGAGATCTTTTGCACCCTCACCGGTAATGCCTATAGGGAAATCGATTTCTCGATCTAGATCTTCAATCAAGGCATCAAACAGACCAAATCTAATAACTTGACCCTCGTGCCTTTGCAAAGATGTCAGAAGCATCTGAACGGCTGACTGCTTGATTTTGTCTAGGTGATAGACAGATCTTTCATCTCCGAACTCACCACTTTTGAAAACAAAGAACCAAGCTCTTAGCCAACCATTGACACCTCGACTCACGATTTTCATCAGTTGGGGCCACTGGTCACCAGCAAAGATCTCTTCGCCAGCAGCATTTCGAGTTGAGCTCAGCAATATACGTTTGGTATCCCAAACTGCCGGCAGATACTTCACCCAATCATTTGGATCCGCATCCCCATCGTAGATAAAGGTGTGCAGCTCAAACAAAAGGTTGCGCAACTGCGTCTCGGAGTAGGTCTCTCCCCGCTCAGAAAACACATCCGACAACTCCATAATGGCCTTGTCGATATCAGCTATCGCAAGCTCCATTCGATCTGTTGAAATCAGCGCTACACTTGGCCCAGCATTGAAAGCCTCATACAACACTTTTGTGTGCCGATTCATACGAACAGATATATTTTCTAGAACACCCAATATCTCACGAACACGCTCGAGCTCAGCTCTGGTGATCAAATCGACATCGCCACCAACCAATAGCCTCTTGATCTGCATGATCTCGGCCCTCAAGCTTAACGGAACTTGCAGTTCTCCAAAGAAGAAGTCTTTAAGAAATTTAAAAATTTGTGTCGGAGTGTAATTGCGGCCACTGCCTCTCCCCTTGGTGTTTGACAAAAATGTCGTCACCACTGAATCAAGGCAGTTGTAAAAAGAACGAACTTCTCGGTCTTCGAGATCACCTTGAATAAAAAGCTCGAGCGTGCGGTCAGCTCCACTCAAACACTCACTTTGACCTTTACCGAGGGCAACTTCCGGTGCCCCACCCTGCGGCTGATTATCACCAGCACAAGCCGCCAGCACCAAACAGATAGAGACCCATAGGGTCACCAACAGGGAACTCGTGCGATTAGAAAACATAGCGCACCCCCACCGAAGCTCTGTCATTCGCTCGGTACCGACTTAAAAAGCCATCTTCAACTTCTCCATCTAGACTGAAGTTCCCTAGAGTGTCGAATCGTAGCAAACCTGAAAGTGACCGAGAAAACCTGAGGTCAAACTCACTACTCAACAAATACCCACGTTGGCGAAGGTCATAGAGACCGCGACTGATGTTCGAGACAATAACCTTGCCTAAACGAAACCATCGACCTTGCCAACCCGCTGCAACTGACTGCTGAAACTGATACCTTCGTTCGAACAGACTCTGTTCACCAGAGAAGTTACCTGAATCTCTGACATCTCCCCCATTGACATTAGAAAAGCTCAGCCACAGTTTTCTGTTGGGGTTCGTAATTGTTCGAAAACTCTTTTCAAGAGTGACATTCAGAATAGAAGCGGCACCATTTTGCTTGGCAATCCAAGTGCGAGGAGGCGTGTTGTCCTCTGGTCGCTCGAAAATGAGTTCAGAGTAGATCACGGACCCATCTGAAAACTCTTTACCGACAGCAAAATTAGCAAGATGGTGATAAGAAACCCGAGCATTCACCTCAACATCGACTGAGGTGGTCTCTCCCTCGTTACCAAGTTCAACCACAAATGGAAACCCAAGAGCGATCTGGTTCATTGGCTTGTAGAGATAAGAGCTCTCGACAAAAACTGAAGACCCAAAAGATTGGCGCAAGCCGAAGCCACCACCAGAATTTGTAACCGTAGCCAGAATATCGGGTTGATCGAGTTGATAGTTCAAATCGGCGATCCCGTTTTGCAATTGCACTTGCGCAGGTGGGGGCTGAAACCAAGGATTTCTAGAAACGAATTGCCCACCAGATAATGACTGTTGTGGCCCAAACTCAGGTATAAACAAAGGTGAGGCAAAGGCAAATATACGAGTGTCACCTGACTGCTGAGTGTAAAAGGCTCCAAGCAGTCCAGCTCTCCTGGCCTCGATGGGATCATCCATGTGACGAGGCTCAAAAAGACCTCTCCGCCAAAGCTGATCCGAGCGACTCCAAGGTAGTTTTTTGCGCCCGATGAAAACCTTTTGATCACCATCAAGGTTGATCTGGGCATACAACTCCATAGGTCTAAAATAAACGGCCTCTTCATTGGCGTTGAAGCGAGTCTCTATGTCGAGCCCGCCAGCACCCGACTGACTCGCCTGGCTAAGCAGCCGAAAATCAAAAGATGGCATTGTCGTTGCGGCACCTTCACGAAAATTCTGCGAGTTTGAGCTCAAATAATTGAAATGGTTAGCCGTGATCATTTTAAGCATAAAGCTTTGAGAAGGTTGGGCACTCTCTATGGGGACCTGAATCTGACCAGGCGCTTTTGGAAGCTGTGCTGCCGCGCTTTGCGCAACGGTATATGGGTGGCCTAATGTGCTGGCCACAAGTAATGCGAAAATGAACCCTGCGAACCGTTTTTCAACTCGAGCCTTCTTGCTCATCAAGTTCGCAGGCGCTAGCCATCCTGGTTGCACCTTCCCCCCTCTTAATAAGTGCGACCCTGAATACCCCTCTCCCCCGAGAAGAGTAGCCACGCCTAGGTCTAGCAGAACTTAATTTTTTTCAGAAATCAACGCTTATGACACAGATGTACAGGAGTTGAGACTCGCTGCAGCCTTTTTTAGCTTATTAAGTAGCCATTCTGGATCATCGATAGGCAAATCATGACCTGCCCAGGGGTGTTCAACTAATTTACTGCCAAAATGTTTAGCAAGTTTCTTGGAGCAATCAGGCTCAACCAGTCGATCACCCATGCTCACAAAGAATTGAACTTTATGAAAAACATCTGAAGGTTTAGGAACCCGAAAATTTCTTGCGGCAATGAGTTGTTTTACCGGAACTCGCAAACTCATCTTAGAACTTCTTCTTACACTCTCCCAAACCGGCAACATCTGCATTCGATTCTCTTCACTATTGGTGAGCATTTCGAGAATCCGCAACTCTCCTTCTCTGGCATCTCGAGATTGAGCCGCTTTCAAAAACTCACCCCATATCTCCCACCTTAAACGATGATAAATTGGAGACAGATTGCTACTTGAATTCAAAATGTGGGCAGAGGCAATCTCATCTGGGTACCGAGCCAACCACTCCATAGTGGCCATTCCTCCGAGAGAAACAGC
>JABSOQ010000111.1 GCA_013216195.1 Bdellovibrionales bacterium
CTGGGATACTGAATCAAAGTCGATAATTATGGGTATTGAAGATCTTTGGAAGGGTGGAGACAAAGATTACAATGACCTTATAGTTCGAGTGTCATCAACCGAAACAGTTGCTTTAGAGACAGCAGCTTTGTCTGCAGGCATTTATCCAGATCGGCCGGCCCAAGAGCTAGAGGGGGTCTCGGGTATGGTTAGGATGTCTGTTGCGATTTATGCCCAAGTGACCAGTTTTGACGATTTCACCATGTATCCCACTGATCCTGCGGCAACAGATGATGTCACCTTCATTGGTAGAGATGCCTTCATGGTGGAGAGTAATTTCGGCGTTTTATTAGAAGCAGAGATGACCCCCTTATCAAATGGGGAAGACACCTTGCCGGTAACGTTCAGTTTAGACGACGGTGGTCACTTATTGTATACATCCCCATCGTCGACTCACAAAGCTGTGCACATTTTTTCGACTGAAACTTTCGTAGAGCAACTCACGGCAATTGAGGCTAGTCAGTTTTCGGGACAGGCAAGAATTACGGTCAGTGTTTATTAGGCTTTATGCTCCTGAATTTTTATTGCGAGTTCTTCAAGGTATGATTTTACCTGGTTTAAGTCATCTTGTGTCAGCGAACCTTTTGAGGCCCGATCTTCAAATTCTTTTAAAAAGCCGTATCCCGATTTTGAAAAATTGGCTACTGAACCAGCTAGCCTATGCAGAATCCGCCAGGCCTCTTCAAGACTTTCCGATTCAATGGCTTTACCGAGTTTCGCAATTAAACTTGGCCACTCATTTAAAAAGAGATCTGCGACTTTTGTGTAGAGGTCTCGAGAATCTTTTAGGCTCGAGGTAGCCAGAAAATCAGATAGTGCTGGTTGTGGCAACTGTAAGTAGTTACAGTGTTCTGGTTCAGAGGCTTCAACAATGTAGCCAGCTCCGTAAATAGTTCTAATGGTGTAGTTCCAGTCTTTAATTTTCTTTCTGAGCCCAGCGATTGATGAATCGACAGTGCGGTCACTAACATGGTTTTCAGTTCCCCAAACGCTGTCGAGCAGCATATTTCGCGTCTGAACAACCCCAATATTTTTCGAAAGGTGAAGCAGCAGCTTAAACTCAAATGAGGTGAGATTTAAATCTCTTGGAGGGCCACTCTTCATAAGCACTTTTGCGGTCATGGAATCAAGATTTATGACCAAGTTACCGCATGAAGAGTTCATCGATTCAGGAGAGGCTGCTCTAAGAGTAAGTTTGTTAGCAACTCGGGCTTTAAGCTCCATGGGCTCGAATGGCTTAGAGATGTAATCTTCAGCTCCGAGTGAGAGGCCCAGCACTTTATCTGATAGATCAGACTTCGATGATAGAAAAATAACGGGAACCGACGAGTTGCTTTTTAAAAGGCTCTCGCATAATGAGTATCCCAAGCCGTCAGGGAGTACGACATCTAATAAGATCATATCAAATGTCTGTATTTGAATATGTGAGTTGGCCTCGGAAATACTTGAGGCAAAAAGTAGACCAGATGGTGAGCCCAGGGCATCCTTAATTAAGAGCTGGTACTCTGGGCTGTCTTCAACGGCCAGTATCTTTGCTGATTCTAGAATCTCAAAATCGATCATTGCTGACTCCATCGGCAATCCAAGTGTCTCTCGCTCATTATCATCTCATAATGATTCAAAATTGTGACCTCTAAACCACAATCTGGACAAAATTGCGGAACCTTCGGTGGGTAACATTTTTATAAGGGTAAGGAGACGATCATGAAACGGGACTATGCATTCGATAGGAAGAAGATCCTTGTCGTAGAGGACTCAGCCGAATATCAAGCGGTATTGATGGCAGGGCTCTCGCCACTTTATGAGCTTAAGATAGCTACCTCTTGTAAAGAGGCGGTGGAGTTATTGGGCACTGAAGACTTCTGTGCTGCAGTGCTCGACCTAGGTCTACCTGATGAAAATGGTACCAAGATAGTTAGCTTCATACAGGAGTCTGAGCGACTGAGGGGGATGCCGATCATCTGTGCAACTGCAAAAGACAGTATTGAATACAAAACAGCTTGTTTCTCCCTAGGTGCAACAGACTTTGTAAGTAAGCCCTACAGTCCAATTGAGCTCCATCTTGTCTTAGATGCGAAGTTTCGACTTCTTCATCAAGCTCGGCAGGCTGAAAACGTGATGTCTTTTCCAAGTCTACTGATAAACCTATCTCGGCACACGGTCCATGTGATTGAAAAGAGTCAGCGAAAACAGATTGAGCTTAGCCCGCTAGAGTTCAAGTTGCTTTCCTATCTCGCTAGTCACAACGAAAGAGTATTTTCTCGGGAACAGCTACTCGATGAGGTTTGGGGCGCATCTTCAAATATCGTTGATCGTAGCGTTGATTCTTGTATTGCAAAGTTAAGATCGAAGCTTGGCGATTTAAATAGCTACATTAAATCGATTCATGGTGTTGGCTACAAGTTCTCGCCTTCTCAGCAGATGAGGGGGATGCAATGAAAGGTCATGTTCTGTTAATTGATGACAATCAGATTGACCTGAAGGTGTTGTCAGGCCAGCTCAATAGTATCGGCTACCTTGTAACTCCAATAAATGATGCAAGAGATGTTGTGGAGGCACTTGCTAACAACCAATTTGATCTGATCATGATGGATCTGAAAATGCCATTTATAGGCGGATTCGAATTGTTACGCAGTTCAGCTTTTACAAGGCTTTCTTCAGGAGTCCCTGTACTTGTTATGAGCTCGTCAATGAATACTAGAGATGACGTTGTTCAAGCGATAAAGCTTGGTGCTGAAGACTTTATTGTTAAGCCTGTGGATCATTTGATCCTTGAAGCCAAACTCTTAGCGCTTCGAGCCGATTTTAGCGGCAGTTATGGTCTTGATATCAAAAAGAGCTCAAAAACTAATATCGCGAAAGTTCAAGTTGGCTGCAAAGTACTACGGATTTCAGAAACCTACTTTGATATCGAGACAAAAGAGAGATACCTACCCGAGTCAAAAATTAAGATAGATTGGCCAGCCTCAGAGGGTGCCTTTGGAGACTGTGTACTCAAGGTTGTTGACTCTATTGAGTCTGAAGACGGGCATGTCACAAGGGTCAAATTTCTTGGGTTGAATCCTGAAAAATGCCAGCAGATTCGATCAATCATGATGAAGCTCTATGGAAATGGAGATTGCATTAAAAAAGTGCGTGGGATTGATGAGGAGGCTGAAAATGAAATTAATTAACAAAGAAACCCTCATGAAAATTGCAGACCCATTCCAGGGTGGAAGTGCAGCCTTGTTCAATCATGTTTTCTCAATCTACAAAAGGGAAAGTCCAAAAGCGATTGAGAACCTGATTCAAGCAATTGAGACTAGCGACTTTGATTGTACTGAAAGGCTAAGTCATAAATTAGTTTCAGGCAGCAGCTATTTAGGTGCTGAGAAGCTTACGGCAAGACTCAAAAAAATAGAAATGCTAGCTGAGGAGAAGAACAACGGATTGGCATCAGTAGATGTCGCAAGTCTTCGCAAGCTTTTTAATAGTACGGTGTCGGCGATATCAGAAGCCGCACAAGATTTAAATATCCTGATATATTCAAACAAAAGTGGGAGGGAATGAATGAGAGAACGTAAGCGAGAATATGGTGAACTGCTAGATTATGAGCCGAGAGTGCTGATAATAGAAGATGATCATGTTGCGGCAGAGACGTTAAACTATACGCTTGTCGAAATGGGTTGCAAAGTTTCATTGGGACACTCCGTTGACTGTGTTCGCCAGCAGCTAAAAAATAACACCTTTGACCTTGTCATCTTAGATTGGGCACTTGAGGACGGAGATGCAGGTGAGGCGATTTTAAGCTTGCTGGCTGATAAAAAATTTCAATCAAGAGCGAAGCGTAGTCACTATATACCACAAAGAATTGTGACCATTTCCACGGCGTCAATTGACGAAATCAATCTGTCAGACTCGAGCTCGATAGATCATATCGATCATTGGGAAAAACCGGTTCTACCTTTTGAGCTTCAATCACGGCTTTTGGCAATACTTGGTTGCGAAGCCCTTGAGGCTGTATAGAAACAGTAAGGAATAGCGAGATGGCAAGAGCAATTTGTGAAAATACAATCCTAGATTTGTTTCCCTTTGGGTTCTTTTGTGACTCGAAGGGAAACATTTCACTCAGTGGAAGATCACTTAGAAAGCTGATTGGCGAGGAACTCGACGGGAGATCAATGTTTGACCTTTTTGAGGCTTCATACGAGCTGGGGCCAAATGGAGAGAGCTTGTCGTCAATTACACTTCTCGACATGAAAGCGAAGGATGCTCAGTTCAAGACCACAATTAAGTCTATAGATTCATCAACTTTGTTTTTTGCTCTAAAACTTAGGGTGTTGAGTGATACAAACCTTGCTAGCCTGGGATTGGACTTTTCAGATTTTGCTAGTCACGACCCAATCTTTGACTTTATTTTTCTTCTTCAATCCGAGAAAAGAGCCAGAGATTCTTATAAGAGCGAAATGGTGAAAGCCCGGGCAGCCACTGAGAGTAAAAGTAATTTTTTGGCAACAATGTCACATGAAGTCCGTACGCCTCTTAACGGAATTATGGGAATGATTCAGGCCTTTGACGGCGAAGGGCTCACTCAGAAGCAAAGTGGTGCACTCTTTTTGATGAAGAAGTCCGCTCAGAGCATGTTGAGAATTGTAAATGATATTCTTGATCTATCTAAAATTGAAAGTGGCAAGATCGAAGTTAGAGAAGAGAAGTTTAGCTTGCTGCAGGTACTAGAAGATGCCCTAGCTCCTTTTAGCTTGAGTGCTGAGAAAAGAGGAACTCAAATTGAATTAAATTACGATTCAAAGATTCATGACCAAGTAGTTAGTGACCCGCAGTTGATAAATCAGGTTTTGACTAACTTGGTTGGAAACTCAGTGAAGTTCACCAACTCAGGGTTGGTAAGCCTAAATACGGAGCTTATTTCCAGCACTGATGGCCACGAAGTTGTGAGATTTTTTGTGGAAGACTCGGGGTGTGGTATGGAGACTGATGACCTGGCTCGTGTGATGAAGCCCTTTGAGCAAGCTAAGTATCAAGATAAAAAGTCTCTTAGAAAAGGTACTGGTTTGGGGCTGTCAATTTGTGAGGCGTATGTCAGGTCTCTTGGTGGAGAGTTGAAGATTGAAAGTCTGCTAGGGGTCGGAACAAAAGTGTCATTCGACCTACGTTTTCGTATCGACAAAGATAATAGAAGCTCCAATATGAGTCAGCTCAATGTTGATGAATTTGAGTCACTTAAAGGGCTCAGGGTTCTAGTTGCTGAAGATGACGGAATCAATCAGGTAGTGATAATGAGCCTTTTGGAGAGCCTTAACCCGAAAGTTAAGGTAGTTGAGAACGGGGAAGGCGTTATCCGAGCGTTGAGCTCAGGGGAAAGCTTTGATGTTGTTTTAATGGACTGCCAAATGCCAGTAATGGATGGTTTTGAGACCACTAAAGCAGTTAGAAACCTTGGTTATACGGAGCTGCCTATAATTGGTGCAACAGCTAGGCTCTTCGATGACGATATCAGGTCTTGTCTGTCTTGCGGTATGAATGATGTTCTACCCAAGCCCATCGATCAAAATGAGTTGTTCTTAAAGATCTCTAATCAGATTGAATTATCAAAGTGAAATGGAGGGTTAGAATGTACGGGTTAATTAACATTGGCATAAAAGATTTCATTATAAACAGGGTTTCAAAAAAAGTCTGGTCAGAGATCTGCAATGATTTGGAGCTGGATAGGGATGTAGTTTTCGAGGCTCTCAATGTATACGATGATAAGCTGACTTACGATCTGGTTGGTGTGATTTCTGAGAAGCTGAGTCTAGAGCCGGCTGAGGTTCTAGAGAGGTTCGGAATTTTCTGGGTACAGTACACCGGAGCCGAAGGTTATGGCCAGCTTATGGATTTGTTTGGAAAAGACATGATTACTTTCTTAAAAAACCTAAATTCCATGCACGCCCGGATGGGCTCAATGATGCCCAACCTGAAGGCGCCAAGGTTTGTAGTAGAGGAGCTAAGTAAAAACGAGGTCGATTTATACTACTACTCTGAGCGAGAGGGTTTGGGGCCAATGGTAAAAGGTCTTTTGATAGGTTTGTCTAATAGGTTTGGGCAGGAGATCGAGGTACATTCTCATTTCAATCGTCACGAGGACGGCGGCATCAAGTTTAAAATTCTCATAGGAGTTTGATTAGAACTTATTTCGGTTTTCTCTAAATAGAGCAGTTATGTGGCTCCATTTTCACAGACTCATTAAATTGCCGCAACCTTCGAGCGATATACTGGAATAGAATTTACAATTTAAGGAGGTAAAGGTGAGCTTAAAGTCTGGATTAATAGCTGTTTCTGTACTTTTGTTAGTTGGTTGCGAAACCCAAAAGCCCAGGGCTGCTGGTCCCGAGTTCTCAGGCTGTGAGATTCTCGAAGAGGATCGTGTAGAGAAGATCTCGGTGCTGAGTTGTCCTGACGGCTCAGAGTACATTTTGTCAGACTCAAACAACGCTCAGCAAGTACGAGATGGTGTTGATGGCAAAGATGGTGTGGATGGCAAAGATGGTGTGGACGGGCAGGACGCTGCCATGGTTCAGATGATCGACCCCTGCGGTGACGACCCCAATACCCTTGATGAACACTTGTTGGTCATTGGTACCTCAGTCTACGCCTACTTCGATTCACAAGGTAAAAGGTTTATCGGAAGGCTTGATCCAGGTATCTACGTGACAACAGATCGTCAGTCGTGTGTGTTTCAAGTACTCGATAGCGGCGAAATCATTTGGGAGAATTAATGTCCATCTAAATTGGCGCAGCTGGCACTATTTGGCCCAGCTGCCCTTAGTTAGAGACGTTCCAAATTTTTCTTAGACGGAGCCTTTTACCGGTTGATTTCTGATGCAATTAAACTTTGGCTTGTAAAAATAGATTTGAGCTGCGGCCATCGGTTTTTGAACAAGATTGCCCAAATCACAGTCGCTAGTGCGACAAACACCAGGCCCTGTAGGTCTGCGACTAGGTGAATAAGAACAATATTAACAAGGATTGGACCCAGCATTACCAAGGCAAGATTCGTGTACCTGTTTGCCAGCAAGAGGATACCAGAGCTCAGTTGCACAAGCTTTACAAGCGGCATCAGGTAGACCGCGCCAAACAGCCCGCCCATAATGTTTAGCATCGCCTCTGGTGGTTGGGGCATCGGTATAAAGCCTCCGCCTGTAAAGATTTGCATAAGCCCATTGGCGCCAAAGAGCACCCAGAAGGCGCCCAAGAAAAGTCTAAGGGGTTTATCGTAGTTAGTCATTTTGTGCTCCTTTTTGATAATGGTGTAGTAATGCTGAAATATTTTGATCACCTAATCCGGCCTTTATTGCTGAATGAAAAACTGATTTTGTTTCGCTTGTGAGATTTGCACTCACTCCTGCCGACTTTACAAACTGTTGTGCGTAACCAAAATCTTTCTCAATCAGCTCAATCGGAAACAAGGGCGAGAACTGCCTCTCTGCAAATTGATTAAGTGTGAACTGCATAATGGGGGAAGTGACCGGTAAGTTAGGCAGAAGCTTCATGATTTGCTCTTCTTCAAAGCCTGAGTGAGTTAGAGCGGTGTAAAGCTCAGCGAAAGCTGCCACTTGAATGCCAAACAATGAGTTAATAACGAGCTTGAGAGCAATCGCTTTGCCGTGGCTACCAATAAAGGGTGTTTTTGCAGCTGTGTCTAACAAAAGTGGTTTGACCGCCTCGTAGTCTTTTTCATCGCCTGCGATCAGCATAGCCAGTTGTTTCGATTCAGCTTGTGGTCGGCTACCAACGAGAGGAGCCTCTAGGTATCGGTACTCTTTTAGTTTGCTTGCAGGACGAAGAGACCAGTCGTAACTAATGGTTGAGCATTCCACGGCCACTTTGCTTGAGTCTAAGCCCAGCACAAGCCCTAAGGTCGGATCAAGCCAAATCGACTCTGAGGCATGGTCATCAGTAAGCACGGTAAATACAATATCAGAGGCCTCTGCAAGAGCCGTAGGTGAATCCGACCAGTTGGCCCCGCTTCTGATGAGCTCGGCCGCTTTTTCTTTTGTTCTGTTGAACACATACACTTTATGGCTAGCATCAATAAAGTTCTTTGCGATACGAGAGCCCATGGCTCCCGATCCAATAACGCCCACTTTCATACTCTCTCCTCTCGCTGGGTTCATCTCACTTTGCGGATTTCCTCATGGAGAATAAAGAGCTTGGAAAGCAAAATATTATTGCGTAATTTAGAATAATGAATACCGAGTTGTTTCAACTGTTTACAGAGGTCTACCGCAACCAAAGCTTTGCTGAAGTAGCCAAATCGAGAAACGTCTCCCCGAGTTCTGTAACTCGGGCAATCGCACTTTTAGAAGAAGACTTAGGCGTAAGACTGTTCCATCGCACAACCCGAAGAGTGACACCCACAGAAGAGGGTCAAGGTTTGCACATGCGAATTACCGATTGGTTGCAAGACCTTGACTCAATACGGGGTGAGTTAAAGGGCGTGAATGTCAAACCCTCTGGCACAATTCGCATCACATCGAACGTGTCTTTTAATCATTTATTTATGATCGACCTAATACCTAATTTTTGTGATCTTTACCCAGAGATTGATCTTGAAATACGAGTAACGGATGCAATTGTAGACTTAGTTGCCGAAAGAATCGATGTCGCTATTAGGTTCGGGAGGCTAAAAGACTCAGACTTTGTCGCCACTAAACTATTTGATCAGCAGTATGTGGTCGCAGCTAGCCCTGAATACATTGAGGCGCATGGCAAGCCGAAGACAGTTCAAGACCTAAATCGTTTTGACTGTCTTACACTTTTGGTGAGTCAGTTTCACTCAGTTTGGAAGTTTCGAAAAAGAGGCAAAGTGGAGCAGATCAAGGTGCAGCCAAAAATAAAAGTAACAGGTGCACTTTCATTGATAGAGCTTGCTAAGAGAGGGTGTGGATACGCTCTTTTACCTAAGAGCCTTATTGGGCCAGAGTTGAAGGCAAAAGAGTTGATTTCTGTCTTCACGAGCTATGAGGCTACGCCCACAGAATTTGACTCAGCCGCTTGGTTGGTTTATCCGTCTAAAGAAATGTTACCATCTCGAACCCGAGCTTTCGTTGACTTTATGAAGGCCCAGTTTTAGGAGCAAAGATGCGCAAGTACCTTGATGAACTGTTTAGTGAATTGATTAAAAAAGTTCAAGAAGAGATGGGGTCTCGAGCCAACTATGCGAAAATGGCTGAGAGAGCCAGCAACGATGGGAAGTTGTCAGAGCGCGAGAGTGAATTTTTAAGTCTTCGAGACAGCTTTTACATTGCCTCTGTCACAGAAGAAGGTTGGCCCTACGTGCAACACAGAGGGGGGCCAATTGGTTTTGTTGAAGTGGCAGACAGTAGTACTCTGTTGATTCCAGATTATTCGGGCAATCGCCAGTACGTTACCGTTGGCAATACCCGAGTGAATGACAGGGTTTCACTGATCTTTGTTGATTACCCGAATCGCGCAAGGCTCAAAATCATGGGCCATCTCTCGCAAGAAGACAAAGATTCAATTAAGCAAAAGCATCCAGATTATAAGGTCAATGTTGAGAGGTACTTTAAGGTTAAGGTAGTCGGCTACGATTGGAACTGTCCGCAACACATCACGCCTAGGTACACCGTAGAGCAAATTGAAGCGATTCAAAAAATGAGGCAAGAAGATCAAGTTTAATTGTTGCTTGTTCTTTTCGAACTCATTGGCTCTGCGTTCAAGCTCCTCTTTTGAGAGGTTCTCTTTTCTGGTGGCGATCCACCACACATTACCTTGAGAGTCCATGACACCGGCATAGCGGTCACCAAAAAATTGATCGCTTGTTTGCATCAAGGGCTCTCCTCCAGCTTCAATGGCTTGTTTGAAGACCGAGTCAGCATCTTCAACATAGAGATATAAAAAAGCCGGGAAGGCCTGTTGATCACCATGAGCTCCTGCAATGAGGACCTTCGCGCCGAAAACCTCGAGTTCTGCGTTCCAGATGGTGCCATCATTGTGCCTGAGGCACGAGACAGTGTGGGCGCCGAGGGCTTTGGTTGCAAAGTCGATTACCTTTTGAGCATCGTTAGCTATTAAAAATGGCGTCACGGCCGTGAAGCCTTCAGGTATAGGGCTTACCATGCTTTCTCCTCATGTTTTTCATTTAGCAGTAGGGCCGCCCAGCCGATGTCGAAATCAGCTGGGGTCAATTAGAGTGATCCTATTTCTTTAGAAGCTTGAATGCATGCGACCATTGGTTGTCTTTAAAGCCAGGTATGCACCATAGCATACACAGCGGCTCGATCGCCCTTGCTGCTTTGGCTGTGCCCATGTCTTCGGTCTCCCAGCCAAATTTGTCGAGCACCTCACTCACATTAGATTTAGCCGAGTCATTGTTGCCACAAAGGAACATTGTAGGTTTGCCAGCGTCAAATTCAGGGTTGACCATAAAAGCGCTTCCCACACAGGAGAAGGCTTTCACAAAATCGGCATCGGGAGCTGAATCTTGCAAGGTCTCCATAAGCGACAAATTCATATCTGTGAAAAAGTTCAAAACTCCGTCTTGTGGAGGATCATCTGATATCGGGTTGGTGGCATCGATGACAGTCTTACCCTTAAGGTTGTTTGCTCCTGCGAGCTCAAGTGCAGACTTTGCGGCCGAGCCTTTTACTGCGAGCACCACAAGGTCAGCCCATTCTGAGATGCTGCTGAATTTGTCTCTTGAGCCCTGTTGAACCTCATAGCCATGCTTTTTGAAGCCCTCGGTTAGAGTGTTGCCAACCATTCCGCTACCTAAAATACCCACTTTCATTTTGTTTCTCCTTCGGTAATAAATACTAGTTATCTATAAAAAGTCTCGATTAGCAGCTACAAAGCAACGACTCACCAAGGGTGCTCAGTGCCATCCCACTGCAGAAATCGACCTGTGGCTTCAGCTCCCAAGCCCTCGAGGGTTTTCAGCATGCCCTCGACTGACTCCTCAGCTGAGAGTTTCGCCTTGTCTCCGCCCATGTCGGTTCTTACCCAGCCGGGGTTGAAGTTTACGCAGATCACTCCATCTTCTTTGAGATCATTAGCAAGTGCGACGTTCATCATGTTGAGTGCTGATTTACTCGTGCAGTAGCCATAGTTGCCGCCACTTGTCTTAATCGAGACTGGGCCTAACCATGACGAAACGTTCAAGACTCGAGCTTGCCTAGAAGCTTTTAACATCGGGAGCGAGCTTTGAGCGAGTAAGATGGGGCCTACAGTATTGACTGCGAATTGGTTGAGTAGGCTTTGTTGCTCGAGTTCACCAAGCTTAAGAGAGCTGGCTTGTGAGTGGGGATGGTTGCTTTTCGAGTTGATACCAGCGCAGTTGACAAGCAGGTCAATGTGCTCGGTCTTATTTTTGAGAGAGTCAGCGAAAGCCTTGATTGACTCTTCACTCGAGACATCAAGGTTCATCAGATCGAGATTGTTATTGCTTTCAGAATCTGTAACCAGGGCAGGGTAGTTTTCGACCTTTCTCGCGGTCGCGATCACCTTGTACTCTGAGGCTAACAGTTGCTTTGTGAATTCGAGGCCTAGGCCTTTACCAGCTCCTGTGACAATAGCAGTTTTTTGCATATTTCTACTCCTCGCTCCTCATCAAATTACTTGTTCGATAGATGACTTTAAGATCTATGACCGACCTATGAGCGCAGCAGAGGTTTTAGAGTTAGTCAGTTACTGACCCCTCCCAGTGATTTAAGTGCCATAAGCCAATGCAAAGTGCCTAGCTCGACATAGTCTTCTCTCCATAACTGGATCGCCTTCACCAGCCGAAAAACCTTACGAGTTTAAGCCAATGGGCTAGGTGCAGTTCTTGCTGTACTCACAGGCTATGAAAAAATCAAATCGCTCAGTCGCTAAGATTGAATCTATTACAGTTCGTGTGACTAAAATTGTCGCTCTGTTTACCTTTATTTGCCCTCTGTTTGTTTTCGCTTTTGTGAAGCAAGGCGAAATCGACACCGAAATGGGTGAGGGCACTGGTGAAGTCATCCAGATCGAAGACCAACTTTTAGAGATTGATGTCTCAGGTCGACATGGGCGCAGTTCCCCACGAGGTACTGATTATGACAACATTGGCAGAGCGAGTCGCAATCAGCAGGGGCGAGCTGGAGGGAACTCACCTGAGCCTCAAGAGGGGACCAGCGGTGGCCAACTTGAACTCAATTTTGATGTTTCAGAAGGCGTTATCTCAATCTACGGCTACGCGATCACTTCAAGGGGGCAAGCCAACAATGCCCTGAACTGTGTATTAGATGTCGGAACAATAATTCGTGCTGTATTTCGAGGTGGTACCGGCGGCTAAGGCAAC
>JABSOQ010000112.1 GCA_013216195.1 Bdellovibrionales bacterium
AGAATGGCCTTTTCACTCTCTGAGTTGAGTTTCACGTAAGAGTCATGAATTAAGCTAACCAAGTCGTATTGAACAGGGCCGAGCCTAGCATCTTGAAAATCGATGACCTTCATCTTACCAAGTTTCAACATGAGATTTCGTGAGTGATAGTCTCTGTGGCTGATTCGCTTTGGTTGCTGATCGAGTAGAGTGCAGATGGTTACAAACTCATCTTCTAAACCCTCTTGTACTTGAGAGGTCAAAGTGATCTGGCAGAGTTTTTCGAAAAGATTCTCTTTGGCGTAGTTCATCTCCCAGAGAAACTTCTTGGTGTCGAACTGAATCTCAAAGGCCATGCAGCCAGACTCATTGTCTTCAGTTGCCGGGTAATGAATCTTAATCAGCTCGTCTACGGCTTGCCGGTAAAAGGGCAGAGTTTGCTCTTGTTCTTTGAACTCCCAGAACTTTCGCTCGAGCGTGAGGTCGCCAAGGTCTTCAAGCAGTACAAAACCATTTTGCGGGTCGGCGCCAAGAACTTTAGGTACATTGACTCCGTGTTTTCTGAAGTGATCAAGAATGTTCAAAAAAGGGTAGCGATTCGGGTCTTCGAAAGGCTCCCAAACCATCAGCACATATGAGTCAGTGTCGACCACAACACGAAAGTACTTGCGGGCACTGGCATCACCAGCCAGCGGCAGCAACTCGTAGTCGCTGCGATCAAGTGTCTTTTCAATAAAGCCGTGGTGAACCTCAGTCATATTTTTAGCTTACAGAAGCTGAATTCAATTGCAACATATTAAAATCAGTAAAGTTTTTGAGCAATAGCTGAAATTACGATGAATTGGGCCCTGTTGATCTAAGTGCCCGCGCTCGAACAGGGCTTTCCAACCAGCAGTGCGCCGATCGCTTTGATACCCGAGCCGTAGCCGAGCCGATTAATTCAAAGGACGGCCCTGCCTACCAGACAGGGCCGAGAAGAAGAGATTTACCAAGCCTACCTTCTTCAGCTCTGCAAATGGGCGGTCCATTTTAATAACGGCCACTGAGAGCGATTCAAGTAAACTTATTTGGTTGTCATCTGCCATCTCTTTAAACGATTTCAAATTCTGTACGTTAACCACAAACTGAGGTGAGTCAGCTGTGCGAGTCGCTTTAGCGAAGTAGTCATTAAAGAACTGCACTTGTGTGTCGGTAAGGCTTCTGATTTCAGGTATAAAAATAGTGGCTGGCCCGATCACCTGCATATCTTCTAGTGAATGAAAGCAAGTTTCGTCGAGCTCATTGATCGACAAGAAAGCGTAGCGACCAGATTGCTGGTGAATCTCAAAAGCCAGCTTTCTAGCGTCTTCAGAATCAGTTGAATCAATCACACAAGGCAGGTGAAACCTGGCTCGCAATTTTGACTCGGGCGTGATCACGGTTGGGTTGAGAGTTGGCTGCCGGCTAAACTCTTTGAACCTGATTAGGTTCTTTTGGTCATGCACGTAGCTCATGTGCTCGTGTAGAGAGTCTACAAGCTCAAGTTGTTCGATGTCTTTGAGAGTTGGCTCAATCATTAGCGAAAACAGGTGATTCAGCTCTTTTTGCTGGCTGGTATTCAACTCGCCAGAAGACTCTTTGGCCAGCACGACGCCGATGATCTCGCCAGAGAACCTGATCGGAAAGTGAAGCTCACCATCAATTCGAGCGAAGGGGTTCTTTTCGAGCAGGCTCTTTAAAACCTGATGCCTTTGATCATTGTCATTGAAGAACTCGTGGCGAATCTCGCAATCATAGCGATTGAAGACCCATTTTGTGAGTCGTTTCATGATCACAGAGAATACTCTCTCAGATGGTTTGATTCGTTTAGCACGATGTTCAAAGTGATTTTGCATGATTGCGCCCGTCTCCTATAACTACTCGCAAATATCTTAGATGCTTTTTGGAGAGTGAGACGTTCCGCTTTTCCAACCATTACTCCCAGCCAGATACAGATACCTTAGGCAATTGGCGTACCAACCGATTTTGTTGGCTCTGCGATTTCGCTGGCAAAACCCTAAACACGAAGAAGTTGCCTGCGCCGTCTCCGACAGATACCTAAATATTTGTAATCACTTGTTTTTTAAATGGGTCTCAGTCACATAATCAAATTTATAAGCCTGTTACAATTGCGACCTGTAAGCCTTTCACCTCTCTATAGACCCGCAAGTGAACAGAAATGATTAATCAATTCAGAAATATTTGCATACGGAGGAAAGCCATAACTTCGCTTTTGTTTCACGCATTTAGCAAATTGATTTCTTCTCACCAGCCAATCTGATCCACTGCCTATGGGGATAAATTTTGGGGGGTGTTGTGATGATTCAGTTCGCTGGCTTCGCTACTATTACGATGACTATGATTCTTTCATTGTCAGGCACGGCTTATGCCTTTCCTGGTGGTGGCGGTCGCAACTCGTGCAATTATTCAGAACACCATCAAGGCTTAGAGGCCGTCGAAGCCGAGTTGCTCAAGCAAGACCGAGTTGCAGATGCAGCAACCGAGTTGGTCAATTTTGCAGACTCTGTGCAGTATTTGATCATTGGCGAAAACCACCTCGACTCAACACCTAAACTGCTCTTGCAAAGAAGCCTAAAGCTTCTGAAGGCAAAGGGCTTTACCCACTTTGGCTTAGAGATGTTAAATCAGTCAGCTCAGCGGTTTGCCACAAGCTATTGCCAAGGTGATCTGTCAAAAGAACAGTTCACCGAAGTGTGGAGAAGAAACTGGGCTTATGGGGCTCAAAGAGACAATTACCTGAACATGGTCGAAGAGGCCTGCTCGCTAGGCTTTCAGTTAATTGCACTCGATGTGCGAAACGAGCAAAACCTGAACTTACCTGAGTATGACCGAATGGATGAGCGCAACTCAGAGATGGCAAGAGCACTCATAGAGGCCACCGGAGAGGCGAAGGCAATCGTTCTCACAGGGTCTCTTCATTCAGGTGTCAGGCAAATGCTTCGAACTCAGTCGAAGCACTTTCAGCAGATGACTCGCACCTCGATACTTTCTGAAATCTATTGGCAAAAGGGTGCAGTCGAGATTGAGAGTGTCGCCATCGGCAGCCGAATGACATTAATTGATGACCCAAGAGTTTGCCCTGGCCAGAGCGTAATGGGTTACTTCAAAGAGCTGGGCCCGAGCGCACCGGCTGGGCGGGTTATGCATCGCAATCAGTACCAAGTTTTTGATCGTGTGATTCTGCAAGCGGAGCCACCAAAGGTGACAGAGACAGCCCCTGTGCAAGAGTACTTTGAGATTTTGCCAATTGATGGCTCAGTCGAGATCTAAAAACAAAAAAACCCACAGCTTTCGCCGTGGGTTTTAAATGGTTGGTCAGTAAAAAACTATTTCATTACTTTTCGTTTATCGAGGCCGTACTTCTCAACTTTCATGATGAGACCAGCGCGGCTGATACCTAGCTCTTTTGCAAGCTTAGATTTGTTCCAGCCAGTTCTGCGAAGACCTTCTTTGATCATCTCGCGCTCGAGCTCTTCAAGAGCGTCTTTCAACTTGCCATGAACGCGGGCACCTTGAACCTTGCCCTTTTCACTTGCATCGATGATCTTAGGCGAAAGCATGTCAGCAGTGATCTTGCTCTCAGCGCCAGCTAGTACGATAAGTCTCTCCATTTCGTTCTGGAGTTCTCGAACGTTACCTGGCCACTGATAATCATAAAGCTTCTCTAGAGCTCTCTTCGTCAACATCTTCTTGCCTTCAGCCTGATTGGTAGTGTCTTCGAGGGCCTTGTTGATGAAGAACTCAGTAAGTATCGGAATGTCTTCTTTTCGCTCTCTAAGAGGTGGAACGCGAATGTTGATCACGTTTAAGCGGTAGTACAAATCTTCTCTAAATGTACCTTGCTCAACCATCTCTTTAAGATTCCTGTTTGTTGCAGCAACAACTCTGACGTCAACACGCTTAGGCTCGATGGCACCTACTGGAATGAAAGTACCTTCTTGAAGAACACGAAGTAGCTTCACCTGCATAGTTGGTGAGGTGTCACCAATTTCATCAAGAAAGAATGTGCCTTTGTCAGCCATTTCGAAAAGACCTTTTTTGTCGCGAATCGCTCCAGTAAAAGACCCTTTCATGTGACCAAAGAGTTCAGACTCGAGAAGGTTGTCGTTAAA
This sequence comes from Bdellovibrionales bacterium, assembly GCA_013216195.1. Classification (GTDB taxonomy): domain Bacteria; phylum Bdellovibrionota; class Bdellovibrionia; order Bdellovibrionales; family UBA1609; genus JABSOQ01. The sequence continues at coordinate 4,131 of JABSOQ010000112.1, forward strand.
TGCTGAACAGTTCTGAATCACAAATGGCTTGTCTTTGCGACCAGAGTTGTAGTGAATGGCCTTAGCAATCAATTCTTTACCAGTACCGTTTTCACCTTGAATCAAAACAGTCGACTCAGCGCCTTTGATCTTGTCGAGTAGGGCATAAAGACCCTGCATTGGCTTCGACTTACCGATCATGTTGTCATACTTATAGCGACTGCCCAATTCTTTGTTCAGTTCTTTGATTCTGTTTTCGCGAGTTGTGATCTCTAGGTGAAGAGTCACAACCTCTTGAGCCACTAACTCAACCAGCTCAACAAAGTGGTCTCTGTCTTGGTCTTCAATGAACTTAATTTTAGATAGCGACTGCTCAATGATGTCACCGCTGGCTCCAAAGATCGCCATGCGCTCTTGGATCTCTTGCAAACGTTGCTGGCCAGAAGCGTCTTTCAAAAAGCCCATCGCCACAACTGTACCCATAAAGTCGTTCTCTATGATGATTGGTACAACCGCAATGTCAAAACCAGCTGTGTCCCACTTGCGAAGTGAGTAGCGGTTTTCAGATGACTTCAAGTCTTCCATTGTTTTGGCAATAGTATCTGCCAGGCTTTCTTGGGCAGATTCTTTTTGCAAAAAGGCTCTTACTGCAGGGCTAGCGAACTGAGCCGAGTTTTCACTCAGATCCATTCCACGAATCTTGCCTCTCTCATCGGTGAAGATCACATCTATGTTCCACCAAGAGTTAAGAATCTCTTTTAGCTTTTTGATCACATGTATATGCTCAAACTCATCCCAGTTGATCATACAAACTTCCCTTCTTTAAGATACGACCCAAACTGTGCAAAATCTCGACACAAGACTTATCGTCAAATGATTCGACAACTTTAGCTTTACAGTAAAAGAATTAAACAGGACCCCTATACACCTAGAAACCCACGTGAATTGCCCGTTGTGGATAACACCGTGGAGATGTCTATCAGAACTTAGACGATAGTCTGGGCCGTTATTTTTGTTCACAGATGAGACAAGCAGTGGTTCGTGAATTGGGCACTGTCTAATACATAGAGGTTTATTTTGTCTGCACTTCGAGGAGGGGTAAGTTGAAGCTTATGAACACTTCGGGTTTGATTGTGGCGACGTGACTGAGGCTTATCTCACAGTTGATATGACTAGTACTCAAACCAATCAATGTTAAGGCACCGACCAACCTGCGATTCAGATGGCCTCATGATCTCAACTGATTTTGAAATCATGTCGAGTAACATCAGCCTCACCCTCTCAGAGTCTTTCTCTGAGAGGGACATCGGGCTGCTGTAAAATAGGTTGTCGGGCCTTTTTTGCTCCATCTTCTGAAAGCCCCTAAGCCGCCAATTTTGGCGATGCTTATTTACGTGGGGGGACTCTTGGTCGATGTGGGTGTACGTGGGACCGGCTTTGAGGCCTTGTTCATCTTGCTCAACCATTCCGATTTTTAACAAGTAGCTCAAGACTTCATTGACGGTTTCAAAGGGGAGTGTGAGGTGTTCGGCAATTGTTTTGGTATCTTTAAATGAATCAATAGCTGATAAGTTTCTTACGCCTGTGTAGATCCAGCTCGAGTAGTAGACCGACTTTTCTTCGGCGTTGAGCTCGCGGTCTTTCTTAACTCTCGATTTCACTTCGAGAGCTTCGGCTTTGGTTTTTTGTAGAAGGCGTTGAAGGTTTTGTTTGAGTCTCTGATTACCTGCTCGCTCGAACTCGACCAGCAAATAAAAGTAGTCCGCTTCAAGTTCGGTGTGACCAATAAAATCAGAGAGAATCGATGCCTGTTCAGGGGTAAGAAGTTTACTGCCCTTGAAGAAAAAGCTGACAAGAGAAGAGCTAACTCTCAAGTGGGCAGCGATCTTGCCTTTAACCCCGCGACCTGAGTTTGGCAAATTTGCCAGCCAATCATTCAGATAAGGGATGTAGCTTTCATACTCAAAAACAGAGCTCATACTTAATTTTACCATGTGGTAAATAAATATGGGTCTAATTTACTAAATAAATCTATTGCGCAAAGCGTAATTGGGGTAGTTTGGCCTTCAAGGGAGGAGATCAATGACAAGCCAAAAGGAGGAGTAAGATGAAAAAATCCATTAAGATCAATTACCTAAAGTTAATCATGGGCCCGATCGCACGCTTGGGCCTACTGGCCCTTGTTGTAGCCACTGCATGGGGCGCTCAAGCAGACTCCGCTGTAGGCACTTTCGATTATGAGCTAAAAGCCGAGCTAACTCTCTATGTGAGCGAGCACTACCCTGAGCTATTCGACCCAGCTGCTGGCATTTACAACAACCCAGACAATCAACTCGCTATTCTTACTCCTCACGTAAAAGTCGGTGAGCATGAGTACCCTGTGAGAATGGAGTCAGCCGAAAATCTGTGTGCGGCTTTTGGCAAGAAACCAGGAGAACTTACCTATAGCACCAGAGAAGTTTTGCGGGCGAGCTGCACAGGTTCACCTGAGTGCCAAAAGACACACGTCAACGCCCGAGTTCTACCTAATGGCAGCGTCGATTTAGAGCCAAGAGATGGCACTGACGACATTGGCATTCTGTTTTGTGAGTAATACCTAGTGGCTCAGCCCTTGCAATTTTTTGTAAGGGTATGAGCAAATTGACTCTCAAAAGCTATGTGCTGCCTTTGGTGACTCTTGCGGTGGCATTTCTTGTCGCATGTCAGCCTGCTGACAGGCGCATTGAAACGATCGGCACCGGAGATGGTGGCGGCGGTAATACTTGTAAAGGCAAGCCTTTTGAGTCTTATGCCCTAGATGTAGAAAATCACGAGGCTTACAAAACCCACATTGCACCAAAGCTCGAGCAGATGGGTGAAGCTAGTCAGATCAGGCAAGTGCTAACCCATGCAGTAAGCACCAAGACTTGGTTTCTTATGCCATGTGAGTTCAACAAACTCTCAGCAGAAAAGATCGGCACTCTTTCAAAGAATCAGCAAGGCGCTTTGCAATCGATGGAAGAAGTTTGGCTGTCTCAGCCCGCGCTCGAAGATGAATTTGGCAATAAGGTTTATGAAGGAGCCGAGCTCGATTTTGCAAAGCTGATCGTGCATGAGATGTTGATGTCGATCAGGCTTTTGAAATTTGAATCGGCAAAAAACAAGTGTCTCGCACTGGCACCAGATTCGAACTATTGCAATAACACTGATGAGGCCAGATCAGGGGCCCCTAAAGATCTTACCGATGAGGATTACTCTGACATAAGAGAGGCCACCACCAAGTTCTTTGAACAGACCAACTTGGATGCCCGCGGATGGGAAGAGTTCTTAGCAGTGCATGACTTTCAGTTTTCTGACACCAGGGTCTTTATGCGTGCAGCTGACATCATTGAAATCACCAACCAAGAAGTTCGAGAAATCATAATGGCGACTGTGGCTGCGGGCGAAATGCCAAACATGGGCTGGCGAACATCATCAGTAGATGGCAGCCAGAGTTTAGAACTTGAAGATTGCAGTTTTGAGTATGAAAGTTCAGGCACTGGCCCTGACCTTTACAAGATTGAGTCTGAAACATTTGGTCCAGTGCTCGTAGATGTTTTTGGTAGTGACCGAGACGCAGTTAGGCCAGCGCAAAGTGAAGTGGTTATGATTGGGCCAGAGGGCACAGAAATGAACCCCAAGATCGTTTACCCAGTAGAGCTTGTTGAAGTTGTTTTCGACATGTACGTAGGTGACGAGATGAGACCCGAGACCCGGTCTCGCCAATAGAAGTGCGCTACAACCGCTGCACAAGGCTTGATAATGAAGGTCTGTGTGCTGAAAGTTCTGGCCCATCATCTGATGGCTACATTTGCTCTTTCTCTTTGTAGGCGCAAATTGTTGTTTTACATCTGCCAAGTGCGACCAGTTCGCTCATTCTTAGGCATACCAATTGCTAAATATAGCTTGTAGAGAAACATTGAGGAGACCCATGAGGTATTTGAACTTACTAATAAGTTTGTTGGCTTTGATCACGATATCAGCTCAGGCAGAGTCAGATGCAGCACAAGAGCTTAACTATAAGCAAGTGATCGATTACCAGTATATCGGTGATAAAGCTATGGAGAGTGCCGATGTCGTGAATGCAGCTGCACGCCTGCTTGATGAGAGCAATTATTTTGCGGCAGCTGTAAAACTCAAAGATCTGCCCCTTGAAGCTTACGGTGGGGTTTCGAGCAATGGCCAGACAAGACCGGTATACACTCCAATTCATAGCCAGAACCTTGCCAAGTTAAAAGAGAAACTTCAAGCCATGTCTAGGGTGATCTTTGCAAACTTAAGCAAAGTGCAGCAGGCTGAGCTGTTTGGCTACCACGGCTTCTTGCCTATGGTGACCCTGATGCACCCGTTTATGATCTCTGATGCCTACAACATGGTAGATTTGGCGAACTGTTTTACGGCTTTAGATGGCGAACTAGAACAACCAATGTTGGTTTTGAGTATTAGCTGTAGAAGTGTAGAGACCGACTTGAAGAGATTTTTTAGAGTTCAAACCGAAAGAGCAACAGACGAACAAAAGTTTGTAGCAGCTGCCTTTTTAGAAGGGGCTCTGACTGCAGGGCTTCACAATATCGGCCAAGCCTATGCAAGAAATGGTCGTGAAGACGATCAAGAGCACTATGTAGGCCTGCTAATCCGAAATATGACAGAGGCCGAAGAGGCATGGCAAAACGTCAGCGAACAAAGACGATTAGGTATTTCATTTATTCGAAAGCACAAGATTGCCGAGCAGTTCAAATACATGGGCAACTACAGCAGAAGAGCTCAGGAGCTTGAGGCAGCCCTACTGAGTGCTAAACAAGAGGGTGCCAGCAAGAGAGCGCAGCTCGATATTACCTTGCAGATGTCTGAAGCTATCAGTGAAGAGTACTTTTATAATGAAACGATAGAAATGGTGCCAAAGTTCATCGCTGCTATGGCGAGCCTCACGGAGCTCGCCTCTGAAGTTGATCTCACCGCCCAAGAAAGAGGTGAGCTGTTTATTTCGACACAGCATATGCGAGCTACAATGGGCCAGCTAGATGAGAGAGAACTAGCTGATGCCAATATCTATGCGCACTCTATTTACCCAGACACTAATTACCTCTACAGTGCTGCTGCCTACTTTTACAGGCTCAAAGATTACGAAATGGCGAGCGAGTATGCAACGCGGGCTTTTGCAGAACTGGGAGAAGAGTTTTATGTAGCTGACCTGATGGCTCTAGTACTAGCAAGAGACGGCAGAAAAGATGAAGCCTTTGCGATTCTCGAGGTCTCAATTGACCGCATTGAAGCCGAGATCGAGGCTTTGGCTAGTCATCAAGACCCGAAGTGGTTGCAGTCAGAGATTCGTGCTTTAGAGCGTACAAGAGCTGAAATTTCAGAAGACAGCTTTGGTGTCGAAGAAGAGCAATAGAAACTGCTAAACCACTAATGCAAGCCGCATCGCCTACAGGGTGGCCAGAGCTTCGGGTGACTTCAGGTTTTATAGACCAGCTTGAATTTGATGGAATCGAAAGTACTCACCCTTTTTCTCGAGCAAGTTGTTGTGATCACCTTGCTCGACAATTTGCCCATCTTTCATAACGAGAATGCGGTCGGCCTTAGCAATTGTTGAAAGCCTATGAGCAATCACAAAGGCTGTGCGCCCTTGCATGAGGTGTTCGAGACCTTTTTGAACTTCTAGCTCCGATTCAGAATCGAGAGCGGAGGTGGCCTCATCAAGCACCAAGATGGGCGCGTCTTTAAAGATCGCCCTGGCAATGCTAACCCTTTGCTTCTCTCCGCCTGATAGCCCACCACCTTGATCTGCCACTCTTGTTTTGTAGCCATCTGTCTTAGCGGTAATAAAGTTATGTGCGTTAGCAAGCTTGGCGGCTGCAGGTACCTCTTCGACTGACTTGTCGAAGTTTCCTGCGTGAATATTTCTCTCGATCGTATCGCCAAAAAGAAAAACATCTTGGCTAACTAGAGCGACATGATCTCTCAGATCTTTTAGGTCGATATCTTTAATGTCATGGTCACCAATCAAGATTCTGCCGCTAGTTGGGTCAAAGAAGCGTTCGAGTAGGTTTACTAGGGTGCTTTTGCCGCCTCCGCTTGAGCCGACAAGTGCAATGATCTCGCCCTGCTTAACTTCGAGATCAATACCTTTAAGCACTTTCTTTTCACCAAAACCAAAATGCACATTTTCAAATTTGATTTTGTCCCATGTTTTTGGGAACTCGACAGGGTTCTCAGCTTGCGGCACCACTTGGGTGCTGTCGAAAACAGATTGCATTCGCTCAAGTGCTACTGCCGATTGCTGTAGTTTTATGATAGCCCCTTGAAGCTTTTTGACCCCGTCTTGAAGCAAAATGATGTAGCCGATGAACTGAATGAAATCAGGGGTGCTGAAGTTGCCCTCGAATACCTGGTGGCCGATGTAGACCAAGATAGATGAAATGGTAATCGCAGCCAATGATTCTGATGCCGGCCCCACACCCTCTTCGCGAGAAATGATTCGGCGAGTGGCAAACAGAACCTGATCAGCTTTTTCATTAAAAGCTCTGCGCATTTCGTTTTCGAGGTTGAACGACTGAACAATGCGGGTGCCATCGAGGCTCTCTTTGAGCGTCTTTGTTAGGTCCTCCATCGCCTCTTGGTTTTTGTAACCATATTTTCTTAGCGACTTAGAGAACTTGCGCATCACGGTAGTAATTATGGGTAGGGCAGCCAAGATAAAGAAGGTCAGCTTCCAATCCATCATGACGAGCAGTGTGAACATCACGACCACGATGATAGGTTCGCGCACCAGATCTGAGACTTTGTACAAACCATTTTGAACGATAGTGATATCGTGAATCATTCGGCTAATTAGACCACCAGAGCCTCTAACAAAATCGTTAAAGAAGCCAATGTTAAGACTTAAGTATTTGTCCATGAGTTTTCGTCTGAGATTAATGGCGATCTTATTGGCCGTGTATTTCATCCAGAACAAATGAAAAAACCTGAGGCCACCTATGCAGACCCAAATCACGGCAATAGTAAAGGGTATCCATACAGCCGCATCGCGGTCGCCAGCCTCCCAAGCTTTTGCAAGCTCGCCAACAAGCAGCGGGATCATAGATTTTGGGCCTGAAATGAGAGTCCCAAGAAACATGACGTAGAGCAGAGTCCACCCGTGTGGCTTCAGCTCTGGCCAGATTGTTTTAAACATCTGATTCATACCCCGCCAGACTACTGCGAAACCCCAAAAGGTGCCAGTTCAAAGTGATTGTACAAAGTTAGTGGCGCTTTTGAGGGTTAGTCTCTTCGATGTACTGCTTAAGATATTTGGCAGTAAGGCTTCGCTTCGACTTCATGAGCTCTTCAGGTGAGCCTTGGGCAATGATCTTGCCTCCGGCTTCTCCGGCCTCTGGGCCAATATCTATAATGTAGTCTGAATTTTTGATAATTTCGAGGTTGTGCTCAATAAGAAGTACACTTGAGCCATTGTCTACTAGCTTGTTCAAAACGTTCAGCAGAAGATGCACTTCTCTGAAGTGAAGCCCTGTGGTTGGCTCATCCATAATGTAGAGAGTTGCCCTTTGGTTGGTGTTGTTGAGCTCTTTCGCTACCTTGAGGCGCTGAGATTCTCCACCACTCAAAGACTTAGCTGTTTGGCCAAGTGTCAGATACTCGAGGCCAACTTCTCTCAAAATTGACAGAGGTCTTCTTATGTTCGGGTAAGAAACAAAGAAGTCCATCGCTTGAGAGACAGTCATATTGAGAACATCATGGATGGTCTTCTTGTGGTATTTGATCTCTAAAATCTCAGGCCGAAATCTCTTGCCGTCACAAGCTTCGCAAGGGATCTCAATATCATCCATAAACATCATGTCGATAGTTTCATGGCCGAGCCCCTTACATACCGGGCAACGACCTCCCTCCACGTTCAAAGAGAATGTGCCAGGGGTGTAGCCTCGTTGTCTGGCTTCGTTAACACCTG
>JABSOQ010000113.1 GCA_013216195.1 Bdellovibrionales bacterium
CCAAAAGACAGACCATGCGACGAACGGGCTTGAACATACTCCCCTCCTTGGGATAGTTGATTTTGATAAAGAATATTCAATCACAGGTTTGCGAGAAGGTGGATGATTCAGATTTAAGCAGACCAAGGTCTTGTCTTGAGACATTTCGTCGATGCGTTATTGCAATTTCTTTTAGGCCCTGGCAAACTTCAAAGTTTTCCAACTAGCCCAGTGACTTTTTGACTCAGAATTATGGTCCGCGGGCAAAATGTCCCGTAAACGAGTTTGGTCGGTGTGTGGAGTGTAAATGCGAGTTTGTCTGATCGATGCCGAAGAAGACATCAGATTGCTGATGTCTGATTTGTTTGAATTGCTAGATAGCAGCTGCGAGAGCTTCGCAAGTTGTGAGGAGGCACTCAGTGCTATCAATGAAACAGATTATGACCTGATTGTTTCAGACAAGCGGCTGCTCAACGGAATGAGTGGCATCGCTTGCGCCATGAAAATGCACGAAGAAGGTAATTCTACCCCAGTAATTTTGATGACCGGCGAGGGTGAGCAAACCAACGAGCAAGACCCTTTACCTGAAAATATTCGACTCGTTTTATCTAAGCCTTTCGGTTTGGATGAGCTCAAAGAAGCTATCGAAAAGATTATGGCAAGCACCCCTTCGGCATCTGGCCAATCGGAGGTCGCCCAACCGACACCAGCTAGCCTAAAAATTCTAGGGAGCGAATAAGGCTCTTGAGCTGCTGATGCTCTTTCAGATCTGGGTCTTTTTCAAAAACTTCGAAAGCGGCATCCCGCGCTTGCTTTAGAGTTTCAATATCCCGAATCAAATTCGCCATTTTAAAACCAGCTAATCCGCTCTGCCTGCGACCCAAGAATTCACCAGGGCCACGCAACTCTAGATCTGCCTCAGCGATTTTAAAACCGTCGTTTGTCTTCTCCATAATATCGCCCCGGGCTCGCGACTCATCACTGACAGCATGGCCGTACAAAAGCACACAAAAGCTCTTGTGCTCTCCCCGCCCGACACGGCCTCTAAGCTGATGCAGCTGTGAAAGGCCGAACCTCTCTGCATTCTCAATTACCATGATATTCGCATTTGGCACATCGACACCGACTTCGATTACAGTCGTCGCCACAAGAATATGATGCTGACCAGCCCGAAACTCTTTCATGACTTTTTCTTTTTCGTCGGGCTTCATTTTGCCATGCAACAGTGCCACCGAGTACTTCGGAAAGCGCTCACCAATCTTAGCGAAAGCTTTAGTGGCGTCTTGCAAATCCATTTTGTCGCTCTCTTCGACTAGTGGGTAAACCACATAGGCCTGCCTACCTTTTTCAAGCTGAGCTTCAAGAAAGTTAAACACTTGAACTTTTTTGTTCGAGAAGGCTTTGCGAGTCACAATCGGCTGCCTACCTTTTGGCATTTCATTGATGATTGAAACATCAAGATCACCATACACAGTCATAGCAAGTGTTCTAGGAATCGGCGTAGCAGTCATCACCAAAAAGTGAGGGCTGACCCCCTTCTTTTTCAGCTGAGTTCGCTGGGCAACCCCAAACCGATGCTGCTCATCGATAACTACCAAACCCAAGTTATGATAATTCACACTGTCTTGTATCAAAGCATGGGTGCCGACAATAAATTGCGCTTCTCCCGTCGAAACCCTGTGATTGAGCAAGGCTCTTTCTTTTGCTTTCATAGAACCCGTTAAGAGAACCGGCTCGATGCCCATTGGCTGCAAGAGCTTCACAGCATTCTTAAAGTGCTGCTCGGCTAGAATCTCAGTTGGCACCATGAGGGCTGCCTGAAAGCCCGCCTCGATTGCATAAAGCGCAGACAAAAAGGCCACCATAGTTTTACCGCTACCCACATCTCCTTGAACTAGACGGTGCATGGGGTGAGGCAAACTCATATCTTTTTTGATCTCCTCATAAGCTCGAATTTGAGCGCCTGTGAGCTCAAAAGGCAGGCTCTTTAAGAACTTGGCCTTCAGCTTTTCGTCAGCCTGAACTCGAACGGACTCCTCTTTTTCGAGACCTTTTTTACGAAATGCCATCAAAAACTCGAGCCTAAAAAACTCTTCAAAAATTAGCCGCCTCTGAGCCGGAGACGTGAAACTTAAAAACAAATCTGACTGCTGCACTGGGGGTTGGTGAATCTGACTTAGACTCTGCATTTTTGTTGGCAATTGATATTTGTCTCTCAACCATTTTGGCAGCACTTCCGCCTGCGACTTCGGAGACTTCTTCCATTCGGTTTCTTGGCTAGCGCCCGATGCGAAACCCTTCTCAGTCTTGTCGAGCTCAATAAGCGCCGTTTCAATAATCTTGCGCAATTTAGCTGGTGTTAAACCCTCAGTCTCAGTGTAGATCGGGATCAGAACATCTTCTTCGTTTTCATCCTCGCGATGAGGGTGCACATCAGGGTGGTGAAACTCAATGCGACCGCGATAGTCTGTTACCTTACCCGAGACACGAACCTTCATACCTGCTTCGACGCGCTCGAAATACCCTCTGTAAGGCACTCGAAAGTACTTGCAGGCAATTCGTCCCGAGCTGTCACCCAATAGAATTTCGTACATTTTTCTGCGGCTTTTCCCCAGATTCATCGAGCGAACATTGACAACCTGGGCCACCAAACTCACCAATTGTCCAGGTTCAAGAGAAGAGATGGTCTTTGCACCGCGGCGATCTTCATACGTCCTCGGGTACCATTCGAGAAGGTCCCCGACGGTGTAAACACCCCGTTTGGCAAAAACTGAACCTAACTTAGGTCCAACTCCTTTTAGATACTGAACGTCTGTTTCAAAGTTAACCGCCATCTTAAATTTAGTAGCTAGGAAAATTTGGCGAGTCAATGAAAGCATGGCACACTTGAGGTATGGAGAATGCAGAATATTTAAAGATTCGACTCAGCTCGATTCACCCTCAAGTGCCTGTAACGTTTGATGTATTTATTAGCGTCAGCGACAGAATGATTCACTATCTTAGAGCGGGCGGCACGCTTGAGGCCGAAAAAATCGAAAATTTTGAAAAGAAAGCTCCTGATAACTTCTATATTCGAACTTACGAGAAAGCTGCCTTTAAACAGTACATCGCACATCTCATGCTCTCAGAAGAGCTGTCATCATTTGAAAAAGCGACGCTCCTAAGAGAAAGCTCTTTGGCTCTTGTAGAGGAGCTGTATGAGAGCCCTGACATTGCCGCGGCCCTTAACGAATCAAAAGAAGTTATTAACGAATTTGTCGAGCTTATGGATCGTGACTCTGATGCTATGGGGCATTTAATTGGGCTGAGCTCACATGACTTCTACACTTACAATCACTCACTTGATGTGGGCATTTACAGCCTTGGTCTCGGGCAAGTTGCTGGTTATTCAGGCGATGATCTCAGAGAACTCGGACAAGGGGCTTTGTTTCATGACATCGGCAAAAGACATGTCTCTGTTGACATCATCTGTAAAGATGGCCCGCTCGACAATGTCGAATGGGCTCAAATGCAGCAGCACCCTCAGTTTGGGCTGCTCATCTTAGATAAATACGAAGTGTCCGACGCCATTAAAGCATGCTGCTTTGAGCACCACGAGAGCTTTCAAGGCAATGGTTACCCTCAACAGTTAGAGGGCCATGAGATACACCCTATGGCAAGAATTGTGGCACTCACTGACACCTATGATGCTCTCACTACCAAGAGAAGCTACAACGAACCCATGACCCCAACTGATGCCATTTCATTTATGAATGAAAAGCTCAAGGGCCGGTACGACTCTGACCTTATGGCTGCCATGCACGACATTCTTTTTCGCATGGAAAAGGCCAAAAAAGCAGTATAAACTCGAGTTCATGAGAACCTTTTTGCTTCACAGTGGGCCAGGCCTATCAAGTTACTGGCCCGAAGTGTTTGAAGACAGTGAGATCGCTGGTCTCGAACACTTTGAGTTCCCTTTAGCCGACCACATCGACGACTATGTCACCCATCTTTGCCAACGAGTACATGGCCTCGATTGCGCTCTGGTAGGTCATTCATTCGGTGGTAATATTGCACTTGAAGCAATCAAGAGAGGACAGTTGCCTCATTTGCAAAAGCTGGTTCTCGTGAACACACCAATCTCCTACCAATCAGAGCAAATGCATTTGGAGCATATGGCGAAACTCGGCTTAGAGCCTCACGACCCTCTACAAAGCTTCTTATCTAGTAGCGAGAGACAGAATGAAACCTGCTGCAATCTTCTTCTTCAAATTCTACAAGGCATGGATGTGAAATCTCTCGAGCTCATCAATGGCACCTACTTGAACAACTTTGACATGACCCGCACATTGTCTGAACTCGAAATCCCTTGCTTAATTCTGTCAGGCACCGAGGACAACAAAGTGCCCCTTCAGAGCCATCAGATTTTGCGAGATTTAAACGGAAGCCTGCACTTTGAAATGATACATGAAGCTGGGCACTTTCCGTTCTTGCTGCATGAACACAAAACCGCCTTTCTGCAGGCTGTTAGAGGCTTTGTAGCTTAATTCAGCGCTACTGCCTCTCGTAACTATTCGGACGCCTCTGGCTCTTGAGTCTCGTCGGTTGCAGCACAATAAAATCTGTATTTATCATCAGACATTAGCTCCACGACAATGCTGTTTTTCGTGCTCTCGGGTTCAAATAAGGCTCCTCCCAGGTAGAGCACATCTACATTTGGCTTTTGAGCACCGATTTCAATGCCAGCTAGATACTGAACTTCTTTTGAATTGTCTGTAGGAAGACTAACTCTCACTACATACTCAAGATTGTCATCAACCTCTATCAGCTTAATGACTTTTTAGCATCGTACCCTCAGGGTAATCTATATGAGGCACCATATCTGGGTCATCGATCGAAGCGCTAAAACTCACGTCAGGAAGTCGAACGTGGCGAACCTTATCGTCAATAACGCACTTGAAATCTACCGCCAAAGCAAATTGTGATGCAAGCATAGTGGCCAGAAACAAAACGGCATTCATGAACAGCTCCTTTTTGAATGCCTGCTCAGGATCAATTCTTGAGCATTATTGACTCCAGCAGTTAGCAGTTCCTGGTCTTGCAAGTAATTGAATCTTGAAATCAACGTTGACCTTTGGTCAACATAGGCTGTCTGGTCACCGTCACTCTATGCCTGTATTGACTTGAGTCAGACACTCGTCTTAGAGAGCAAAACTGCTGTTCTCTCCTAAATGAAATTATTTTAACTGGCCAGCTGGGCGAGAAGTTCGTAGCCTGAAGTTGCAATCAACATCGGAGCGTCTGTATGGCCAGGATCATCCAACTCAGAGTTCATAGATTATGTCTTATTCTCTTAGTGTTTTTCTCTATGGTCGGCTGTGACCAATCTAGCAAAGTATTGGCTCGAGAGGTTCTGCCAAAATCTGGGCCTGTGCAACTACTTGGCGAGCACTTAACCCTCACCCTCTCGCAAAATATCGGAGCCTTCTTAAGCCTCGGAGCTGACTGGAGCCTTCAATCTCGAATTTTGATTTTTCAAATTTTGAGTGGTCTATTCTTGCTAGTCTTCGCTTTTTATTTGTTTTCTCGAACCTGGGGGGCAAATAGAACCTTGGCTGCTTCATTAATTGTAGCAGGCGGCGTTGGCAACCTTATCGATAGAGTGCTTTTTGGCTCAGTTACCGACTTTTTGTACCTCGAGTTTGGTCGCCTTCACACGGGCATCTTCAATGTCGCCGACGTGGCCATCGTGGCCGGAAGTCTTTCGCTTGTTTGGCTTACGACTCGGCAACAACCTCGCAAAGTTAATCAAAGTCACGGCTAGTCTCCTGCCAAGTCGATTCGTGAGTCTGATTTTGGCCTTATGCGAAGTGCTGCGAAAACCACCTGATCAACGATCACACCGTCTTCCATTTCTTTTTCGCGGTCGTCACAAACATACCCCTCGTCGAGAGCCACTGCGATCTTGAATACAAACTTGCTACGCCTCTGTTCAGGAACATCAGCTAAATCAATCACCACTTGCTGCATTTGCCAAGCATCGAGCGCATAGTTTCGAATCTGGTTGGTTTCACCTGGCGAGAACTCAGGCCAGTGATGATTCCAGTTATCTGGGTCACGAAGCCTTTTGTATCTTCGCTCGCCAGTCAGCCCACACTCGTAGTCATCTTCAGTGCAGACATCTACCCTTGGCCCTTCTGGCACTCGCCAACCGTTCCAACTCAACTTAATTCTGTTCTCAAGATCAATTGGAACGTAACGATACTGCACAACCACTTTGTCGTAGTCTGCGACATCAAACGGAGCTGAAACCAAATAGACCTCATGGGTAGAGCCACCTTCGCGGCCCCTAAACAACAGAGCTTTGTCTCCATAGTCCAGTGAGCCCAAGTGACTTGAGTCTTCAATTTTGACATCGACATCTCTAAAGTTTGACGACTTGTCCATGAGAACAGTGTCCCACCGAAAGTCTTCATTATCTACGATCGCTTCTCGTTCAAAACTGTCTTTGAATATCAAACAGGCGGTAGGAAACTCTGAGTCGACCACATCGCATTCGGGCAATCGCTCAGGATTGATTTCATCACCATCTTCAATGATTGATAAAACTTGATTGAGTGAGTCGGTTTTGCTGCTCGAATCGGCTTCTCCAAATTTGGCTCTTGAGCAGTTAGTGAACGGAATAAGGGTGATAAAGACTGCTAGCAAGCAGACTGAAACCCATCTTTGGTTACCCATAACTCTGACCTTTCTCGGTCACCCAATTTCAATAGGTTGCGAGCTTCATGCCCCACTGAAATGCAACTGGTTGCGCCTGAGAGACCAAGAACTAGACATTATCTAAAAATAAGACAGTCCATTTTGGGCCCTAAATTGCTGGCACTTTACCAAGACTCTTTTTTCAACAGCCCTGCATAGCCATCTATATAGGTTTTGGCATTTTTGTAGCCCATAGCAGCCAGAGCAAAGTGGGCTGCTGAAGCCCTAATGCCATTGTTGCTAATCAAGATCACCTGCACATCTGGTGTCACACCAATGGCTGACAATCGATTTCTCAATTGCAAGTTTGGTCGGCCTTGCTGGTTGTAAAACTCAGTCCACTCAATATTGATAGCCCCCAAATCTGGGAGTGCATATTTTTTGCCGAAACCCTTTTTCTTAAAGTACTCATCTTGAGAGCGCACATCTAATATGACCGCACGCTTTTTATTTGCCTTAGGCGCTGAAGTCACAGCCGCGTACACCTCTTCTTTGCTAGCTGTGAGAGCAATATTGTTTGGCACCTCCCAAACTTTTGCATTTTCGTACTGAGAGTCTTGCTGAACATTACTTGAAAGACCCAAGCTCGCACTGCCAACAACTTGAATGTTTGGTACTCCTAAATAGAACAAGGTCCAAGCCAAGCGGCCAGCTGAGGCATCACCATTTGGTCCCTCACCCACAACAATTACCGCTTTAGAAGGATGCAACCCTTTAAGAGCCAAAGCCTGTATCAATCGATCTTTCTCTTCGATGATTCTACCCGGGTACTCAGCTCTCGAGTTCACGAAACTCTCCCAGCGCAAATGAATTGCACCCGGATAATGAGCCATCTGGTAGTCAAAACGCTTCCTGGCATCGACGACAATCGTCTGCTCGGTCACTTTTACGGGCTTTCTTGCGTTCTCAACCAAAAAGTTCTCAGGTGTTTGCTTCATCACCTTCACGCGAGTGGGTTTTTGTGCGCAAGACACAAGAAACAAAACACTAAGAAATAGAATTGTGACCACTCTCATAAAGCCCCCCTTGTGGCGGTGCCGCTGGCACACGGCTACCATTTGAATTAAAGCGCCGCCAGAACCTCTTCATTAGAAAGTCTAACCTTATAATCCGCATTGGCGTGCGCAAATTTTATTTGGCCATCTTTCCCGATGACATAGACAGCCGGAACTGGAAGATAATGATGTTTCTCGCCAGATGCATCTTCGAGGTCGATGTTGTAACTCTCTTTGTAGGTCTTGACGAGCTTATCTGGAACTTGAAAAGCCAAACCAAAGGCAATCGACGCTTCCATTGAGCTGTCAGAGTAGAGGCTATAGTCTATACTTTTCTTTTCGAGGGCTTGTTTGATTTTTGCCGGCCGATCAGCACTCAAGCCAACAACCCTGTAGCCCCTTTTCTTCACCTGCCCAACAATCTCCTGCAGGCCTGCTAGCTGACGATTACAATAAGGACACCATCCACCCCGGTAGACCACTAGAAGTAACGGCTGCTCTGAAGCCAGTTCTCTCAACTGAACAGTTTGCCCATCAGCATCACGAATGCTGACATCGGGAACCAAACCAGCCTTTACCGGCTTAACATCTTCAGCGTTCTTATAGACTGTTCGGCCGTCTTTTAGTTTGATGACCGGTGAGGGCTTTTCAGAGGACTGAGCCTTATCACCCGTGTTGGCTGCGGTTCCTGCGAAGTAAACCGCAAGTACGACAATTAAGTTAAATAGTGATCTCACACAACCCCCCTAAAATTGAGTACCTTTAAGCAAATCGACCCTTTGGTCTTCTTCGTCTCTTCGCTTAATATGATTGCGGCCTATTTGTGTTTCATCGTCGGAAACAAGATGATGTCACGAATACTAGGCTGATTAGTCATCAGCATAATGAGTCGCTCCATCCCGAGCCCGACACCACCAGTTGGAGGCATACCTGTATCAATTGCATGAACGAAATCCTCATCCATCGGCTGAGCCTCTTCGTCAACAACACGCTTAGCCTCCTGTTGCTTCAGTCTATCAAGCTGATCTTCAGGGTCGTTGAGCTCTGTGTAAGCGTTTCCAAGCTCCATATGTGCTACCATAGGCTCAAAACGCTCAACTAAGCCCGGCTTATCGCGATGCTTTTTGGTGAGAGGTGAAACCTCAACTGGAAAATCGATAACGAAAGTTGGTTGAACAAGGTGTTTTTCTACACCCAACTCAAAAGCCTCCATGACCATCTCGCCATGAGAGCTTGGCTTTTCGAGATCAGAACCGAGGCCTTTTACCTTATCAAACAAGGTGGCCTCATCCATTTCACTCACATCAAAACCACAGTACTCTTTGATGCCATCGTAGACAGACAAGCGGCGCCATGGTGGCTTAAACTCAAGTTCATAGTCTTGGTACTGAACTTTTGTGCTACCCGTAACCACTTCAGCAACATGCGCCACTAGGTCTTCGAATTGTTTCATTTGGTAATTGTAGTCAGTGTAAGCTTCGTACCACTCCAGCATCGTGAACTCTGGGTTGTGAGTTCGGTCTATACCTTCATTTCGAAAGTTACGACCCAGGTCGTAGACTTTCTCGAAGCCACCCACAATTAGTCTCTTCAAATACAGCTCGGGTGAAATCTTTAAAAACAATTTCATATCCAAAGCGCGGTGGTGAGTCGAAAAAGGGTAAGCTGCTGCCCCACCATAGATCGGCTGCAATATAGGAGTTTCAACCTCTAGAAAACCACGATCATCTAGAAACTGTCTGACCGTTCGAATAATCTTAGACCGGGCCTCAAAAACCTTTCGAGATTCTGGGCTCGTTATCAGATCCATGTGGCGATGACGATACTTCAATTCAATATCGGCTAAGCCATGAAACTTCTCTGGTAGCGGCTCAAGTGATTTGCAAATGATCTTAAACTCTTGGCAGTGAAGAGAAAGCTCACCTTTGCGGGTCTTAAACACAAAGCCTGTTAGACCGATGTGGTCACCAATATCAAGTAGCTTAAAAGCCGTTTGATCTGCCTCTGGAAGCTCGCTGATCTTGACGTAACCCTGAAGTGTACCCGACTGATCTTGCACATTGAAAAATGCAGCTTTACCCATACTTCTTTTGGTCATCAATCGACCGGCGATTTTCACAGACTCGCCTTCGATTTTTTCACCGGCTTCAATTTCTGAATGGGCTTCAATCAGCTCAGCAATCACTTTATTTCTCTCAAAGTTGTGAGGAAACGGATCAATACCAGCTTCTCTAAGTTGACCTAGCTTGTTGCGTTTTTCGGCACGCAAGGGGTTCTCACGCCCCTGCTTTTCGACATTCTCTTCTGTTGCTGGCGTTTTGTTTTCTGTTTCCACTTTCAACTCCGTTTGGCTTTAGCCTGCGTTCCCTGCGTAGATATCCATTACTGATTGTAGAAGCTCAATCGCTTCAGCTTTCGGTCTTTGAAATGCGTTTCGACCCATAATGCTGCCGAAAGAGCCACCACCTGCCAGGCCTTTTACTTCTTCGAGCACTTCCTCAGTGCCTTTGGCTGCTCCGCCTGAGAAAATTGTAATTCGCTTGCCATTAAAGGCAGATTCGATCACGTGACGTGTTCTATCAGCTAGCGAAGCCACCTTTATCCCCATGCTGTCGAAAACCTTTTTCGCCTCTGCTTGCTCAACGTGCGCAGTTGGTGGTTTGACTTTGATAATGTTGGCACCCAGTTGCGCAGCAATCTGAGCGCTGTAAGCCACCACATCAATTGCCGTCTCACCGTCTTTGCTGATTCCGCCACCTCTTGGGTAAGACCACATCACCACTGCCAGGCCAGCATCTTTCGCTTCACGAGTCGCCAAGGCAATTTCTTCGTACATTTGCTTGCGATCAGAACTTCCCGGGTAAATTGTAAAACCAATAGCTGCGCAACCCAGTCTCAACGCATCGTCTACTGAGCTGGTTACAGCCGAAATCGGATTCTCTGCTGACTTGTAAAGGCTATCAGAGTTGTTAATTTTCAAAATCAAAGGAATCTCACCGGCATAGTCTCTAGCCCCTGCCTCAAGAAAACCTAGTGGAGCTGCATAAGCACTGCAACCAGACTCAATGGCCAGCTGAAAGTGGTAATCAGGGTCATAACCGTCAGGGTTTTTAGCAAAGCTTCGAGCTGGCCCATGTTCAAAGCCTTGATCTACTGGCAATATTACCATCTTTCCTGAGCCGCCAAGCTTACCTTGGTTTAACATGCGGGCAATATTTGTAAGGACTCCAGGGTTCTCTGATCCATACCAGCTCAAGATCTCTCTTACTCTAGGCGTCATGCGCTCTCCTTCAAAAATCTGCGGCCATATGGGCCACCAGGGTCGATTTTCGGGCCTTTGGCCCACGTTTAGATAGTGGGCCTGAAACTAGTCACTTCCCCACCTGAAATCAAGAAAAACAAGGACTTGGGCTGGTGCTTATCTCGCCTTTCCCCCATACTCGGAGGGCCTATGAGAGATCTGCTGATTTCGAGATTTGCCCCTTTCAAGCACGGCAATTTTTCTCGCTTTTATTTTGTGCAAACCTTATCTGCTATCGGCAAATGGTCTCATGACTTGGCTAGGGCCTGGATCGTCGTCGAAATGTTTGGTCAGGCTGGAGCGCTAGGCACCCTCTTGCTAGCGACAGCGATACCTTCAATGATTTTCATCCTTTACGGAGGAGTGCTAGTAGATCGCGTCGAAGCTAAGCGGATCTTTATGTACACCAGTTTGTTTCTGGCGCTGGCCTCGCTCACTTTGGCCAGCCTAACCGAGTTCTCGCAGATCAAGTTCTGGCATCTGCTCATTTTCGGAGTCATAGAGGGCTTGATTATGGCCTTTCAATCACCAGCATTTCACACCCTAACGGTGAGACTTGTGCCAAGAGAAGACTTTCAACAGGCTCTGGCACTCAACTCGATCAACTTTCACTTGGCCAGAACTCTTGGGCCCCTAATCGCTGGTATTCTTATGGCCTGGAAGGGCCCCTCGGCTGTGTTTTTGTTCGACGGTCTCACCTATTTGGCTCTACTCGCTCTGTTGGTGAACCTAAAACTTCAACCACCACCTAGATCTGACAAAGCCAAACTCGAGAGCCCCTGGAGCGCCTTAGTGAAGGGCTTTGTCTATCTCTGGCGAGCGCCTTATATGCGCTACAAGGTGCTGCAACTTTTAGGAGCGATCTCAATTATTTTTCCGGTCATCATTGTGATCTTTCGCACCTATGTGACAGAAAAATTTGAGCTGACTTCTGAACAATTTGGCTACGTTTTCACATGGCCGGCTTTAGGCTCCGCTATAGGCTCGGTAAGCCTCACAGGACTGAAACCTGAAATACCTCTGAGTATGTAGATATTGGGAGT
>JABSOQ010000114.1 GCA_013216195.1 Bdellovibrionales bacterium
CACGAGAAGGTCTCATGCCGAGTTGAAATCTGAGATGGCGATGTGGGGGCTTGGCTCAAGTTCTGAAGTTCTCGTGGGTGCCTTGACCAATCTGCACTTTTACAAGCTCGGGAGGTTACAGAACACTTTTCTAGGTCTCGAAGAGGTGAGAGATTCACGGTTTTGGCAGTCTGAAACAGTTTTACAAGACGATTGGGCGCAACCTTCGGTACTCAGGCTTTCAGAGATTTCTTTTGCACAGACACACATGATGCTCAGCTTAGACGAGCTCGAAGCTCTTTCTCAAAGGGAGGTTGGAGCCATACGAGTGTGGAGAGATCAAAACGGTCAAGTGTGGAGCTTCGACTCTGCCGACTTAGTCGCATTGGCGCTACGAGGTGATCAGCAACACGTCGAGGTGACATGGTCGCTGGTGCCAGATACCTGGCCGGGTGTTTGGAGTTCAGGCTCGACGATTCAGCTTCACCTAGAAGAGCATGACGCTTTTGTGCTTGTTGCGAACCAGACTGATTGGCTGCCTTTGCAAAGTGAAGGTTTAGTTGACGGTAATGCGATCATACCCAATGAGTTCAAGCATCAGCTAATTTCAAAGGCACTAAGTCATCTTGATTCTGGGGTTTTGCTTTCTGTGGGTTCTTTTCGAGTTTTACACTCAATGTTGCAAGCTAAGTTTGATGAGGTTTTTGTTGTCGACATCGATCAGGCGATAAAAGCTTTCGGTGAATTGAATCAGCAGTTGATTCTAATGTCAGAAAGTCGAAACGACTATCTTGTGAGGCTGCTAGCTGGCCGCACAGCTAATGCCGAAGAAGGCCAGTTGTCTTTCGAGCAACTTGTCTTGCAGATGCGATCTGTTGATCGAGGCAGATTGTTGAATCGCCATAAGCGCATGGGCATCGTGATGCCGCCAAGCCTCTGGCAAGCCTTAGAGCAAGTTGCTTATGCTAGGCTCATCTCGAGCTTGGTCGATGGCTCTCGGCACCCTTACAACAGTCTGTCGTGTTTTCAGCTTTACTCTCACAACGGTGGGCTTGCGAGTAGCATCTTTCATTCGAACCCTGCATTTGAGCTAATAAGAAGACAGCTAGAAACTAGTAAACTGAAGCACAGTACAAATTCTATAGTCTCTCCAGAAACTTTATCTGAATTCTCTGACTACCTCGAGACAAGTGGGCAGAGGCTTGCAGCGATTGATTTTTCAAATGCACTCTGGCACGTAGCCAGGTACTCAGGCGGAAGCAAGCAGGGCTTTGAGCAGCTGTACAGATCTTTATTGAGCCTACCTTTTCACGAACAGGCTCGAATTGCACTTACCACTAAGGGTGGCTACGGCAATGAGTTGCCGCAGGCCACAAGAGAAGATCACTGGACTTACTATGCCGTACCAGTCGCTCAGTTTATGAGTGTTTTTGGTGAGAGCTTGCAAGCAGGAGCGGATGCAGATGGTGTCATGAGAGAGCTAGATCAGAGGCTTTTACCTTGGGAGGTTCAGTGATGAATTTCAAAGGTCTTGCGCTAATATTGATTCTGCTTTTTTGTTTTAGCTCTTATGCAAAGAAGCCCAAAGTGTTAATTTTGTATGCTTCTGGTGGGCATGCGACAGCAGCAAAGGCGATTGAACAGAGCTTGCGAGCCTCTTACGAAGACAAGTTCGAAATCGTGGCTCATGATTACTCTGCTGAATTAACTGGCTTCTCTCATTGGTTCTATGTCACAGGTTATGACATGGTCACGACGAATGCCCCATCGGTGATGAAAGTTGCGAACCTCACGAACTTCTTTCATTACGAGCACTTTCCGTCTTTCTTTACTGAGGTGCCCTTCTTTGGAGCGGTCAACCAACCAGACCGCATACGCAGATATCTAGAGGCCGAGTCTCCAGATGTGATTGTGGCCACTCATTTTGGTATGGCGATGACTCTCGGTTACTTACGTGAAATGGGTCACTTTTCTGATGTGCCGGTGTCTTGGGTTCACCTTGATATGCTAAGCAATTTTTTCTTCTATCAAGTGGCTGACTATCTTGACCAAGTGTTTTTACCGAATCAGCAAATGGTCGATGAGTGGTCTGGCTACATTGATCGAGATAAGCTGACAGCTTCTGGTGTGCCGATTATGCCAGCTATGATCGAGCGAGAAGAGATCACTGAGTTTGAATCAGAGTCAGCGAATCAGCTAGACCCAAGCTTGCCTACCATTATGCTGATGGGGGGCTCTATGGGGGCCTTGTCTTACGATAGTATCATTGGGCAGATTGGTTACCAGTATCGCTCTCGAGGTCAGGTCCAAGTTGTAGCGGTTTGCGGTAGAAATGAGAGAGCCAAACACCACTTAGAGGCATGGAGAGACCGGGGAGATAATGACAACTTTCCAAAGCATGTGAAATTGGTAACCACAGGCTATATTGGAACCTCTGAACTCATGGAGCTTCAGGCTGCTGCTGATGTGATTGTGTCTAAACCAGGTGGCCTGAGTTCCTTCGAGCTGTTGACCACAGGAAAGCCCACGATACTTACAGAAGGGATTGGCATCCAGGAGAACAAGAACGCGGAGCACATGGCAGAGCAGGGTGCTGCACTGTATTTGCCAGAAGTGCATATGGTTGGCCGGGCTGTAAGATTGGTTCTAGAAAATGACGAATCAGTTAGCTCGTTGGTACCCAGTGCTCAGAAGGTAGCTCAAGACTTTCGAGTTGAACGCATTTTAGACTGGGTGAACAACGCCAAAGTCTTACAGCCTCAAAGGCCTGAACAGCCAGTGTTGCAGAGGGCTTTCAGTCGACAAGAAAAAGTTCAGCGATGGTGGTTGTCGTTGATAGCTCCGCCAGTAAAGCAGTGTCAGATTATGCTTTCAAAATTCAGAAAGATGAGAGATCGACGGCGAACTCAGCGCGCCCAGTAAAAAAGCCACTCTTTCGAGTGGCTTGTATTCAGAATTCAATTTTAGTTTTAATGGCTTTAAAAAATAAAGAAAGCATTGATGAGCAGGCTGCTAGTGTAATCAATGCCGGCGTCAGTTGCGATATCAAATTCACCAAAGCTTGAAAGCCCAAGAACGTAGGCTGCCTCAATACCGAAGTTAGGAGTGAAGCGAAAGTGCCCACCGAGTTCTGCGCCATACGTTATGGTTTCAAAGCCGAGGTCATTGCCCTCACAGCTTGCCCCATTGCTCTCTGAGCAGTCGTTATTGAGGTTCAGGCCCAATCGCACACCACCAAAAGCGCCGATCATGTCATTGAAGTTGTACATGACTGTGATTGGGGCTTCGAGATTCATGAATGTGTAATCTAGGCCTCGATCAGCGTTGTCTTCGAAAGACACTTGTCTCTGAGCAAGAACAGCCCCTGCACGTAACATCCACGGGCCCTGCATCTCCATGTAGCCATGTACACCAGCAAAGAAGCCTGTACCACCAGTTGAATCAATGTTGTCAGACTCGGGTTCGACATCAGTTGTTGCAGCTCCACCGACGATTGCAATGTCAGAAAAAGCGAAAGCTGAGTTGGCTGCGGTTACGAGAACAAAACTAGAAATTAATAAAATTAGAGTTTTCATATTTATTTCTCCTTTGGCATCAAGCCTAACACGAAAATTACGAGCTGCAAGGTCGCAAAAAATGCATTCATTGTAGATGTTGTGTGGCGAAGACATGGTCTTTATGTGCTTATCTCAAGTGGCATTGATTGCAGTAGGAGTGCCATCTTGCGCGAAGTTGAGTCTTTTCATGTTGTTTAAAAGTTACAGTGTGGCAATTAGGCAATAGAACATTTTTGATTTAAGAAAATTACAAATGTTCAAACTGCGAATGATAAAGATCATTGTACTTGCCGTTGTGCTGTAAGAGCTCGTCGTGCGAGCCAGCTTCAATAATCTTGCCGTCAGAGAGTACAACGATCTTGTCGCAGTTTCGAATCGTCGACAGCCTGTGGGCAATGATAATGCTTGTGCGACCCTTGGTTACGACTTCAGTAGCTTGCTGAATTTTCAGCTCACTCTCTGAATCAATATTGGCGGTCGCCTCATCGAGAATAAATATGTCAGGATCGAAAGCAAGCACTCTCGCGAAGGCGATAAGTTGCCTTTCGCCAACACTCAAATTCGAGCCACCCTCTTCGATTTTGCTTTCAAGACCATCTGATCTCTTCTCAAGCAAGGAAAGACAGCCGGTTTGAACGGCAGCTCGTCTGACGTGATCGTCACTCACTGCGGGGTTGTCGAGCTTAATGTTTGAGGCCACAGTGCCTTTGAAGATAAAGTTGTCTTGTTGTACAACGCCAACTCTTGAGCGTACCGCATCGGCAGCTAGTTCATTCAGCTCCATTCCGTCAATCAGCAACTGGCCTGTCTCGTAATTGTAGAGCTTTTGTAAGAGGCTAATGATTGTGGTTTTGCCACTGCCAGTTCGGCCCACGAGAGCGACACTTTGGCCAGGCTCAATTTTCAAGTTGATGTCTTTCAGCACGAGTGGGTCATCTTTAGAATACTGAAATGAGAGACCTCTGAGCTCGACTTGGCCTTTTAAGCGGTTGCGAATGGGTTGCCCTTGGTAAGACTCTTGCTTCTGTGCCATCAAAGCAAATACCCTATCAGCAGATGCGAGAGAGTTTTGCATTTGAGTGTAGCGCTCAAGGATACTTCTCACAGGTTGAAAGAAGCTCTGTAGAAGCAAGATAAACGCAGTGATTTCACCGACAGTAAGACCAAGTGAGCTCTGAAAGTAAGCTCCAAAAAACAGCGCTGATGCAATCACAGCGACGTTAAAGCCCTCAAGAAGAGGCCAAAGCATTGCATAAAGTTTGATTGAGGCCATCTGCAAGTTCTTATAATTTCCAGATAAGCCGTGAAAGAAGCTTCGGCTCGACCGAATCTCATTAAACAGCCTAAGAACTTTCATGCCGTTGATGCTCTCGGCGGTGAATGAGTTGATCGTTGAAAGCACGCGTTTGGCATCTTTGTAAACGCTTCGAATACGCCGGCTAATAGCAACGCCAATTATGACTACAATTGGAGTGACCACCACAGTAATGGCTGTAAGCTTTACCGAGATGAATGACAGAGCCACTAAGATCGATGCAATTTCAAGTGTGTTCACAAACATAGAAGTGAATACACTCGCGAATAGGTCGCCTAGGGCTGCGATTTCCTTGGTTAGCCTAGTCACAGTTCTGCCAATTGGATGTTTGTCAAAAAACTGAACAGGCAATCGTTGAACATGTTTGATTAAATCTTCTCTAAGATCGAACAAAGAGCTGTTGCCGAGCTTAATCATTAAGTAGCTTTGTGCAAAAGCAAGCACCGACCTGAGAACCTCAAACGTCAGGTACAAACCAGCGATTTGGTAAATCACACTGAGTTGTTGTTTTTTAATGCCTTCATCAATGGCGTAGCCAAACAAGATGGGAAGGGCTCGACCCACGCCAACATAGGCAATGACTATGGCGAGAACTCCAGCAACTCGTGCCTTTCTCTTCGCCAAGTAAGGTGCAATTCGGCCCACCAATGTGCTGAGTTTGATGGAGGTGACTTGTTGCTCTTCGTTTTCTATCAGCATACTCATTGGCTCACCTCTGTTTGCAAGCTGTAGAGTGATTGATAGGTCGATGAGCTCTTCAGCAGCTGGTGATGATTACCGAAGTCTTCGAGTTCTCCATTTTTTAAAACCAGGGTGTTGGTAGCTTTGCGTAAGCTGGCTAGGCGGTGAGAGATGATGATCGCTGTTTTGGATGAGTGCTCCTGTGCGTTCATCTCTTCGAGTATTTTCTTTTCTGTCTCGGCATCAACTGCACTCAATGAGTCATCTAGAATTAAGAAGTCACTTTGGCGAATGATAGCTCTAGCCATCGTGAGACGCTGTTTTTGGCCACCGCTTAAGTTCACTCCTTTTTCGCCAAGTACAGCATCATAGCCATCAGGAATTTTTTCGACCTCATCTTCAAAGTTGACGTATCGGACAGCACCTTCAACTTGCGAGAAGCTCCATTGGCGATCACCGAAGGCAATGTTGTCTTTTAACTTTCGGCTAAACAAAAAAGCATCTTGTGGCACGACAGAGAACAAGTTCATCAGGTCTTCTCGTTTGTAGTTCTCGATTGGCAGCCCATTGATTTTGATTTTTCCTTCAGAGATCTGGTACTGGCGGCAAAGCAATTCAATCAGAGTTGATTTGCCACTGCCAATCGCGCCGACAATACCTAGTGTCTCGCCGCGATTGAGCTGGAAGCTGAGATTTTTCAGTGCAGGAGCATCGGCGCCAGGGTAGGTGAAAGTCACTTGTTCAAACTCAAGCGATTGAAAAGTCTTGAGAGGAATCTGGCCTTCATCAGGCACATCAGACTCAGTTTGTAAAAGTTCTCGAATGCGGTCGAAAGAGCCCCGCCCCTTTTGAATGAAGTTAACTCCTAGGCCAATGGCCTCCATTGGCCAGATCATTCTTTGAATGTATTGGTAAAAAGCAAAGAAAGCGCCAACGCTGACCGCGCCTGACATAACTTCCGGAGCACCCACAACAAGCAAGATCACACTACCAGTGGTCACTCCGAGCTCCATCGTCGGGGCAAAAAGAGAATCAAGCTTGGCCACATGATCAGAAGAGAACTGGTAGCGTTTTGAAATCTTGTTGTACAGTGCGGTTTGGTTGTCTTCTTGGGCATAACTCTTAATAACTCGAATGCCCGATACGATCTCTTGAGAGACCCCTGAAAGTTCAGCAAATCGGTCTTGTTGTTTTTTGTAACCTTCACGAATTTTGGTCATGAGCGATCGAACCACGAATGGTATTAATGGAATCAAGATCAATGACTTCCAAGTCCAGTCGGGTGAAATGGAAATCATCAGCGGCGGGATAATACAAAGTACGATTACCGAATCGAGAAGCACTAACACTCCAGGCCCGATTGCCATACGAAACAGGTTCACGTCGTTATTGATAAGGCTCATCAGCTCACCAACGCTTGTCTTTGAGAAGAACGTTGGGCCAAGATCTGTGTACTTGTCGTAGATATGATTGCGAAGGTCTTCGGCGACCGAGTGATTGAATCGGCCCCAGTAGACTCTCCACAGGTAGCGGAACCATGCGAGAAAAGCGGTGGCCACAATAAGTGCTGCAAGGGTCAGTGCGATCGAATCAATGCTCTCTCCTCGCGTGATCTGGTCAATTGAGTAACCAATCAAAAGAGGCGGCAATGCGTCAGTCAAATTGGTTCCGATCAGGCTGAAGATGCCAGCAAAAAAGCTTCGTTTGTGCTTTTTAAAATAGTGTAAGAACGGGTTCTTGATCAGTGTCGCAGGAACCCCTTGATTGTTGGGTTCTGCTACAATTGTCTGACCTGAATCAAGCATCTGAGAAAGCTAGCAGATCCTTATATTAGGGTCGAATTGTTTTTCTGTTGTGGCTGTGAGACCGTTTGCGTTAAGTGACGGAAACCTGGTCCATACGGTGATAATCACGAGCATAAAAAAACCCTCTTCGTTAGAAGAGGGTTTTGTCGTTTAAATTTAAGTTTTAGATTTAGTTGTTCATCATGGCCGAAGCATCTAGTTGGCCGCCCGAAACAGTTTTGCCAGAGAGCTGGTTAGTGGTTTGAACACTGTTAAGAATTGCGCTCTTGACCTCTCTCCAGGTCTTGTTCGGATAGGCCGACCAGTAGAGTGCTGCAGCGCCAGCCACGTGAGGTGTCGCCATTGAGGTGCCATCCCAAGTGATCTTCTGGCCAAAGAACTCGATCACAGTGTCGTCGTACTTGTCGCCAACAGTTGTTGAGAAAACAGCTACACCTGGAGCTCCGATGTCCACTGTTCTTCTTCCCCAGTTTGAAAATGAACCTAGGTTGCCGTTCACATCAATAGCGGCAACACTGATGATGTTCTCCATTTGGTAGCTAGCAGGGTAGGCCGGCTGAGAGTCTGAGTCGTTGTCGTAACCGCGACCTTGTTTACCATTACCAGCAGCTGCAACGAACAAAGTGCCTTGGTTCATAGAGTGAGTGACGGCATCTCTAAGAGCTTGGTTACCCTCGCGATCATTTGGATCTTCTCCAACTGAACCCCAAGAGTTTGAAAGAATCTGAGCACCATTGTCGACGGCATAGCGTACGGCTTTGATCGCATCGGCAGTTGTTCCCTGACCCTTTTCGCTCAAGAAACGAAGGCTCATGATGCGAACGTTAGGAGCTACACCAGCTATGCCTTTGCCGTTGTCGCCTCTAGCGGCCACGTTACCCGCACAATGAGTTCCGTGCCCTGGGTTGCCACCAGTCGTGATGATTTCAAGACCACTCACAGACAGATCATAAGGTTTGTTGTCGTTGGTAACGAAATCCCAGCCAATCGTGTCATCGACGTAGCCGTTTTGATCGTCATCAATTCCATTAGTGGCTTTGTCGCGGCCTTGAGCATCGCGACCAGTTTCGCCAGGGTTTCTCCAGAGATTGTCGACGAGGTCTTCGTGAGTGTAGTCGACACCGGTGTCGATGACTGCAACTACGATTTCGCTTGAACCTTTTGTGTTTTGCCAAGCCTGACGAACGTTGGCTTGGTCCATGCCCCATTGTCGGTTAAAAAGTGGGTCAGCTCCTGAGCCGCCAGAGCCCGAAGTCGGAATGTCGGGGTTGTCGCTTGATCCGCTGCCTGGGTTGTCAGGGATCGGAAACGGTGAATCATTTTGGGGGTTTGCAATCAAGGCCTGGAGAGCTTGGTTTTGCACTAAACTCGGGTTTGCGAAAAGCCCCAGTTTGTAGTTTTTCTGAGTCATTTTAACGAAGCTCTTGGCTTGCAGGCTCTGCAGCATGGCCTCACCTTGAGTGCTATCTGGAACCTGCACGCGGTGCCAATTTGCGATGCCGAGGTCTTCGACGATGGCGCCCTCAGGCAATGTGGCCTGAAGATAGGCTGCGCTCGTTGGGTCTTTGTCGAGCTTGATGAGATAGTCGCTGCCTGCAAATGCGACATTTGCAAAAAGTAACGTTGTTATAAAGGCTACGAGTTGAGTTTTCATAAATCCCTCCTTGGCGAATCTGAAAAAAAATGAGCTACCAAACTGGCTGGGTGCCGAGCCATCCGTAGCTCAGACCTTTGGTGCAATTTACGTTTTCAAGAGATTCTAGGAAAAGGCGCCTTTGGTTCCAAATTGAAACCAGACATAAGGGCAAAAACTGGACCTGCTGTTTTAGGCCGAGCGTCAGGTTTTGATGTTCTGTTTTACTTTGCGACGCGATGCCAAAAGTGGCGGTTTTAAAGGCGGTATTGCAACACCCAAAACCTGCATAATGACTCGCATTTATGTCGGTTCAACTCGACAGTCTTTATAATAGGTGTTAGTCACAAGCTTATCGAAAATGTCATGAGAATCAGATGAGAATCGATAAGCCGAAGCAGTTGTTTTGCAGCCGCTGAGAAGCCTAGAGCCTCGCTGAGAATAAGGAGACGCCACGATGTCAGATAGCGCCGCCAAGTTTGCCGATCGCCAGTTAACTGAAGATACGCGATCATTTGCTTTCACAACTCAAATTGACAAGCTGGTTGCTTGGGGGCGAAAGAACTCCCTTTGGCCAATGCCCTATGGGACAGCCTGCTGCGGAATCGAAATGATGTCAGTGATGGGGCCAAAATATGATTTGGCAAGATTTGGAGCAGAAGTTGTTCGGTTCTCTCCTCGCCAAGCCGACTTGCTACTGGTTGCCGGTACGATCACTGAGAAAATGGCGCCAATTATCGTTCGAATTTATGAGCAAATGCTTGAGCCTAAATACGTTTTGAGCATGGGAGCATGTGCGAGCTCAGGTGGTTTTTACCGGGCTTACCATGTTCTTCAAGGCGTCGACAAAGTGATCCCTGTTGATTGCTATGTGCCGGGTTGCCCTCCAACACCTGAAGCGGTTTTAGATGGCGTAATGGTAATTCAAAAAATGATTCAAGACGGCGCGCCCCGCCCTTGGAAAGACAACTGGAAGCCAGGTGAGTACAGATGAACAATATTGAAGAACTCAAGTCGGAACTGAACCAAACGTTTCAAGATGCCGACCTCAGCTTTAGCTACAAATTTGGCAACAACGTCATTGAAGTGAACAAAGACGTTGTCATTCCTTTGCTTCAACATTTTAAATCAACTGGCCGCTTTGACCTCTTAATGAGTGTCACTGCAGTTGATTACCCCGATCGCGATAAGCGGTTTGACGTTGTGTACGAGCTGTTCTCATCACGTGATGTGAAGCGGGTGAGATTGAAAACCCAGCTTGCCGAGGGTGAAACCGTTCCGACAGCTCAATTTGTTTGGAAGGCCGCCGATTGGTTTGAGCGTGAGATTTTCGATATGTTTGGTATTCGTTTCGACGGCCATCCGAACATGAGACGTATTCTTTGCCACCACCAGTTTGTTGGCCACCCACTCAGAAAAGACTATCAAGCCGATCATCAGCAGCACTGCACAGAGGCCTTGCCGATCCACTTCGACAACCCTCGTGATGGGTCTGAGTACATAGAAGATCCGAATAAAGATCTAACACCATTGAACATTGGGCCTTCACACCCAGCGACCCATGGAACTCTCAGAGTTATGGTCGAGCTAGATGGTGAGACTGTAAACCGAGCCAACGTTGAACTCGGTTACCTGCATCGCTGTTTCGAAAAAATGGCCGAAACTCACCCCTACAACCAGGTGATTCCCTACACTGACCGATTGAACTACTGTTCAGCTCCAATGAACAATATTGGCTACTGTAAAGCGGTCGAGAAAATCTTGGGAGTTGAGATTCCTCCGAAGGCTCAGGCTATTCGTATCGTTTTGGCAGAGCTTTCTAGAATCATTGATCACATCGTTTGTTTGGGAGCTTCTGCCGTCGACCTAGGAGCTTTGACTGGCTTCTTTCACTTGTTCACGTACAGAGAAAAAGTCTACACATTGTTTGAAAAGCTGTGTGGTGCTCGACTCACAGTTTCGATGACCCGAATCGGTGGTATGGCAAATGACCCGCCTGAGGGCTGGTTCGATGATGTGCTGCAGTTTTGTAAAGAGATGAGAAAAGGTATCGACGAATTGGAATTGTTGCTTTCGGGTAACAAGATCTGGATTCAGCGAACCAAAGGCGTTGGTGCGATTTCAGCCGAAGAAGCGATTGAATGGGGTTACACTGGGCCATGCTTGAGAGCAGCTGGTGTGAACCTCGATCTCAGAAAAGCCGATCCTTACTACGGTTACGATCAGCTCGACTTCGATGTGCCTGTCGGCACAAATGGTGACGTTTACGACCGATACCTAGTGCGTGTTGCTGAAATGAAAGAGTCAGTGAAGATCATCGAACAGGTGTCGAAAAATATACCGGGTGGTGACTACACGATTCGAGACAAAGGCATCGTGCTACCTGAAAAGAAAGACGTTTATGGCAACATTGAGGGTCTAATGAACCACTTCATGTTGGTAATCAAAGGTCTTCGCCCACCTAAGGGCGAAATCTACGATGCCACTGAGGCTGCCAATGGTGAGCTTGGTTTTTACCTTGTTAGCGATAACAGCGGTAACCCGTATCGCTTGAAGGTGAGGCCGCCATGCTTTGCTATTTATCAATCGTTTCCAGAGCAGATCACAGGTGGGCTCGTCGCAGATGTGATTGCGATTTTGGGTAGTATGAACTTGATTGCAGGCGAATTGGATAGGTAAGGGCTATGTTTGAATTGTCATCTGAAGGTAAAGAGTTTGTTCAAAAAGAACTAGGTAGATACGAAGATAAATACTCAGCGATCATTCCATGCTTGTACAGAGTGCAAAAAGAAAATGATGGCTGGGTCAGCGAAGAGGGCGTGGCTCATTTGAGCCAGCTCATGGACATTCCAGAGGCTGACATCAATGAGGTCTTCAAGTTTTACACCATGTTTAACCAAAAGCCCGTAGGCAAATTGCACGTTCAGGTTTGTACCAACGTCTCTTGTGCAATGAATGGTGGTCGCGAGCTGGCTAAACACATCTGAGCTTCATAC
>JABSOQ010000115.1 GCA_013216195.1 Bdellovibrionales bacterium
ACCAGCGTCCGCGCATGCGCGAACCACAACCGCAAGGCTCTCATGAAACAGGATCCCCGTTTCCCCAACCTGTTCATCCTCGACCACCCGCTGATTCAGCACAAGCTGACTCACATGCGGGACAAGACCACATCGACCCGCACGCTGTTTCTAACGCGGTAACTGCATCTGATTGTTGGAAAGCCTGGCCAACCTCTAAACTCGACCGGCTGACACCGATCCTCCATGTACACACCAGAGTCAATAGCTGACTGGGCAATTTCAAGTTGCTCAGAGGTCAAACCTGCGGTTTCGAAAGCCTGAGATTGTAAGCTGCACACAAGCACTGCAGAGAGCACCAAAAACATCAGACCTCTGGGTTTTAAGATGTAAACTACTCGAATTAGCAACATACTCCCCTCCCCTAAATGAAGAATTATCTTTGATGACCAAGCGGTGGACAGTACTAAGCGTACTTGAAAAAGAGTTTAGCTAAAGCTACTAGTTCCGCTCACCTGAATTGCGCTTTTAGGGTGGTAATTCTGGTCTGAAGCCAAGTGCAGCCAAATCGAATTCGAAACACCCTTTTGAATTCGAAAAACCTAAATTTAATCGTTTCCGAAACCGAACTTGGCAGCTTTACTCTTCCCCAAACAAAACCCCAAGGTGACAAAACGCGCTTTGCTTAGAAAAGTATTCTCTGATCACCCGCTGCCTGAAAAGTTATAGCCGCTCACCTTGGTGTAAATCTTGAAAAGTGAGTGTTTAAGAGAGAAAGACTATGGGAGTAAATAAATGACTAGAGTTAAGACTAGTACTGATTCTATTGAGTGTGACTGTGTTCTCTACAGCCTGTCTCAACCAAGAAGACAATAGCTCAAAAAAGAATAGCAACCGAGCTAACATTCAAATCGCAAGTAGCAGTGAAAAAGCAACTGAAGCTTGTGAATCTGGTGCAGGTATAGAAGTCGTCACCTGGAACGATCGCAACAAGAACAGCGAGGTTGATGGGTCTGAGGTCAGCTCGATGAACACTGAGATCATCTGTCATGGAAGGTCTGCTTCATCTGTCGTCTACCTGCCAGTCATAAGCCAGATCACATGCGCTCAGGGTCAGTCAGGTCATCAAATCAGTTTTGAGCCAAGAATCATTGGTGAAGCTGAATCGAACCTTGATCTTTCAGAACTCGAAACTCCTGAGCCTATTGAAGTCTGTGACGGCAGGGTTGGGCCTAGAGGTACAATGGGGCCAAGAGGCCTCCAAGGAAACCGCGGACTTCAAGGGCCGAGAAAAATACACCTTTAACAGCGAAGGTTTACTAGACGAAAACTCTCTTTCTCTGAAGTGCTCAGGTTTTAGCATCGACATTTTACATAGCTTAAATGCTCCGTCGCCGAACTATGCACCCAGAGCTATGATCAACGATACTTCGGCCGAATTGAGGTGGCTAGACAGTGATTACAATTCAAAGAGCTTGAATCTCATTATTGAAGAAACTGAACCTGGTCGCATTACCCTTGTCAGGATGGTACCAGAGATGACCGATCCAGAAGCCTTTCGTGAAAGGCAGGATTACCTGCTGCGAAGTCTTAAACTTCATTCGCAAAACCTTCTTAATGGGCAATTTGAGATTTGGTCAATCGACAACAATGGCCAATCCACAAGGCACCTTCAGCAGCTTGCTGCTGAGGTTGGGGGCAAGCGAAACCTGTCGTGTGAAGTCAAATCCACTTTTGTTTTTGGGGCAGCTGAACTCGCAGACCAGGACGAAATACCCATCATTGAAAGCACGAGTTATGATCTCTATTGGTCTGGAGCCTCAGCTGACTCACATATTTTGTTTCAAACTATGGGTGTATTCTATGACAGATCGACAAACCCCACGAGCATTCCTAGCTTCTGGAGCACAAGGTTCGGCCTTGAGCAAAAGCAAGATGTTGAAATTGAACAAACGCTTGAGGGAGCCAATGTTTTCACGGCCTATATGACTATTGACGGAGAAAGAGTCACTGAACCCTATATCTCAGTGGCAGGCCCAGCCACACTAGAATGCAAGAATGATCAAACAGATGAGGTTGTCTGGACCCAGTCTTTCACCATTCAGTCGGTGGATGGCCTTGCTGACTAAGAATCGCTATTCGCGCCTCGATGGGTTTGCCCTTGAGGTGGGGTCAATTATCACGGGGCCACTTATATTTAGATAGTCACCTAGATCTACCCAAACAACAAAGACAGTTGAGCTGTAAGGCTCAGGCTGTCTAATTCGTTGACTGCTGCCTAACCAAATTTGCCGTGAGGCCATCTGTTTCGTTTTGAGACACTTTTTTTTGGTCCGTGCGTTGCTTAAACAACGCCCCATTATGATTTTTAAGCCAACCCCAAAAGTGTTCTCCGCGCTAGTTGCTCTAGTCGCATTCAACCCTACCCTATTTGCCGAGGAGGCCAACGGGCCTTTACAAAACGAGAAGTCTGCTGAAACTCGCTCAGCAAAAGCCAACAATTAAGACCTGCTCGAGTGGGTCGTCGATTGGGATGAATTTAACAGTTTTGATAAGAAACAAAAAGCTGACTACTTTGAGGCTCTTGTCAGGCTGATGTTGCAAGTCGAAAAGCAAAACAACAAACAAAAACACTCGCAAAACGACAGCCACACTCACAACTGGCTAATTGAAAGCCTCCTCTTGCCTCAAGCCTTTGCCGACACTGACTACAGCCGGTACTGTTCGGCAGGTGGAGTGCCACAATTGCGAACTGGCTCTCAATGCGGAGTGAGTGAGTACGCAGGTTTCAGCTGCCAACAAACAGGTGAAGGTGGCCAAAACTATCAAATCTGCAACCCTTTAATTTTTGGAGTTCAAGCCTCTGGCCAACCACATTGCTATCAAAACGTGACCACAGAAAAGTGCTACGAAGACATTGTCACCAATCGCGACTCTGACTTCGAAGCCGTGTTCAATAAAACCGGTGCTCGCAGGCATTACAGGCGCTTTGCCCGAGAGATTAATGGTCTCTGCAGAGCCACCACCAGCTCTGAAGTTCGTGAAGATTGCCGCATGATTCGAAACCAATATGTGCTCAACCACAGACGAAACCTGTACGAAGACACATTCGTACCTAGGCCAGCAAACCTTCCCCCAGCAACCGAGGCCGCATCTTGCAGCACTTGTGGTGGTCAGTCTGAAACCTACACCTCAACAGACTCTGAGTTGCGCGAGTTGGCTCGAGAGGCAGCCTCAGTAACTGGCGAGCGAGTGCCACATGATGGAATTCAAGCCTACGGCCTTGAACAGGTGCAACGATTCAATCTCGCGAGGTTCAACCCCACCGATATCGCAAACTATTGCCCAAACTACCCAGGCATGAACAGAGACGATCGCAAGAGAAATGCCATCTTGCTATTAAATGAGTTTTGATTTGCCGTCGCTACAAGAAGACAAAGACTAAGACCAGCCAATAAAAAAGGGTGACCCCGATCGGTCACCCTTTACCAATGTCTCATTTCTTAAAGTCCTATCAAATCAGCAGGCTTCAAACACCTACTAACTCAACACTACTCTGCTGCGAGCTCAGCCTCATTAACAATGATCTTGTCTAGTGAACGACCAAACATGATCTGAATACGTCTCCAAGACTGTTGGCAATTTGATGATGGCCCTAGAGTCACATCTCTTGAGTTAATGTAAGCTAGCATGGCACCGTCGAGTTTTTGCCAATGCTGTTGCTCGATTTCAAGATCGCCGTAGTCCCAGAAGTACTTCACAAGGTCTAACACGAGTGAAATAGCGCCACCGTAGTATTGGCCCATTTCAGCTTCACTCTCAAGATCAGGAAAATCAATCAGATCAAGATCTTGTCTCACGGCAAGATCAAGCTCGTCAGCTGTGATGTTGTAGCTCTCATCGCGAAGCCCCTGCATGATTGTGTTACCCAATGCGCTCCCTGCAGGTAGAGTTCCGATAACTCCATTTGTGATAGTCTCAGTGAGACCGTAGCCACAGTAGCCAACAAAAGATGTGAGGTTTGAAGTCAATGCCCCAAGCTGCGGCCAAAAGCCTGCTTCAGTAAACATTTGTTCAAATTCTTGCAGTTCAGTTTTTTGATCACTTGTCATTTGACCAAAAGTTCTAAACTCAGCAAAACTAGAAAAAGACGTGAAAGATAAGGCCAATAGACCGGCAAAAAACATTGATCTCATATTTACTCCCCCGAGATGATTTTTAATTGGAATAAGTCCCTTTGAGGGCAATTTCACCCCTGATTATCTGGTCTCTCTGAATTGACAGTTTTTTCATCTCTTCAATCGATAAAGATTTTGTGGTGAGGAAGTATTTCCAAAGAGTGATGGCAAACTGAGACGCCTTGGGCAAAAATCTCACGTTGCTATGTCAGCGCAGCGAGAATCAGCTTACTCTCTAAATCCAAGCCCCAAAACCAATAGGTGGCGCCCCACGGTAGTAGTTGCCTCATTTTTGCCCACTAAAGACGGTTGAACCCTACAGCATTTGATTCGCCTATGACAGCATAGGCCGAAGCGATTTCTTTCATGGCTTGATTGCGATAGGCTATTAGTAATTTAGGAGGCGTTTATGAACGATCTAACTAGCGATAACCTAAAAGAAGTTGTGAGCCAAAATGACAAGGTCATGGTTCAGTACGGAGCCACATGGTGCGGAAACTGCCGAATGGTGAAGCCCAAGTTCAAGAAACTTGCAGCTAGCACAGATGGCGTCGAATTCGTTTATGTCGATGCTGAGAAGTTTCCTGAATCACGCCAAATGGCAGAGGTCACAAACCTACCGGCATTTGCTTACTTTGAGGGTGGCGAGCTCAAGTCTCAAGTGATCGGCACTAAATTCGAAAAAGTGGAGGCAATGTTAGATGCGACTTCCGGTGATTAGAGGCTTTGCTGAGCTAATTGACAAAGAGGGCCCTGAGAAGATCGAAGCCGGCATTGAAGTTCTTGAGCATTGCTCTGAGATAAGAGGCCTCAAAGATGAAGAACTTGAGGTCGTCGGAGAACTCTTGAGTAATCTTTTTGGAGCGCTAGAAGTTTCAAAAGACATTGCTTCAGGCACCGCAAAAACAGAGGCTCTGAATAATTTCATGAAGCGGGTTCAAGGTTCGATAGACACTTAATTTCTCAAGGAGCATTCCGCAAATACAAAAAAGCGAGTCAGTCCGACTCGCTTTTTTTTACTTTTACAATTTCTTGGCCTAACTAATTACTTAACTATTGATTAGCTAGCTCTTCGTTTGAGACTTCAGGCTGAGCAAACCGAAGGCGAAACGGCTCTTCTTCCCAAATGCCAATGTAATCAACAAACGGCTTACCGGCAAATGCTCCAATAATGGCACCAAACATTGCCACTGCGCCCACGTTGTCATTTGGATCATTCGGTGTAATGGCAGCTGTAGCCAGCCCTCCAACCACAAACAAGACAACTGCTCCAATGGGAACCGCACCTACGTCACGACCTGCTGCCCACAAAAAGCCTTGCTCGTTTTCTCTTAACTCTTCTGCGTAAAACTTATTGATTCGCTCTAATTGACCTGGACTCAATTTAGCCAAAGCTCCTCGCTCATTTAGGACCACCGGTATTTGAGCCAAGTAATCTTGAAAGTCTCTATCCGTAAGGCGGTCATCATAAACATCAGAGAGCACATCAGCAAAGGCATCAATTGCCGTATTGAATTCTGAAATCTCGAGAAACTCTGAATCGAGGTTTAGCAAAAACCTTCTAAAAAGCTGTTCATCTTCAGGTGTAGCCAAGGCCACTCGCTCGAAGGCCACAACGGCTCTTTCGACATCAGCTTGCTTGTAACCCCAGGCTGTTGGTGCTAAAGCAACACTGAGAACCAAAACGGCATTTAATAGTGATCGCAAAGTTTGCATTGATCTAGCTCCTTTATCTGTGATGCGGGAACTCTATCAAACCTCAAAATTTGAGAGGTGTTTTTCTTAATCGAGAGAAAAGGTATCAGGTGCATTTGAAATAATTTCGTCTCGGGAGGTTAACTCCTCGTTAATGAAGTCAAATTTGGCCCGATATTGCTCCAACAAGGCCTCCTCAGAGCCGTACACTCTGACTCCTTCGAGGAGCCACTGCTTCGACTTCGTAATCGGGTCATTTGAAACCTTCAACTGGTACAACTCTTCTTCATAATCTCTCAACATTCGGCCAAACTTATAGTCGTCTTCTGGCAGCTCAAGAATTCCTAGTAAATTGTCTGATGCGGTCTTTGAGCTTCCTGCCACCTTTGAGAGATCAAGCCTTGTGAGATCGTTGAGGTCTCTAATGGCAGACAGACTCTGTTGACCAGTTGTCACGATGGCCCAACTGAACACTCCTGCTTGAACTGCTATTGCAAATTTGGCACTGCCTACAGGCAAGCTTGCCAAGTAGGCCGCTGCATAGGGTGCGGCATAGCCATAGCTGACAACCGAGGCCACCATAAGCCCTACCCCTACGGCAATCTTCATTCGCAGTTTTCGCCGGGCATTTAAGAAAAACGGATGAAACTGTTCGGTGAATGGTGCCACATCATAAAACCCGCGTTCGCCGACCAATTGAAGCTGCAAAGCCTGAACAATCCGCAAACGCACACCGAAAAGCCTTTTGATTTCAGCTCGATTCTCAAGTTCACAAGCTCCCGCTTGAGTTTGCATAACGGGGCTATAGGATTCTTGATCAAAAAGAAAGAATACCGATTGTGACATTAGCGACTTAGATAAGATCTCGAAGTGCACGGCTAGTTTGAGAGACTCTCTTGACGGCTCAGCCAAGGGGATGGGTGCATGCTGACCAGAATAGCCGAGCAGTGAGTGCACGCCATAAGTGGGATCATCTAACAGCTGCTGGGCGATATCTAACAAACGCTCATAGCCTTGCTGAGCTGATTCGAAATAGTGTGCGCATTGTTTTATGCTGGTTTGCTCTAGCTGTTGCCCCTTAAACAAAAGATCCAACTGGCCGTTGACACTTTGAAAGTCGTTAAGGGTAGGTAAAACCACCTCTGGGTTTCGTTCGGCTTGCACGCCCAAGATATAGCGTCTGTCGACTTCAGCTGAATTGACGAGATAGTGAATCTTGCTCGAGAACTTTTGAGAATGAAAACGCAGCTCATCTGAGCTCAATTCTGAGACCGTGGTTCTAAACTGATCAGACAGCTCTGTGGAGGCATTCCCGACCGAGCAGCACACAGCAAGCACTGTCACTGCCAGCTTGCCTAGCCAATGTGTTTTAGAGGTTTCTCGATCGGTCTTCATGGGCCTGCAAGTATTCATGACTCATACCAACCTGAGCTCACACCTATCTGTTTTCAGTGCGTTTTTAAGATAAAAATTACCTAGGCCAGACAGTTTTTATGCGAGCTCACACTCAATCACACGCTGGCAGAGCAAGGGGCTCCTCTGGCAATACTCCAAGCCGTGGAGGCCAAACTTTATAAGAGCTCCTATTAAAGACGTTGAATACCACTTTAAACAGCAAGGCCAAGACCCTGCGACTACGAGCCTTGGTGAACCTGGCAACCTTCTAAAGCATTTTCTGGCTCAAGATAGACCCGCTCTTCAGAATCATAAACATAACCATTTCGCTCTAAGAAACTGAGAGCAAAGACTGCAAAATGAAAGCTTGTGAACCTTGCCGACCTTTCTGGATCTGAAAGAAGAGGTCTCATCTCGCCAAAAAACTGATCTGCGCCCTGCGCCGGCTCATCAGTGCTGAGCTCAGTAGCTCCTTGCATGACTACCAGTTTCGCATTCCACCAAGCTCCTGAGCCCACAACATCTCCAGGCTGAACTGCTGGGTCATTGTCGCTGTAAAACTCTTTGCCGTGAATCACACCAACTTTGCGGTTGTAACCTCGGTTTCGATATTGATAATCGAGATCGACAACATTGTACTCAACGATCATATAGCCGCAGCCCTTGAGAATGCTCATGGCAGCACGAAGTTTCACACCTAGTTCAGTATCAGACTCGTAAAGCTCCATTGCTCGCACTCGGTAGCCTCCTCTCCAGCCAGCCACAACATTCTCAAGTGGGGCTTCGCCAATGTAGTTCTCAACTGCCGAGTCGTACTTCTCGTTTGCGAAAGAAGCTAACGGAAGCAGTAGCGTTGCTAAAACCACAACTGCTTTGGCTATGTAACTCTTCAGTTCTAACCTATATGACATTTTGTTCTCCGTTCTCTACGCCCAACACTTTTTTAGTTTTCTGGTCTTACGAACTCAAAACCTGACAGCTGGTACCCCGTCAATTCAGACTCCACCCAGCCCTCGGCTCGCAACTGATCCAGAAGCGGGCCGTGATACCTGTTAACGATCTGCCGTTGAAAATCTTGGTCGAACATGAAGACAATTTTTCCGCCAGGAACGACCCAACTGCTGAGTTCAACTAGGCCAATACCGAAACCCTCAACATACGAAATTGCGTTTTTAACTCTTAACACCGCTAAAGGCTGTTTGAGCTTTTTTAACTACTCGATGTTTGAGGC
Organism: Bdellovibrionales bacterium; assembly: GCA_013216195.1. Classification (GTDB taxonomy): domain Bacteria; phylum Bdellovibrionota; class Bdellovibrionia; order Bdellovibrionales; family UBA1609; genus JABSOQ01. The sequence continues at coordinate 8,479 of JABSOQ010000115.1, forward strand.
GTCCACTCGAACAGAATTTACTCGATCTAACTCGTACTGTGCAGCAAGTGAATCTAGCCCTGCGACCACAAAGGGAGAATTGTCTAACAAGAGGTAGTCACGGTCTCTTTCAAAGTGAGGCATCGATTCAATTATCGAAAAAAGCACTCCTGTGGCGACATCGAGGTAGGCTCCTGGCACTGTCGAATCAGCAGGAGGAAACAAGTTCAAGTTTTCACTCTCTCGAGGCTCAAACAGAGTATAAAGGCGACCGAGGTTTTTGATGTAAGGGTGGCAATCAACTGGAGACCGTAAACATAACCGATGATGCTCTAGCACCACCATAGCCAAAGAGTAGGTCACCATCTCCTCTTTCGACATCTCCGCAGTCACTTGAGGGAGTTCAATGTGTCTGCGCGCTCGGCGTAACTCACCTGAAATTAGGTGAGCCAAGGTCAGGTGAAACAAAGAGTCACCTGCAACCATGACTGATTGTCTGTCGCTGGGAAGCAGTGCTGCCATCTCTTCAACCAAACCCTGCCTTTTGCCGAATACAGTGAAGGCGTCACGAACGGCCTCTTTTACGGGATCTTCTTCTCCGAACAATGAGAGTAACTGCTCAAAGGGTTCTGCTCGGCTAGGTCTGAAAGGCCCCAAGGCCTCGAGGAAAACTCCAAGATCACCACCATTCGTGAGCTCCTCAAGATCGCTTGAGAGCTGCTGAACTAAAGGCACAACGCTTGCCGCTGCTCTGATGTCATGGGTTAGTTCGAGCCCGCACGAAGGGCCGCCACTGGCGCTAGCGAGGCTACTGCCAAACACCAAAAATGCGAATACAACTGATGAGCGCATCCTGTTCATGATCACGATCCTGACTGTCAACGACACGGTGGTAGACTGCAACTCTGTTCCATACAGGCAATCTAATGTTATTGGCTATGTTACTGTTTTCACGAGGTTTTACTTGCGACTTAGAGGCTTTGCTGGCCAAAATTCAGCCCTGCTTAAGTGCAATTCGCCTTAAACCTAGCATTTACTGTTACGGCAATTAGTCTTACTAGTTGGGCTTTGACAGTGATTCTCGGCAGAGGTGGCCTGCATAATAGGCCCTTACCTGATCAGCAATCTCTTCACTCCAAGACATGGTGAGCTTCACGATTCTTTCATTTTGCTCAAACCAGCTTGCAATATCTTGCTCCAGGGCACCATCCGCAGAGTCGACATGACCTCTTTCAATCATGACCGAGCGAGTAGCCAGATCTTCTAGCCTTTTATTTTGCACGCCGAGCCATCTTGCTAGCTGCCCTGCCCTAGAGTTCGAAAGCTTTTCTCTAGCATTCTTTTGCCGAATTAGAATCTTCAGCTCTCTGTTAAGCATTCGCAAAGCTAAGAAGACGGCTTTTGAGTCGTCGGCTTTGGCTCGCGCTTCGACTTTGGCGTCGGAGCGGGTGGCAACACTTAGTCTGTCTTTGAAAGATGCAAAGATCAGACTCCAATACTTCGCACTCACGAGGCTTCCAAACTTCGCGAACTTGCCAGCTTGCCTAACACAGTGATAACTCGCCCAAGCCGACATGCCCACTACCAAAACTGCTGCATCTGAAATATGACAAAAGGCATGATAAGGCCCGACTACAAGAGTCTCTAGAGTCTCTCCACCGACTTTAAGCCCGAAAACTCCACCTAAGAAAGCGAGAGTGAAAAGGGCGTCTGTCTCAGTTAACATTCTATTGGCCTCTATTCTTGCAAAGGCTGTAAGTTGTTTTCGTGAGCTACGCTTTCTTACAAGATCAAGTGCGCCTTTACCCAACAGATAAATCGGTCGAATCAGCTCACGATAGAGATCAACCCCCATCGTTTTAGCCCAACCAAACACAGCTCCTCGCTTGAGCTCAGTCTGTGCGGCCTTCTTTGAGCTGCCGCATTTCGAATGATCGTGATCGTGCCCGTGAGAATGACTGCACTTGTGCCCAGTCGCTGCGTGCACAAGTTGTTTAATCACTAGCCTTGCATCCTCTGCTAACATCTCACTCGCTTGCTGCTTGAGCTGTTCACTATCAACAGGTGCAGGTTCTGCTGCTAGAGACTCATGTGCCGTTACAATTTCATGCAAACTTGCGACACTGTCTTGAGCCACATGCTGCCTACTATGGGCTTGGTCGTGCAGGGCCTTGTCACTCAAAATCAAATGCGAATGCCCATCTGCTTCTCTGGCCAAGAACTGACCAAATAGGTACTTGTTGATCCCCTTCTTCACCAAATAGAACGAAGCTGCACCTATTGCGATCCAGATCATGACCGAGGGGTCGTACTGCGCCAGCATCTCAGCTCCACCCATAAGGTTGGCCATATCAGAAGGAGTCACTGATAAGAACGGCTGATACACCTCAAGTGGCACTTCGTTAACATTCACTGGGTCACAGTGATGAGGTGCATCTGTATGCAAATGACAAATGTAGGCCGGCAAAGCTTCGCCCGCCCTTTCTGCCTGAAAAAGCAAATACTCGCCGGCGACTGAGGCCGAGAGGGATACGCCTTCCATGCTGTCATACAGAGTTGTCACATCGTAGAGTGCTGCGGTGAATTGGGAGGGCTCTATACCATAGAGCTCTTGCAGCTCAATTTCTTTGGTCGGGCTGAGGTTAATCTGATCAGGATTCGCCCAAATCGAGCAAGGGCCAAGACCAATCGATAACACCAAAATCGAACGAAGTATCAATGAGAACATCTAAAAACCTTCCATCACCCCAGACTGCGGAACCCTATATCCTACTTGAATGCACGGCAAGACAAGCCAATGGGACCTGTAAAGATTCAAAGGGGTTACCAAGTATTTTTCAGTGCTCGGTACGGCTGCTAAAAGCCTAGTAATGGGGTGGAGGAACCTCTTGGGCAAGATCTTTCAAATTGAGAGCGTCCTCTTGATTCTCGCTCTCTTCTACCCGCCTATTGAGGCGCTCAACTTCTCTTCGCAATTCGATAACGACTTTGTTGAGATCTTCGATAATCTGATCTTGGTATGCGATTCTCATTTCGAGGTCATTCAGTCTTGATTCCATGCCTTCTGTTTAGCACACCTCAGGCAGAGCAGCGCTGAATCGACACTGATTTGAAATATTTGTCTAACAGATCAAGCCCTGTACAGCTCTGAACTACAGCTGCTGTATACCCCAGTCTTGTAGCAGCTCTTTTTCATCATCTGATAGGTTCAGTACCCGGCGGCCTTGCGAACCAAGGTACTCTCGCGTGTTCACGTCCACGGTGTGATTCTTCCAGCCAGTAGGCTCAGTGCCGACAAACCGCCTTAGCACCACCCGGCCTTCGACAATGTACTTCGACCAGTAGTAGGAGATGGCGAAGTCTTTAACAGGAGCTTCTCTTTGGACGAGGAAGCGAACCACATCGTGCTTGCCATCAAACTCTTCAGAGAACATGACAACGTAACCGTCATGTTGAACGTAAGGGTACAAACTGCCAATTT
>JABSOQ010000116.1 GCA_013216195.1 Bdellovibrionales bacterium
GAGGGGCCGCCCCCATCCAGAGAGCGGTGATGGCGGGGGATCGAGAAACCGGAGTTAGCTTTCAGGACATGGTGAAAAAACTGGATGCCGGCGATGTGATTGGTGAGCGACGTCTGAGAATTCACGATGAGGGGTCGGCTCTAGATCTTCCTGCTCAAATGCTCCCTCTATCTCAAGAGTTGCTTAAGGTTGATTTTATGGACTATCTACGGGGCAACCGCGCAGCAACACCACAAGATGAGGCTTTGGTGACTTATGCCCACAAGCTCGAAAAGTCTGAAAGTCGAATTGATTGGTCTTGGCCAGCTGTGAAGATACGTAATCACATTCGAGGTATGCTGATGGGCCCAGGTACATTTACATTGGTGGCCGGTAAAAAACTAAAGCTACACAAGGTAGATGTCGTAGATTTTGAAGTTCAGGCGGGCTTAGGTGAGGTTGTCAAAGCTGACAGTGATCAACTATGGGTGGCCACAGGTGACGGAGTTTTGTCTTTGAGATTGGTGCAACCTGAATCGAAGCCAAAAATGAAAATTGATGATTACCTGAAAGGGCATGTATTGAAAAAAGGAGACCGACTTGGAGAAGAGTAGCTTTATGATTGCCCCTAGTATTTTGTCAGCCGATTTTGCAAGGCTGGCTGACGAGGTCTCGGCGGTAGAAAAAGCCGGTTGCGATTGGATTCACGTAGATGTGATGGATGGTCACTTTGTGCCAAACCTCACAATCGGGGCTCCGGTTGTGAAATGCCTGAAGCCAGTTTCTACAAAACCGCTCGATGTTCATCTGATGATCGATGACCCTGAGAAGTATGTCGAAGATTTTGCTAAGGCAGGGGCTGACTATCTCACCATTCATGTCGAAGCGACCCAGTATGTTGGTGAAACCCTACAGACGATCAGAGAACTTGGCATGAAGCCTGGTATCACTCTTCGCCCCGCCACCGACCTTCAGGAGATCGTGCCCTTTCTGCCCTCGGTCGACCTTGTTCTCGTTATGACTGTGAACCCAGGTTTTGGAGGGCAGTCGTTCATGCAAGATCAAGTCGCCAAAGTTGATGAACTTAAGAGAATGAGAGAGCAAGATCCTGGTTTGAATTATCTGATTGAAGTTGATGGAGGAGTGTCTGATCAGACTGCGAAGCAACTGCGAAATGCTGATGTTCTCGTGGCGGGCTCTTACATCTACAAAAACGAAAGCTATGAAGTGGCTATAGCCAACTTGAAAGAGGCGAAACATGATTGAGATTAATGGTTCAGACTTAAATGTGGAGCAAGTGTGGCAAGTTGCCTACAAGCTGCCAGGCGCAGAAAGCGTTAAAATGTCAGAGCAGAGCTTGAGATTAATGAACGAGTCTCGAGAGTATATCGAGGGTCGGATCAATGGCGGCGAAGTCATGTACGGTGTTAATACTGGGTTTGGTGCCTTCAGCTCTGTGCAAATTTCAAAAGAAGATATCGTACAGCTTCAGAAAAACCTGATTCGCTCTCATTCAACCGGAATCGGTGAACCTTTTTCGGTGCCAGAGACGAGAGCCATCATGCTTTTGAGGGCCAATGCCTTGTCTCGGGGGCACTCTGGAATTCGCCCGCTTGTAGTAGAAAAGATATTGGAGTTTCTCAACAACGAAGTCATACCGGTGATTCCTCAGCAGGGGAGTGTGGGAGCGAGTGGTGATTTGGCCCCTCTATCACATTTGGCCTTGGGTCTTATGGGCGAGGGAAAGGTTTGGCAAAATGGTCAGCAGGTGTCGGCAGCAGAAGTTCTAGCTCAAAAAGGGCTAGAGCCACTAGAGCTCGCAGCCAAAGAGGGCTTGTCTCTGATCAATGGCTGCCAAGTCATGACTGCCGTTGGTTTGCTAAACGTCAAAGAGGCGAGACGCCTGGCGTGGATGACAGATCTCGCTGGAGCGATGTCTCTTGAGGCCTTGCGTGGTAGTCGAAATGCTTTTGATCCTTTGATTGCGGCGACTAGGCCCCACCCTGGTGAAGCCAAAACTGCTAGAAACATGTTGAAGTTGCTGGGCTCAACTTCTCCGATTGCCGAAAGCCATATTGATTGCAACAAGGTGCAAGATGCTTACTCATTGCGTTGTATGCCAGCTGTGCATGGTGCTGCGAAAGATGCAATTGGGCGCACTCTCGAGACTCTAGAAATAGAGGCGAATTCAAGCACCGACAACCCCTTGGTATTTGCCAAAGACGGCAAAGTGCTCTCGTGTGGGAACTTCCATGGTGAGCCTGTTGCCTTTGCTCTCGACTTTTTGGGTGTGGCAATGAGTGCCATGGCGAGTATTAGTGAATGCCGTATTGCCAAATTGATCAACCCTGCGATGAGTGAACTGCCGGCCTTTTTGGCTCCCAAGGGTGGGCTTAACAGCGGCTTGATGATTGTGCAGGTTGCCGCAGCCTCTTTGGTCAGTGAAAACAAAATTTTGGCTCACCCGGCATCAGTCGACAGTATTCCAACCTCTGCAGACAAAGAAGATCACGTGAGTATGGGCACGATTGCAGCTAGAAAGCTGGGTCAAATCGTAAAGAATGCGGAGAACATAGTGGCGATGGAGATCCTCTCAGCGTGTCAGGCTCTCGACATACTAAAGCCTCTTCAGCCTGCGAGTACGGTGCTTGAGGCTTACAATGTGGTCAGGGAGCAGGTGCCATTTGCCGAAGAAGACAGAGTGTTTTCTGATGACATCGAAAGTATTAAAAACTTGATTCGCGAGGGCAAATTGATTGCCGCAATTCAAAACACGGTGGGAGAGTTAGAATGTTAGGGGAAAGAGAAGTCAAAGCGCCTACAGGTACAAACCTTGTGTGCAAGGGCTGGCAGCAAGAAGCCGTTTACAGAATGATACAAAACAATTTAGATCCTGATAATGCTGAGATTCCTTCGGAGTTAATTGTTTATGGTGGTAGAGGCAAAGCGGCACGAAACTGGGAGTGTTTCGACAAGATTTTAGAGGCTCTGAAAGAACTTGAGAATAACGAAACTCTTTTGGTTCAGTCGGGCAAGCCAATTGGTGTGATCAAAACTCACCAAGACGCGCCAAGAGTGCTGATCGCAAATTCCAACTTGGTGCCGAAGTGGGCGAGTTGGGAAGTTTTTGATGAGCTCGATAAGCAAGGTTTGATGATGTATGGTCAAATGACTGCCGGCTCATGGATCTACATAGGCACACAGGGCATCGTGCAAGGCACTTATGAGACTTTTGCAGAAGCTGGAAGACAGCATTTTGGTGGCAGCTTAAAGGGCAGATGTATTCTCACTGCGGGCCTTGGCGGCATGGGTGGAGCGCAGCCTCTAGCTGGCGTTTTCGCAGGTGCCTGCGTTCTGGCTGTCGAGGTCGATCCGCATCGAATTAAGAGAAGGCTTGAGACAGGCTACGTCGATGAGCGGGCTGATTCACTACAAGATGCCATTGCGAGAATCGAAAAGTACAAGGCGAGCGGTGAAGCTAAGTCTGTTGCTTTGTTGGGTAACATGTCTGAACTCATTCACGAAATGATCGCTGCAGGTTTTCAGCCAGATCTATTGACTGATCAGACCTCTGCGCATGACCCTCTTACCGGGTATATTCCAGCAGGCTATGATCTCGAGTCGGCAGCTCACCTCAGACAAGATGACCCAGAGAAGTATGTTGAGTTATCTAAGAAGAGCATGGGTCGACACGTCGAGGGCATGCTAGAGATGCAGAAGAAAGGTTCGATCACTTTCGATTACGGCAATAACATTAGAGCCATGGCGAAAGATGTTGGTGTTGAAGATGCTTTTGACTTCAAAGGTTTTGTTCCTGAGTACATTCGACCTCTTTTTTGTAAGGGGTCTGGACCTTTCAGATGGGTAGCTTTGTCTGGTGATCCAGAAGATATCAAAGTCACAGATGATGCGCTGAGAGAGCTGTTCCCAGAAAAAACTCATTTGCTGAAGTGGTTGGATATGGCTGAAGAGCGAATTCATTTTCAAGGCCTGCCCGCCAGAATTTGTTGGCTAGAGTATGGCGAGAGAGCGAAAGCCGGCCTGAAATTTAATGAGCTCGTAAAGCAAGGCAAGTTGAAAGCGCCAGTAGTTATCGGTCGAGATCACCTCGATTGCGGTTCTGTTGCCTCACCAAACCGCGAGACAGAAGGTATGATCGACGGCAGTGATATGGTTGGAGATTGGCCAATCTTGAACGCACTCGTCAACACCGCCTGCGGTGCCACTTGGGTGAGTTTTCATCACGGAGGTGGTGTAGGCATGGGTTACAGTCTGCATGCCGGTCAGGTTATTGTAGCTGATGGCACCGACGCTGCCGCCGAGAGGTTGCGGAGGGTTCTGACCGCAGACCCCGCTATGGGTGTGTTCCGCCATGTAGATGCTGGCTATGAGGATGCGAAGGCTACTGCGAAAGAGCGCGGTGTGAAGTCATTGTGGCTCTAATCTTCTAATTCGGTTTAAGGTATCGGGGCCGCTCTAACGAGGTCCCAATCAACTTGCAGAAGCTGCCTGCGGTATATTCGCTTGAAATCTCCGCTCTCAGGCACGCTGACACTAATGTAGACCTCTGGGTTAAGCTCGCATGCCTTGTGTTTAATCACAGGTGTGGCTTGGGCCAAATGCCACTCGACAAGCTTCTCTGCAACATTGCTCCAACGCGAGGGTTCTGCATTGGTTGCCAATGCTTGCTCCATATGAACTGTCACTGCGTTGAGAGATGGAGTCACGTTGAAAGCCACTTGCTGTAGAACAATAAAAGCAAATTGATTCATTATGCTTAGGGCAACGAAGATGTCTTCTTCAGATTGCAGTTTGTCGGTCAATTGATGACTTGAGGCTAACAGGCTCCAGGCTTGATCGTTTTCTGAGCCGCGCTCGGGCAAAATGAGCGCTTTGAGTTGAGAGGTTTGAGCATCTTTGAGGCGTCCTTGAGAGAACAATCGAAACTGCGCTTCAAAAAAAGAATAAAATCTTTCAAGCCGAGGATGATAGCTAAACACAAAGCGTGTATAGACCGCTAGAACTCCCATCCGCATGCGTAGTTCATCTTCTGAGGGTTCGGGTAGAAAATGTCGACTTTGTACGAACAGCCCAGACTGCACAACTGTCTGCATTAAGCCAACAAGTGCAAGGGTTTCAGATGAAGAGACACCAAGTGCAGAAAAGTGGTCTAGCGTGTTATCAACTTCAAGGTACATGACAAAATTCTGTTCAGTACGCTCAGCTGCACCACTTTGACTGGCTATAGTAAACTGAATGTCGTCTCGAAGGCATGAGTTGGCGGCAGCAAAGCTGGAATACAGCCCTGCCGAAAGCAACACCAATGTGGTGACCCATAATCCAAAATTCAAATTTGCCTTCCTTCTTCTTGAGATTGATCTCGGGTCTTGATCCCAAAATTCAATCTGGCAGCATGTTACTGCAAATGTTTGCATTTCCACATGATTTTCTGTGATAGGGGATTTTTGTTTTCGCTGATATGAAATAATGACAGACTGGTGTCTATGGGTTTAACACTTTTGGCAATGCTCTTGGCTCTTTCGGGCTCTCTGGCGGAGGGGCAAACTCTTGGAGACGAGAGAAATGACAGACCCCTTTACGAGGTAGGGGTGGGAGCCGCTGTTTTTCAGCTACCAGATTATCCAGGATCTGATCAAAGCCGGGTGCGAACCCTAGGGCTTCCTTACGCCATATACAGGGGCAGATACTTGAGAGCTGATGAAGATGGAGGTGTTCGGGGGCGTTTCTTCGATCTCGAGAACTGGGATCTCGATCTCGCTGCTGGAGCTGCCTTTCCAGCCAACTCAGAGGAGAATGAAGCAAGAGAGGGTATGCCAGATCAGGACTGGATCGGTAGAGTGGGGCCGAGACTTCGATACAGAATTCTAGAGAAAGATGCCAGAGATCGCTTTTGGCTCAACCTTCCTGTGCAAACGGTCTTCTCAACAGACTTCGGTCGTTTAGACGGAAGGGGTTTTGTATTCTTGCCTAGCTTGCAATATGACTACCGTGGCTTTTTAGATGGAAGGCTGCGGGTAGTGGCCTCTGTTGCAGGAGTTTATGCCACACGACCTTTAATGGACTACTTCTATACAGTGCCTAAACGTTTTGCCATTGAAGGTCGAAGGGCCTATTCCGCTCGCGAGGGTTTTTTAGAAATGAGATATCGCTTGGGTGTGATCTGGAGTTTGTCGCCTGACTACATACTTGCTGCAAGTTTTGGTTTGAACAGTTTGGAGTGGGCTCGCAACCAAAATAGCCCTTTGTTGAGGCAAGAAGTGACTACGACCGCAGTCGTTGGTTTGATCTGGAGAGTTTTTGCTTCAACAGAAAAAGCCTATCGTTAACAGAGGGTATTACTAAGCGACTTGTTTGCCTGAGCTTTCTTGAGTTTTAGCGGTTGAAACTGTTTTGAGTTCTAGCACGAAAGTAGTTAGTTCAGCCGTTTGGTCCAAGTACAGTCTGCCGCCGTGTCTTTGAGCGATACCAAACGATATGCCTAGCCCGAGCCCAGTACCTGCTCCGACAGGTTTAGTAGTAAAGAAGGGTTGAAAGATCTTCTCTGCCACATCGTCTGGAATGCCTGTGCCCGAGTCGGCAACAGTGAGCCTGGCAATGTCTCCTGAGAGTTCTTGCTTGATCGTGATTGTCTTTTTTGGTTGTTCTTGAACAGCATAAAAAGCATTGTTTAACAAGTTGAGTAGAACCTGCTCGATCTGTTGTGGATTTACATCCACTATGATTTCTTCTGAGGCTTCCAGCACTATGTCTACACCATGTGAGCGAAACTTCTCGCTACAAAAAGCCAGGGTCTGTTTGATCATATCTTGTAAGCTGATGACCTTAGTTTCGTTTTCGTCGGTCTCCCGCGAGAATGATCTCAAACCCTCAACAATTTTTGAGATGCGGTGTGAAGTTTTGGCAATAGTGTCGATCGTCGGTTTGATCAACTTCGAGGGGACAGTTTCATTTTCAAGCGGCTTTTGAAGTATGGCCAAGGCCGCAGTGATGATAGCGAGAGGGTTGTTGATTTCGTGAGCCACCCCACCAGCCATTTCACCTAGTGAAGCCAATCTTGAAGAGCGAATCAGATTGTTAGCTTGGCTTTGCACTTTTTCTTCAAGTAGAACCCGTTCGGTAACGTCAAACCGAATGGCCATGAACTCTTCAATCTTATCAGCTTTGTTTTTAATAGGTGTGATTGAGGTGTCGACCCAGTAGTAGGAGCCGTCTTTTGCTTGGTTTTTTACAAGCCCTTGCCACTGCTGGCCGCTCTTGATCGTGGACCACATGTGCTTCCAAAACTCTTTTGGGTGGTAGCCTGAATTGACCATGCGATGATTTTTGCCCATAAGTTCAAACTGGCTGTAGCCTGATATTTCGCAAAAGCGCTCATTCACATAAGTGATTGTGCCCTTTGCGTCGGTCACGACAACAATAGCCTGGGAATCAACGGCCTTTTTGTACCTCAGTGACTCTTTCAGGCTAGTCTCAAGCATGAGGTCGAGCTCTTTCTTTTCTGTAATGTCTTGAAAAATGCCGTAAACCTCTACGACCTTGCCATTCAGTTGAGATGTTTCTCCAATAGTGCGCACCCACATCTCTTTGCCTTGTGCATTCACGAATTCACATTCTAAGTCCCAGCCCTCTCCCGTTTCAATGGCGTGGTTAACGGCATTTTCAATTACCGGTCGGTAAGCGGGCTTATAGAAGTTGATTGCATTTTGTAGGTCGACCTCTTCACCGCGTGGGCGACCGTGGATGTCGTAGGTCTTCTCGCTCCAGTACGGCTTCATAGTTTTGAGGTCTAACTTCCAGTAACCTATGCTTGCTGACTCTTGCATTTGATTAAAGAAGAACTTCTGCTCTTGTAAGTTTGTCACATCTGTTGCGACAGCATAAATGTTACCGTCTACAACATGAGCGTTCCAATTGAGCCAAAGAACCGAGTCGTCTTTGCAAAGATAGCGGTTTTGGAACTTAACAGTGGTTGCACCATTGTGCAGTCGGGCAGCTTCGGCTACCGTCTTTTCTTTGTCATCAGGATGTACAAATTCAATGAAGGGCTTAGACTTCAATTCTTTGACTGAGTAGCCAGTCACCGGTACCCAGCTGGGGTTCACTTCAACGAAATAGCCTTCAGCATTCGCTATGCACAAAAGTTCGTTTGTAAGGTTGAAGAAGTCTTTAAGATTGACCTTGCTCATGCAGCATTTATCGGGCTGCTCGGGTTTTGTCTGCAGGCCAGAATGTGGGAAAAAAAGATCTCGGACCCGGCCTTGGGTCCGAGAGACTGAGGGACCAGCCTCAGTGGTCAAGACATAGTGGAGCGTTCCTCGAAGCAGGGGAATGAGTTGCTAATTGCCTTTGAAACATAATCGTTTTAGACGTAAGGAAAGAGGTGGTCCCTTCAATGGGTAACCAACCAAACCACCATACCTCGACCTTAGTCTTGATCGGTCTATATTGAGATAAACTTGAGTCTGTTCGAGACGTTTTCTGTATATTTTAAGAAAAAGGGCGCCATGAGAGTCTTTGTCGATATCAAAAAATGTTACAGCTTGCAGGAAGCCCACGACAGTGACGGCAGAGTGGCTCAATCTGAGTCGTTAGGCTTCATCGAAGATGCTGTAATTGTTGAAGATCAGGGGCTCATCCGCTGGTTAGGTAGCCGCTCGGAGTTTGAAGCTAGTCGGCAAGCTTTAGGTGTCTCATCAAATACAGAGATAGTGTCTCTTTCTGGTACAAATATTCTACCGGCTTTCACCGAGTGCCACACTCATTTGGTGTTCGCTGGTGATCGGTCAGATGAGTTTGAGATGCGAAATCAGGGTGTGAGCTACCAAGAGATCGCAAAGCGTGGAGGCGGTATCCTCTCAACCGTTAATGCGACGAGAGGAGCTAGTGCAGAAGACCTGAGAGCTCTTGCTCAGAGCAGAGTGGCTGAATTTGTTAAGCAGGGTGTGACGGCTTTAGAGGTGAAGAGTGGCTACGGACTCAGCCACGAAGACGAGATCAAGATGCTCAAAGTCGCTCGCTCTCTGAAAGGCCCAAAGGTCGTGACTACCTATCTGGGACCCCACTCTGTGCCCGCAGAGAGGTCTAAGTCTGAGTACATGCAAGAGATCATGAATAAGACTTTGCCAGAGGTTGCTAAGACAAGATTGGCAGACCGAGCTGACATTTTTATTGAAGAGGGCTTTTTTGACCCTGACGATGGCAGGGCCTATTTTCAAAAGGCACAAGAGTTGGGTTTGCAAATCACAGCTCATGTTGAGCAGCTATCGGATCAGGGTGGAGCTGTGCTGGCCGCAGAGTTTGAGGCTCTCTCAGTTGATCATCTCGTCGAGCTTGGGCCTGAGCACATTCGTCAGCTTGGTGAAAGCAAAGCACCTGTATGTGTTCTGCTGCCAACCGCCGATTTCTATTTGAAGATGGCCTACCCAAAGGCAAGAGACCTACTAGATGCCGGAGCTACAGTGGCCTTGGCTACCGACTTTAATCCAGGCAGTAGTCCGACACAGTCTTTGAATTTTGTGGGGGTTCTTGCACGTCTGTTAATGAAAATGAGTTTGTCTGAAGTTGTTACCGCCTATACTTATGGAAGTGCAAAAGCGCTGGGTTTGCAGGCCGATAGGGGCAGTTTAACTGTGGGCAAGGTTTGCGACTTCATTTGTTTCGAAACTGAAATTGAAAATCTGTTTTATCAAGTTGGCTTTCATCCGGTTCGCTCGGTTTACCGAGAGGGTGAATTACTCTGGAATGACAAAAATAAAACAGTTTAGTTTGAAAAAGCCTTTGCTTTTCATGCTGCTCTCTTACTAGTCTTAAGGTGTAGGTCGATAGGGCCTCAACCCCACGCGCAAAAAATTTTGGGAATGATTTCGCCACCAAGGATGGGAGCAATCATATGAGGCAAACAGTGTCGTCACTGACGCAATCACGTTTTTACTCACCAGTCTTTAACGCGGCTGTGTTTGATGGGCCAATTCGAATCTACTTTTCTCAGTCTCAAGAGTCTGAGGCCCTTCGAGTCTATTTTCAACTTCAAGAAAAACTGTCTGACATTTATCAAGACGCGAAAACGCGAATCAAAGAGTCTGGTCGCAACATTTTCATAATGTTGTACCCAAATTCTGAAACTTTCGATTTGTCATTTTCTCCGATGCAAGGAGAGTTTGACGCCCCCATAGCCTCTGAGGTTTTGGGTGATGATTTTGTATTGGGTGTTCGGGGGCCGGTTGGTGAGTTAGAATTTGTAAGAATCCAGGAGGGACTCTTTCAAATTCTCAATTCTCAGTTGGCTCCTGAACCATTTGTTTCAAGCACTTTGTAGATTCTCTCAAAGTCTTCTTTTAACAGTGGGCTTCGCCAGTCCACCTGGCCGACTTCGTGCCAAAGCACATCACCAGAGGGTTTTAACAAGAAGTGTGCAGGTAAGACCTGTGTGCCCAGTCCACTCATCAAGGCTTTGCCTTCAGACCATGAGAAGCTGATGTCGGCACTTTTAGGCAAAGATTTAGCGAATTCTTTGGCTTCAAGCTCAGAGCTCTCCTCGGTATCGGCATTCACAAACAAGATGTGCAGCCCCTCAAGCTTACTGGCCAGAGTGATCATGTCTGGCATTTCGTCTAAGCAAGGTTTGCACCAATGGGCCCAGAAGCTAACTAAGGTGAGATCTTGGCGTAGAGGTTGCACGAGAGCCTGCTTGGGCCATTTCTTTACATCCTGAGATCTGCTATACTTAGGAGGAGGCAATTTAGTAGAGGATTTGTATACGTATGAAAAAGCTCCGAGCCCTAGAGCAAATACCAAAAGGCTTATGCCAGCTGCTAGCTGCATTTTTGCGTATACGGCTTCCTTGGCTTTTTCATCTGATGAACTTTCATCAGTCATTTGGCTCTTCTCTGACATGTCAGCGCTCTTATCGCCCGATTGGGCAAGAAGGTCAAATTGTGGTTGAGTACATTCTGTTATTGGTGGTGGCGGTAGCTATCGCCGCATTCATAACTTCTACGATGGTAAGTCGTGACCCTACGAGCCCTGGTTTTTTGGTTTCACAGTGGCTCAATATCATCACAGCTATCGGGGCTGACAATTAAGTGATCGAAATTGATGATTACAAATAGATAGAATCTCGGCTTTTCAATTCTTTGTTCAGTCTTCTCTGCATCTGTTCTCGAACATCTTCGGCTATCTCGTGCATAAGTTCCGAGTCGTTCACGGCACTTGGCTTGTATGGTAGATGAATGGGTTCCAGAAACAAAATCTTCCACCTGGCAGGCAGAGGCAAAACATTTAAAGGCAAAGGTAGAACTAAGCCTCGCAAATACTTACTCAATTTGAGCTGCTGCAGGTTAATATGAGTCTCTTCGGCGCCAATTACGATCACAGGCACTATAGGAGCATTGGTTTCAATAGCAGCGCGTACAAACCCCCGCTTAAACTCTTGTAAACGATAGGCCTTTGAGCTCGGTTTAAAGTTTCCAAACTCACCCTCTGGAAACAGGAGTACCTGTTGGTTTTTCTTCAAGAACCTTAACGAGTTCTCACGGGTGGCCTCAATAAAGCCCATTTTGTTCATCGGTATAGCTGTGGTCTTCGTTAGAAACCAAAGCTTATGAGTCAAAACTCTTGGGGTGCGGCCTGTAATTTTTTGAATCTCATGTGCCAACATCAAGGCATCGAAGCCCGAGTAGCCAGAGTGGTTTGGGGCGAAGACCGCTTTGCCTCTTTTTGGAATGTTCTCGAGCCCCTCGACTTCAAGTCTGAAGTACTTCTCCATGATCTCCATAAGCAGAGAGGGGATGACTCGATACATTAGTGAATCTGCATCAAGGCCTTTGAGCTTTCCAACGAGCTCTTCATTTGGCACTTTGAGAAGGTCTTTTACAGATTTCAAATTT
>JABSOQ010000117.1 GCA_013216195.1 Bdellovibrionales bacterium
AGACCATAAAGGCCGAAAGTGAGCCAGTCATCACACTCGGAAAGATCTTCGATCTCTTGGCTCTGCTGATTGACCCAATCGTTCTTACCGCAGAAATTCACAAGGTTTAGCCAACTCGAGCCAAACCGAGGCATGATCACTCCATAGCTTTCAGTCATTAGGTTCACATCGAACCTTCGAAGCCCGCTCTCTTCACTCTCATTTTTTATTTCGAAATTGGTTGATACCATGATTGCAAATAAAGCCTCACTATCACAATCGAACTTTGGCTCGACTAGCTGTGAGAACACATTGCCAGTAAATGAAATCGTCCATTCCAACGGGCTTTCATCTGAACAGCTAACCTTATAATCACCCTCTAGGCTGCTTAAAACCCCCGAATTAGGCAGCAAAGAGGATGTAGGTATGATGTCGTCGTTAGGCGACCCCTGCGCCTTAAAACGACCTGAACAATTTTGAAAGCCCGTGGCTAGGACTAACCCCAAACACAGAAGGAAACAAACCAACCCCCATCTCATACAGTGCCCCTAGTTTTCATTTGTTGTTCCCCCCTCTTCATGTGACCAATGTACGACAAAAGGTATGTCAACCAGTGACGCCTGAACTTGAGTGTTCTCAAATTGAGACAAATAGGCCCTGACTAGCACCTGAGAATGATCTGAGTTTACAAAATCTGCAATATCGCAATGCTGACCACATTGAAGGTCTTTCTCGACATCAGATGTCCGTGTGATCCAAGGTCAATATTGATTAAATTATAAGTGTAAGTAAGAACATGCCTCGGCCGAGTACTTAACCAAGACTACGCCCTACCCTCTCGGCCGAGGTTTTTTGATAATTTGAAATTTAAAACTGAACTTAAACACTCGAATACTGATGCACGTTGATTGATGCCTATTAGTCTAATTCTTCGATCTCCCCAGGTCGTGAAACTCATCCCAATATGGATAAGACGCAATAGGCTGCACAAACCTCAGTGGCTCATGCCTATTCACTGTGGGTGCTCAGACTTCTCTTGTTACGCTCCTCTATAAAGAGGGGCGTTTTTTTATTCTGCAAAGGGGATGAGCACAATTGAGTTTCTAACGGCATCTGCGACAAAAAAGGTATTGCCTTCAAACTGAATGGCCGAAGGGTCTAAAAAGAAGGCCCTAGAACCAGCCTGGGCAAAGGCAACTGAGAAACCGTCTTGTGGAGTGAATTTCAAGATGCGGCCGTCGTGCTTTTCTCCGATGTAGACGGTCTCCTCACCATTGACTGTCATGCTGGCAGGTCGCGTATCTGAGTTGTACCAGACAGGTGTGTCTTGCAGACTTTCCACCACAAAGATACCAGCTTTTTCTGGAGCAGATAGAAATAGCTTCCCTGTTGAACCGATTCCAATGTCGACGATGTCTAAGCTTCGATTCGCTCCGGTGCCTGAGTAAAATGAAGCTGTTTGCCCCATATTCTCGACAAACTCCCCAGATAAGGTGAAACGAGTAAGGCCCTTTTCAGAATTCACCACATAAATGCTTTGATTGAAGGCCTCAAAAGAGACTGGTGAAACAAGCTCTCCGGCTTCATCTCTAAGCTCTAGCGTTCTCAGAAAGCTGAGACTGGCTTCATCGAAAACGTGAATCAACCCGCTTTGTTCTAATGCCAAAACCTCGCCCCCAACCCTGATCACATCTCTCCAGGCTATGCGAGGCTTACCTGGCACTGAACTAATAATTTTTTTCAGACGAAATTCACTATCAAAATAGCGAAGGTCAAAGCGGTCAGAAATGGATACAAGTTCACCAAAAGAGTTGAACACAAAACTTCCTGGGGCCGGAATCGCATTGCGAACATCATGATTGTTGTAGGCTTTTATTTGCTCTCCAGCTTCATCAATTGCAAGAGCACCATTTCTGCCATTGCATACAACTAGTCTTTTTTGATCATCAAAGGTCAGGCAGAAACTTGGAGGGTGGTAAGCATCAATGGGCTTCTCATAAAGCTGTGCTAACACGTTATTGCCCTCATCTGACAGAGATAGCTTCAAGGTTTGTTGCTCTCCCTGAAACTGCACAGAGCCAGAGATCAGCTGCTCTAAGGTGTTGCCACTGGTGTGCGTGATTCGACTTAGATAATAATCTCGCCCGTTCTCAACAGACAACAAATTGGTGTATTCAACCCCTTCAGTTACAGAGTCAGAGAGATCTACAACACTTTCGTAGTTCAGACTCAAATCATAAAAGTGCAGCTTTTGATTGAGACCATCGAGAACAGCTATCCGGCCGTCACCCGTGAATGCTATTCCTCTCAAGGTAGCCCCCGAAGAAAGCCCTGAGAGAACCGTTTTGCCCTGAAGGTCCCCGCTTAAATCAAACTGGTAAACACTATTGTCATGACTGTCCACAACAAGAAGACCAGTCTCATTACCTGCAACAGCTTTCGGAGAGACAAGCCCACCATCCAAGTCATCAAGTCTCCGAAATGGTGAGAATAGGCTCTGAAAAATGTAGACACAATTTGCGACTTGATCGACCATGTACATATTGTCTGAGACTTTTAATATCTGAGTTATAAAACCGTAAGTTGCTTCATCTCCTGTCTGTGGAGCGAACCCGAGTGAAAACTGTGTGAAGCTGCCGTCAGTTTCAAAGTAGGTCAGCTTTCTCGTTTGAGAGTCAAAGCCAACAGAGCCAAAAGAGTAAAAGCCTATCGCCGAGGCCGAGCCCATATCGTAGAAGTCTGTCTCTCCCAAGACCTGAATAGAAGCCGAAGCCCTGGAGCCCTCAGAGTCTAAGGCTTCAATTGTGAAGCTATAGTCGGTTTGATCTGCAGGTATGACCAATTCGTATTGGCCCTGCTCAACGGTAATCAATTGTATGCCTGCATTGCTAACAGTGAGTGAGTAGGGCTGAGCCCCGCCTCGAACACTCACTTTAATTCGACTACCTTCCAAAGCAGATCTCGGAGCGACAACCTCAAGCTTACCTGAGTAACCGGTACCATTAGAATCTCTTTGCAGAACACCTTTCTTGGCTTGCGGGCTTATGGCTTCCCAATTGGACTCTCGGCAGTTCTGAAACAGCGCCAAACTTAAGGAAAGACCCAAGAAAATTAGAAAATTCATTAGATACTTCAAGAAATGTCCCTTTACGCCCTCTCAATATTATATCGGCAACTCTGTCTCAGCCATAGACAAAGAAATCAAGATTTAGATGTAGTCTCAAATTGAGACAATACCTGTACCGACTCCTCAAAGGCCTCAATAAGAGAGCCGATAAGGTGATATGAAATGGTCAGACGAATGGCTAAAAACATCTGAGGAGCGAGTCGCAGAGGGAGATGGCCAAGCTGTCGCCGACGAAATCTCTCGCCTTGAGAGGTCTCAAGTACCCGATGTAATGCTAGTTCGCTTTGCTCGGCTTTGTCGCCGCGTGGGAGACCCGTTAAGCGGAGCGAAAAGTCTGTTTTCGGCTGTGAAGGCAGAAACCTCTTCTCCTTTGTCAGAACAGGTCATCGAGTACGCTTGCTGTTTGGCCCGACTCGGCCGAGGAAAAGAAGCAGTTCAGCTTTTAGAATCACTAGCTAAAGAAGACCTCAATGATTCAGCTCTAGAGGTCGCAGACATTTATTTTAATGTTTGGGACTACAAATCGGGCATCAAAGTGCTTGAAAATGCACTGTCTGTATGTGAGCAAGGTTATCGACGACGAATCCTCGAACTGAACCACCTGGCATCTATGGTAGCACTCAGCCGACTTGAAGAGGCAAGCGAGCTTGGTCATCACCTTGTAGAAACTCTCAAGCGAGAAAACTCAATAAAGCTTTTGGGCAATTGTTACGAGCTGTTGGGCCAAGTCTTTATAAGCACAGGTAACTGGCCTCATGCAAAGAAGTTGTTGAATGAATCTGTAGACATTTTGTCTGCCAGTGGAAGCCTGAGCTCTATACTGCCCAAAAAGTGGCTCGCTATTGGTGAGCTAAGGTTCGAGGGCCACTCGAACCGGCAGGCTCTCACTCAAATCGAACACATAAAGAATCAGGCTCGTCAATTTCGACACTGGGAGTCTTTGAGACACATAGACCTGCAAGTCGCTTTGCACCTTAAAGACAGTGAGGCATTCAGCCGCATCTACTTTACCTGCCCACACCCCATGTTTCGAGAGCTGTACATGGAACCACATCTGGAGGAGCTGAAACTCAATAGTAAAGTCACATGGTCAAAAGGTAATCGACCATCTTACCTTGATTTGACTGAGGCAATTTGTGGTGTTGGTGAGCGAGAGATCAAACCTAGCCAAGTCCTTTTCAAGATGCTCTCAGGTTTGGCCTCAGACTACTACAACCCTCTGACCGTACATCAGCTACACCAGTTTGCTTTCGAAGGTCAGTATTTTAATCCCCTATCTTCTCCTGACAAAACACACAAGGCGATCATCAGACTGCGTAAGTTCATCGATGAAACTCTACCAAGCCTATTGATAGACAATAATAAAAATTATGGCTACCGGCTGAGAGCAAACGATGGCTTGCTTATCACCTACCCCCTCAATACACGCGACTTAACTGTGCCTTCAGAAAGCCTACTTTTTGTTAAAAAGCTTCAGGCTGAATTTGGCTCTGAGCCTTTTAGTCGTAAACAAGTAGATGAGAAACTAGGCTACAACTCAAGAAAATCAGGTCGCAAGTTGTTGGATGCTGTCGAGTCAGGTGATTTACAAACCACTGGCAACGGGCGCAGCACCCGCTACAAGATAGTTGCCTGAGTCTCAAATCTCGTTACAATTCTGGTATATCTAGACTATTTGTAGCTCAACATCCATGAACTCTGAGCATCTCTTACAGCTTTGTCTTTAAACCGATAAATCAGACTATCAATGAAGTAATGACTAATTGTGATGAAGCTGTAACTGGTTAACAGAATTGCGGCCCACGTTGTCGAAGCATAATCAGTCAGCCTTAAGACCTCTATTATGACGACGTAAAACACAAATATACCAAAAAGGGCAAAAACAGTGGTAACCTTCGTATCTTGGAGATCAAACCCCTTTTTTAGTAAAGCGATGTACTCATAACCGTGACTCAAAATCAAAAACATTTGAATAGCTTTTGAAAAGGGAAAAAGAGGCCACAATAACAATCTCAGCATAAACATCAGTTTGTTTGTTCCTCGAAATAGCTGTGTTCGCCAGGCTGACAACATCGCCATAGCTGCAAAGCCAATACAAACTAAAGCTGGAACAATCTGAAAAGGGCGAAGCTCAGCAATATCGTTGAATACAAATAAAACAACATAGCCCACCGAATACAGTAACATCATCTTGCCCTCTACACGGGCGTAATTCTTTAGGCCCTGTGCTGAAGGTGTCGCTTTGGTCATCAATGCAGATATCCCCCAAGACTGACGAATTGAATGAAGCATTGGGACGATGATCCAAAACAAGTGAACTGTCCAGTAGCGTAGAGGCTCTAGACCTGCTGGAAGAAGAGATTTGTTCACAGTAAAAATAGCCAAAATAAAAATAGCCGAGAAGGCTAGGAGCAAAAAACGCCTGTCACCAGTGTTTTGCAACTTGGCTCTGACGAGTTGCTTGCCTGGAGCGAAAAAACCTAAAAACAAAAAGGGGAACACCAAATGTACCGAGTTTAGTAGCACAACATTTTTAAACATGTTCCAGTTTTGGGCCTCAACCGGGGAGACTCTAACTTTGAAAATCATCTCCACAGTAAAAAGAACAATGGCGGCAATTACAATGGCGTTTAAGACGGCTTCGTCTCGTGAACTAAAATAATGCTTTGTCATAGCTGTTTGCATATTGGTTTTGCTCACCGTGCTCCACGGTCTCTGTTAAATGTTAAAAACAATGCGTAACAGAGTCAAAGACACCCGTTTTAAGAGGTGTTCTAAAAGACCTCGACTTGACCTCTCCCCTTCTGTTGAATAGCGTTTGTTGTATGGGGTTTGCCGCTATATTTTTTATTATTCTGGGTGCCACCCATGCTATTGGCAAATCAACCACAAACAGCACTGAGATGAATGGATATCATCTTTCTGATTTTCCTGAGTTCTCAAAAACATGGCAGCTCGTCACCGTGCGCCATCGTGGCGATACCAATGAACTTAGATTTACGTATGCTAACGACATTGCCTGGAGCCAAATGAGCTCAGGTGAAACAGATTACTCTGATGGCGCAGTGTTCGCAAAAGTGAGTTTTGTCACTCGCGAAGATTTGGCCTTTCCCAGCTCTAAAGTTCCGGGAAACCAAAGGCGTATTCAGTTCATGGTGAGAAACAAAGAGCTACACAAAGAAACTGCTGGCTGGGGATATGCCATATTTTCGCCAGACGGTTTAAGACAAAAAGGCAACGTCAGAAACATGTCTATGGCCTGTGCAGCTTGCCATAAGCTCGTCAAAGATCGAGGGCATGTGTTCTCGCAACCAATGCCCTTTCTCGACTCAAACTTTAGGGTGCAAACGCCATCAGAAGGCCAGTGGCAAAACCGAGTGCGGTTCAATAAGATCAATAGAGAAAACCTACCCACACAGATCGCAGTTCTCTTAGAAGGTCACAAAGGCCCTGCTTACCAAGTCTCTTCAGAAAGTTTGCCCTACGTATTTCATGGCACACTCGATGAAATTCGACCACTTTTGATAAAGCAGGTGATAAAAGGGTCGGCGCCAAGCTATTTGTACGATGAAAAATCTGACCTGTTCGCTGTGGTGAAACTTGCCCCGCAGCACAAGTGCCCAAGTGATGAAGTCGCATTGCTCTCAGCTCACTCGGTACCCAACCCGAAGAAACCAGTATTTGAGTTACCCATTTGCTACCGAAAGCCTGCCAATTGAAAAGATCCAAGCTTTTCTTACCGCTGCTTTCTTTTGGCCTCATAGGAATCACCTCTCGAGCCGAAATCAATCAATTCAATGTTAGCCGCAAGGCAGCCCAGGGCACTTACACCTTAAAGCAGGCTTTGCACTACTTCGATCAGCGAGAAAGCGTTCTCAAAAAGCAGTTTGCACCTCAGTACGACCCTTACCTCGGCAATGACTCGGTCCCTGAAGAGTGCAAGCTTGAGAACTTGCCAAAGCCAATAAACGGCAAGACAGCTGATGCTAGGTTTCGAGTCTTCTCGGTATACGCATCTAAATTCAAGACAATTGGAGACTGTTCTGAGCCTACTCAACTATTGAAAGTTCAGTACCTCGTTTACTATTGTTTTAAGTCAAACCAGATCTTTACGACAAAAATTTTTACGACAGATAACAAAGCCTGGCCTAGCAGAGTGCGTGCGGACTGCTCGGCCGATGCCAGAGGCTCAAAAACTGAGGGAACGTAGTCTACACCAGGCTTGCTCGACCTAAGAGGCTCTCATCAGGTACTTGATCGTCAAACCGGGAAGATCTGTGAGGTACCATGGCTGGTTTTCGAAATGATATTTGTTCGGATACTTGTGGTGAGAATGGTGCAGACCTTCTCCCCAAGTGAGCCAATGCAAGAGCACAGAATCTACCGAGTAGTCACGAGTTCTCTTTGAAACACTCTCAGAAGAGTGACCAAGTGTTACGATCAATGAGGCACCATGAAAGCAAAGGGTTGCAGGTACACAGTAGCCCCAGACCACGGCATCCAAAGAGATTAAAGACAGTGCTCCTACGTACAAAGCGATAATTAAAAAGTAATAGTAATGAGCGTACTGGTGCGGTTTTAACCTTCGCACACCATGAGTTTGTTTTGGGCTCGCATAGTAGTTCGGCCAAATTCCGAAATAGACAGACAACATTTTTTGCCAAGATGGCAATTCACTAGC
The DNA here is from genome assembly GCA_013216195.1 of Bdellovibrionales bacterium. Classification (GTDB taxonomy): domain Bacteria; phylum Bdellovibrionota; class Bdellovibrionia; order Bdellovibrionales; family UBA1609; genus JABSOQ01. The sequence goes on from JABSOQ010000117.1 coordinate 7,788, forward strand.
AAATTCCTCTCTCGGGCTATGAGGGTCCTCTGGTCCGTCTGATGATCGATGGTGCCTTCTATGCATGCCTACCCAAGCGATGCTTGAACCGACAGTTGCAAGTGAAGCAAAGACTAAAAGTAGATACTCATAAAAACGAAAAGTCTTAAAAGCACGATGACTAAACAAACGGTGCATACCGATATCGATACCCCAACCAAAAAAGAAGTAGTAGAGCGCTATGGCCACAGCAAGACCTGTCCAACTAAAATAGTAAGCAGCGTACAGGCAAGCCAAATGGTTGAGGATATGCAAGACCCGGATCTTGTAGTTGCGATTTGTAAAAATATTGTTTCTTAACGGCATTATTGATTCTCAAGGCTCAAGAGATAACCACTGATCGAGGCCGATCTTTTTCGGACTCCAATCAACCTGTTCAAAGCTCGCCCAGGCTATATTGTGAAAACCACTTTGTCTATTGCTTCCAGGCGCTACGTGAACGAAGTCATGCTCTACTGTCCATTTTGGAGCTGACTCATTTAGAGCCCCAAACTTCTTTGCCCACCATGTCAAGAAGCCAGCTCCATTACGCCCTTGCCTCGAAACAAAGGCAAGCTTGATATCTTGCCGATAATCTTTCAGCTGCTTAACTAGCAGGTGCCGAGTGTTTAGCAGCGGAAACAAACCCTTGGTGCGAAACTTAGGCATAATGAAGGAGCGATTCAGAACTCTATAAACCCCATCTGGGTACCGACCCCCGTTGAATACACCCGCGCCCCCAACGATCTCACCTGAATCTGAATCTAACAAAAGGTCAAAGCACAGATGGCTTTCGAGATCGAGTTTTTGAATCTTATAGTTTGAATAAAGTCGACCAAAGCCCTCTTTCTGAGATTCAATGTCGATTTCGAGCTTAGCTAGGTAACCGGGGTGACGAACGACTTGCCGATCAACCAATCTTAATGCTGTGTAGCCGTAATCACCTGACAAATTCTACTACCTATTCTGCGAGCCAGCCCCGCCCTAACTTGCCTTATTTGGAGGCCGAGTTTAATGTAAAGACGATGTCAGCGTCCAGAATAATCAGAGATTTACATGGCCACTTAGACCGCCCAGGTCTGCTAGAGATACCGAGCCTAGACGCCCTCTCTCAGCTCGATCTGAAGAGCCGTTTCTGGCAGCTTTTTAGCCCTGAGTTGCAAAGTTTTTTTTCAGATCGTAAATCACTAAGCTTCAACATTTATCTCGACGAGGGTTTTGCAACCAAATTCACAGCAACGAAATGGTCACAAAATACTGACAGAGACCTTAACTACAAACTCGTCTTAGATTCGGAAGTAGGCCCTATCTATAGCTACACTCTGCCAGAGGTTGAGTACTTCATGCTGTTACCCGACCTTACCAAGTGGGACTTCACAGATGTACGAGAGTTAATTAGCTCAAAGGCCTCTTTTGATGGAGGGCTATGGTTCTCTTATATGCGCAAGAATATTGAGTTTGGCTGGCATGAAGATGTGGCCAAGATACGAATGCACCACGTACTGATCAAAAATGATGATTGCGCTTCAATAGACATCGAAAATCAGTCTTACAGAATGCAAATGAATAAAACCTATGTTTTCAACCCTGATTTTAGGCACAGAATTCCGCCGCAAACTGAAGAGCGCCTACATCTCGTCGCCACTCTAGGGCAAATCTCAGAGACCGCCCACCTGCAGCCTGCTCCGTCAACGGCTTTAGCCACTTAAATGGCCGTCGACAAATCTCTGACTAGCTTTTCATAAGGAGTGCAAAATACCTGACTCGATGAATTCGACTTGGCCTTGTAAAGCCGCGCCATCTGCTCAACAAATGGCATCATCAATTCATAGCCAGTGAACTTTGGTCGTTCTTTCAACTGAAAGTGTTTTTGGTAGAGTGACAGCTTGATGTGGTTTGAGTCCATCTGGTGAGTGAACTGATCATTTACGAGTTTTGCCACCAAAGGGTCTTGCAAATAGGCCAACATCAATTCAGGAGTGTACTGGAAGAAGGCGGGAACCGCAGGTATTTCAGAGTTCATAAAATACCTGAAAAGTCCGGCTGCAGCTTCTTTCTCTTCGAGGTACCAATGGCTTTTCGGGTAGTCATCAACGTAAGGAATATAGCCCTCGGGAAGATGTTTCTTTAGCAAACAGTCGCCACTACCTAGAATGGGCATACCCTCTGAAAACTCAGACATTTTCATTTGCGCTACGAAACCCGGAAAGTGACATTGCGAGACCTCTGCCAGCCTAAAGGCCTCTCGACTTGCGAGAAACTTCAAGATGTTCAAGTTGCGAACTACTGGCTTCACACCGAGCTCACTGCAGGCTTGCAAAGCATATTTGGTATCGAAGGCATTTAATTCATCATCAAATTGCACGATGAGAACCGAGAAGCTTCGCCCATCTTCAACAAAAGACCTCAGCATCACTTCACTGTCTATGCCACCCGAAAGCAAAAGACAGACCGTTTCACTTGTCGAGTTGTGAATAAGGTCTACAGCCCTAAGGCATTCTTGCTTAAAACTTCCTACCGCTGGCTTCACACCAGGGCCATACTCAGCCCACCAAGAATCATGGTGACTCAACTTCTTTGAGTACAGCTGGCCGTTAAAGCCAAACCGAAAATGATTGTTTTGCGTGTAATCAAACATTCAAATTAAGACTGTTGATTGACTGAACTAACTTCCAGGTGAGTCTCACTATAAAAACGACTCAGTGCCTTGTCGAGCTGGGCGTGACTACTACCCACCAATACTAAATAACCAGCTCTAAAAGAGTCGTTCGAGTTTCTCATCTCTTTGCAAATAGGGTCGCCCGCTTTCATGGGCAACTCGGCAAACACGATATTGTTGTAGGTGGTCAGGTCAGGGTACTTCACCGACTCGCAAACTCCGTCCTGATTCCAACCAAGAATTTCATAACGAATTACTGAATTCGTTCCTTTGCCAAAAGACGGTATCGAAAATGACTCACCTGCCGCGAGTTGAATCTGATTCTGCAAATAACGAGAATCCAAACCGGCTGTATAGCCAGAGGCTGTTCTCATGCCTGCAGGTCGTAGGTTGACATCAAACAGAGATGTAAACACACCATTGTTATGAAAACCTTCAATAAAAATAGCCCCGTCTTTTAAACCGACTGCTGTTACCAGCTTCTGCAATGGAGAAAAGTCAAATCGACTCGCTTTTGTTTTCGTTGTTTCCATACGCGGGCCAAATCTGTATGAAGAATCACCGCTCCCCTTCCAATCGGCGTCCCACACGTGAACAACGTGAGCAGTTCCGTTTACAACCATAATTTCTACACCCGCGTACTGATCTGTGTTGTCGCTAGGCTGAAAGACATACTGATCAAACGAAGCCAACTTTTCATAACCAACAGATTTCGAGCGAGAGCTCAAGAATTCCTCTAAACCTGCTCGAGATTCGATTTCACGAGCTCCTATCGAGCCCGAACCAAGGCCAGGTTTCGCAAACAATGGAAACTGGCTATCAGAAACTTTTTCTAGAACGTTTGATTCAGAGTATTGGAATTCAAAGTGAGGCAAAGTGTTCTCAATCAAAAAGTCATGCAACTTCACTTTGTCTACAACGCGTACGCCTTGGGTGTACTGCGGGCCAGAAAAACCAAAGTGCTCTGCAAGCTTCATAGACATCATGAGTGAATAACTACAGGTCGCATGTGGTATTAAGAAATCAACCTGCTCCGATTCGCAAACTCGATTAGCTGCTTGCTGATCAGCAAAAGGCATCTTGTAGCTCACATCGATAAGACCCTCTAACCGATCAGCATAATCTAGAGAGGCTATGTCTCGGTCGTGAATCACCACGGTCTTATAACCTAGACTTTTGGCGACCTTTAACCAGTGGTAGGTTTCCTTATAAACTCCTACACAAAGCCCTACCTTTTTCTTAGGTAGCAGACTCGCTGCAGAAGATGCCATGGCAAGTTGTTGCCCTGCCATAGTGGCCCAAATTCCGGAGCAAAAAGAGAGAAATCGACGACGATCCATAAAACACCTCTATCTGAAATGCTAGCGACTCTCAGCAAATTCATCAAGGTATTCTAACCAGTTAGGAC
>JABSOQ010000118.1:0-5072 GCA_013216195.1 Bdellovibrionales bacterium
AAGACCTTCTCGCACTCTTCAGACACAGACCCAGATCAGTTTTTGGTGACGAATTCTGTGACTGAGACCTTTGGCCTAGTAAGAAGCATCTTTGAACAAGACGGCATCAAAATGTCTTTGGATATTGAACCCGACCTGCATTCTGGTGTTGTCAAAGGCAATGCCGGAAGATTTCAACAGGTTCTTATGAACTTGCTCTCGAATGCGAAAGACGCTGTCGCTGGCCTGAATCATCCAGAAATATCTATACAGTGTGAACTGATATCTGATGGGCTCGCAGTAACAGTAAGAGATAACGGTCGCGGGATACCCGAATCAGTTTTAGAAAAGATATTTGACCCCTTCTACACCACAAAAGAAGCCAACCAGGGCACTGGCCTCGGCCTCTCTCTCACCAACAAATTTGTACAAGAGATGGATGGCAAAATTAGTGTGGACACCGCTATGAACAAGGGAACCAGCTTTCGCATCACTATCCCTCTGTCTTCAGCCAAATTAACATTGCAGACAGAAACAGAAAACACTGCCACTAGTCACCTCTCTGGACTTCGCGTGCTTTTGGTAGACGATGAGATTGCTATTTTAGATCTAATGGCCGAACAACTTGAGCTCTATGGCATTGTGACATCAAAGGCTGTCGATGGAGATGCCGCATTGAGAACTATATCAGAATCAGATGAGATTTTTGATCTGATCATATCAGATGTCAAAATGCCTAACATGAATGGCTTTGACTTTTACAATGAATTTAAGTCTCTTTCATTACCCAACACAAAATTTGTTTTTTTCACAGGTGGCATCAGCGTTGAGTATGAGGACAAACTGTCAGCACTTTCTGAAGACATCGATGGCTACCTCTACAAGCCGGCCGGCGAAGAAGAGATCTTAAAACTCTTACTCCTATGCTTCCCTGGCACCGAAAAAGAAAACGTCGAATCTGCAAGCTAAATTAAGGCACCCTCTTCATCAGATGTTTTTCATGAAGAGTCACCCTTTCTTCAAGCAACAGAAGAGGATGCCTACAAAGCTCTCTTAATTACATCGAAAAACCGCACCTTGCTTTACGAAAAGACTCTCACCCTTTTTCGGTAAAAGATCTGAAAGAAATTTGAGGCGCCCAGGCACCTGGTCCTGTAGAGCCTTCAGGTCAGCTTGTGGTAACCGCTCGGGGTAGTAATTAACCGCAAAAGCAAGCAGTGCCGTTTCTGCCATGTCTTCTCTAGCGGGCCTTCTTTGCGCATAACTAGTCACAAAGCAATTGTCAGAGGCTTGGGCACTCAACCAGCCACTAGTTTGGTTCAGGCTCAAACTCGAGTCTTCCCAGACTGCATGCACAGCTTCATGAAACATAGTATGAGCTAACTTTTTTTGCTCGATTCGAGAGTCGATGTACTCAGTTGCGATGAAAAACTTGGCCACATCTGCATAGGCTCCACCAGGCCCGCTTTGTATTTTGCCCTCTCTGACACCCTTTCTCAAAACACTTGGAATTCGGCCAAGAGCCTCTGCCACCTTAGTCGCAAAGCCTCTCGCTTGAGTTGTGGTGAACTTTGCCTTCTCAACCTGAAGCTCAACTTCAGTTCCATCTGAATAGTGGGAATCAAAAATATAGGCATCAGTGACTAAACAAGAGTCGTCATCACAGCTACTGCGAGGAATTTCTCTCTTTTGCACACCACGAGCCCTTAGACATGTGAATGCCGTCGCATCTTTATCCCTTATGATCAGGTACTCTGCAACGGAAGTGCTGTAGAGGTTGGGGCTTATCAGACCATCGGCTCGGCAGGATGTCTTGCCACTTATAGGAGGCAGAGGTGGTGTTGGATTCGGCCTTTTCTGATCTGCAGGAGAGTCTGGGTCTTGATCATCTGGTGACCTGTTCTGATCGTGAATTTCTGTAACCAGAGCTTCCTCAACCTCAGCACTGTCGAAAGCTCCCATCTGATCGCCAGCGCAGCCACACAAAGTGGTCATGAGAATGCAATATAGAAAATCTCTTACGTTTGACATCTGTCCCCCAATGTTTTCAGCAGAACCAGATTGCCAAAATTACTACCGAACAGAGACGGACATCTCTGTCTTGAAGACCATTCCGCCTTTAAACCGCAAGCTGCCAAGTAAATTAACGGCTGGATGTCTCAAACTGAGTCGGGTGCGGGCCGCAGGGCGCGGGTCGACAACAAAGCAAAATAACTGGCTGAAACCTCTTCTTGCCAAAGGTTTAAAACCCTTTAAAAAGCCAGGTAATTGAGCAGATTTGAGGAGATAAAATATTTGTAAGCCTGCTAACCAGCGTGAATTGAAGCTTCGTCTTTCGCAAGCTGATCAATCGCGACATTTATGCTGTTCACAATGTCTTCAGAATTGAATGGTTTATAGATAATATCCATTGCGTCTTCTTCCAAGTGCGCAGAAAAAGCAAAATCAAAGTTGCTACCGCCAGACACAAAAATAAACCGTGGAACCTGCTCCGATTTGCTATTTTTTACCAACGAGGCTCGCAACTCAAAGCCTGACATACCAGGCATTCTGATGTCTGAAATCACAAAATCATAAGACTTGTCATCTGCCTGCAGCAGCCTCAATGCCTGAGGTCCATTGCTTGCAAACTCCACATCACAGTTCAATGGTGACAAGCATGTCTTGAAGATTTCTAAAATTTCGGGCTCATCATCCACAACAAGCAATCGAACTTTTTTACTAAAATCGGGACCGACCGCCTCTTGATCCATCTTGAATGGGCTAGAAGACTCCTCAGATGCAATAGTAGGTAGCTCAATGTAAAAAGCAGTACCTTTATTAAGCTCAGAGTCAAAGTGCAGTTTACCCACCTGGTCTCGAACAATATTATTAGAAATCGACAAACCAAGACCTGTCCCTTTGCCTGACGCTTTGGTGGTGTAAAACTGATCGAAAATTCGGCTTTGTATTTCTTGAGGTATACCAAAGCCATTATCCTTCACCATGATTTTAACAGACCCATTCTCTTCTAATACCGAAACCAAAATGCGCTTTTCAGGGCAATCTGCGCAAGCGTCTTTGGCGTTTGATAATAGATTTAACAAAACCTGCTGCACTTCACTTCTACAAATCAAAGCCTGAGCAGGCTGACTTTTGTACTCGCTAGTGATTTCAACGCCTTCTCTTTTGTAGATTTCATTTACAAAATTCAGCGAGTCTTCAACAGACTTATTCATATTCACCAACTCTTTTTTCTTGTCGTGCCTGGCCATGACCCTTAAACCATTGGTGATGTCTCTGATTCTGTCCAGGGCTTCGCCTAGTCTCTGAAATGGCTTGCACTCTTCAGGCTTTTTGATCTGCTCTTTGAGGCCATAAAGCGAACCCAAGGCAATCGTAAGAGGGTTGTTGATCTCATGACCAACCCCAGCAGACAACTCCCCAATCGAAGCCAACCGAGACTGAATCATCGCAGTTTCTTTTTGCGCCTCTTTTTCAGACTCTGCCTGCTTCCTTTTTGTAATGTCAGTATGCGAGCCAACCATGCGAATCGGCTAATCACCATCCCATTCGATTACCTGACCTTTGCATTGAATCCAAATCCAATCGCCATTTGAGTGCTTATAGCGAACCTCAAGATCATAGGGGGATTGACCTTTTGTCTTGCAGTGCTCTTCGAAGGCGGCAGTCGCCTTAACAGCATCTTCAGGATGAATCAAACCCTGCCATTCGCTTGGATGATGCTCTTTGGTTTGCGGATCAATGCCTAAGATCTCCCAAAACTTTGGCGACATATACTCATAGTCTTTTTGTAACCACCAGTCCCAATAACCCTCAGAGATTGTTTCTAGAATCAAATTCAATTCATTGTTCTTTTCAACCAGATCGGTCACGTCATGAATAACTGCAAAAGCCTCGATGACTGAGCCATCTTCTTCATCAAGCACAGGATCAAACTTGAACTTGAGCCAACTTTTTCCTCCAGCACTTTCGTAAGGGAGGGTGGCAAGACCTGTAAGCCCTTTTTCAAGACAGCCGACCACCAAGGTATTGAGCTTCTTTTGAGCATTGGCATCAAACAGATTCATGAAACTCAAAACAGAGATTCCGCCTGTCTTTGGCTCTAGACCAAAAAAGTCTAACAGGTACTCACTCAAATCAAGCATTATCGAGTGCTGCTGTATCGACATATAGCCAATGCTGCCCACCTCTTGAAGCATCTTCACTTTGCGCTGTTCATGCATTTTCTTTGAAATGTTTCTTTGAATTGACAGCCAATGCGTCCACCAGCCAGTCTCGTCAGCTACAGGGCTGATATTCAGATCTACCACGAAGGGCGAGCCGTCTTTTTTGTAGTTCTTTAGCTTTTGCGAGAAGCTGTGTCATTTATTTAAATGCGATCTAATATTCGATCTAGCTTCACTTGATGTGTCTTTACCTTGCAATATTCGGGGCGTATAGAAACCGCTTCGTTCTGTTCAGCCCCAAACAAAATTTGCTCAAAGGTGAAGGAGCGCGAGTTTTTGATACACCACTGAACCGTGTGCTCGATTCGTCTTGAAAGTGGCTGATTGCGATTGACCTCTAGAGACTCAGTTAAGGCTTGGTCTCGATAAAAAGCACCGTTACTCCAGTACAGATCGATTTCTGAATCTAAATCTTGCAGAACAACGTCTCGAATCATGCAACCCTCACCAAAAGACAAATACGGCAAAAAAACACCTAGAAATTGTCAATCTAAACAAGAGCTATAGCAATAGCCTTAGTGAGAAATTAACCCTCTTTTACATTAAGGTCTTAGGCCTACTCAATTATTCAGTGGGTTCGATTGCATCTTCTTGCATTGAGAGAGGTCAAACTCGTCGTTCTGGCGAGTATGATCATAATGCATAATGTTGGGCGGCACTTCAGAGTAGTGCCCCTCATTCAATAACACATGGCCCAATTCGTGAGCGACAGTCTGGTCAGCATGGCTATAGCCCAGCTGATTGCTGATATAGGTGGCATTCTCATAGATCTCTCCGGCATGCCTCTCAACCCTCCTTGAGACACCCAAGACACCCGGCATACCTCGCACTTTGCCAACAAAAAACATGCGCACTATGTGACTA
>JABSOQ010000118.1:5082-11784 GCA_013216195.1 Bdellovibrionales bacterium
GGTGGCAGTGAATGGTGCATGGCTGCTTCGACCTGATACCAGTCTGCACCGCTGTCGTAACCAAGCTTAACAACACCCTCGGCATCGAAGCCGTTTACATACTTGGTCTGCCCAATGACTTCGAGCTTGATGCCACACTGGCGCATAATGGCGGCTCCACCCTCAATTGCCGCTAAGGCCTCTTGCTCGCTCCAGCCAGAATTCTCGAGCAGTAGAATCTCAATTCGAACTGAGCGTTGATCTTCGGCTTGTGCGTACTGCATGGCAGCCAACCCCAATAAAACAACAGCGAAAAACTGTTTCATCCCCGTGCCCCCGGCATTTTTATCCCACCGAGAGGATCTCAACTAAGGCTTATATCACTCAAGAAAATCTGCAGAAGTTTGGGCTTGAGATGGGTTTACAGTGGAAAACTCAGTAAGCTTTGCAAAAACGCCATGCACTGCTTTATCTGCCGAATCAAAACGGCTTATGGCTGCGAGGATTAGCCCCTTAAACAAAAAGAGGCCGGGAGCTACCCAGCCTCTTCGATCATTCAATATAAAATGGTGCTTACTTGCTGATCACTCCAGCAACACCTTCTTTTGTCTTGGCCATTCCAGCATCGCCTTTTTCCCAGTTTGCTGGGCAGACGCTGCCGTTCTCTTCAAACGACTGAAGGGCGTCAACTAGGCGAAGTGCTTCACTGATATTACGTCCAACTGGCTCATCGGTTACGACCTGGGCTCTCACAATACCCTCTTTGTCGATAACAAACATGCCACGGTAAGAAACGTTAGCCGGAGTGTAAGACTGATCTTCGTTTTCAAACTCGCCAGCCAAAACACCGTATTTCTTTGCGATATGACCACCAACATCGGCAAGTAGAGGGTACTGAACGCCCTCAATGCCACCTTCAGAATTTGGTGTGCTTGTCCAGGCGGCGTGAGTGAACTGAGAGTCAACGCTGCAACCAATCACTTCGGTATTGCGATCTTTGAAGTCTTTAAGTTTATCTTGAAAAGCCATCAATTCAGTCGGGCAAACGAAAGTGAAATCGAGTGGGTAAAAGAACATTACCACATGCTTGCCTTTGAAGCTCGAGAGTGAAAGCTCCTCGAACTCACCATTGATTGCTGCTGCTGCTGTAAAATCTGGGGCCTTCTGACCAACTAACATAGGGAATCTCCTTATAAGGGTTCGGGTGCGTGAAAAGAGTAAAACTACCAGCGATTCTATATGGGGGCAATAATGTAAGACCGCAGAGCCATAAGCGCCTCACTTTTAACGCGTAATATCTATGCTGCAGCTTGTAGAGAGTCGATGTGGATTTGCTAGTCTAGTCATAAACAAATTGGCCTCGCCTGAATGCTCGGCAGCGGACAACCCTTCAACTCTGCGCTCAAGATCCTGGCCCAGGCAGGGCTACTAATACGCCTCAAAGTAGAAACTCAAACAAGCTCGCGATAGGTCGCAAGATGTTCATGATGAGAATCTTCTTTGGCCCTGAATCTCCGACAATGGCAGCCTTGTTTAAGACTTTACCTTTTCGCATAAACACCAGACTCGACACCATTCTGAGCTCTCGGCTAGCTAAGACAGCACTTGCGAGCTCTGGCTGATCTCTGCAAATCAAAAGCAACTCTGAGTTTAGGTTTGCAGAGCGAGGGTCAATATTATAGGTGCCAACCAACACATGCTTACGATCAATGACAGCCCGCTTTGAATGATTGCCCCACCGTGTTTCCAGGGCACCCTGACTCTGGCCCTCAATAGGAAGCCCCGGCAAGAAGTCGATATTCATAGCTGCTCGTTTCATATCCCCAACATTATTAGCGAAACCACTCATAACGTAGACGGCATCACCTGAGTGCAAGTTATTGGTCAGGACATTGATCTCAATACCCCTCTCAGCGAGTTGTTCAAAGACATCTGCACCTCCAGGGCCAAGAATAAAATAAGGGCTTTCGATGTGCACTTCTCGCTCAATCGTCTCACTCATCTTGGCTAATTCTCTAAAAATAACCTGACTCGCTTCAGACATTGAAGGAGGATCAGTCAAAAACACAACATCATCACAAGGGTACTGTTTGAGGTTATCTGCTCTCTCGGCTTGCTCCATGTTCGCCAATAGCTTTTTGTCAGCCGCAGTGTCTTCAAAGAAACGAGCAACAGCTTGAAACTCTTCATCGGTAGCCGATTTTCTTTCACCACTTTTTGTAAGAGCCGATTCAAAATAAACATCAAAACTCTCACGCACAGCTTTCGCAATGGCACCCTCTACCAAGACATCACTGTCTACAAAGTTGTAGCGGGGGTCGGCATCGAAGTACTCATCTGCTATATTGCGACCACCAAGAATCACCTTGTCATCATCGACAACTAGCAGCTTTCGATGCGTTCGGTGCTGAGCCGAGACCAACCGATATAGGGGAGCTGTATTGTAGTAATGAAGCTCGATGCCTCTTTGCTTTAAGTACTTTGCATAAGCAGGCCCAAGCCTAAAAATGGGCTTAGAGAAATCTACCAAGAGCCGAACTTGCACACCTTTTTCAGCCTGTTTGATCAAGGCATTCAACAAGATTCGGCCAGCTGGGTCGAGATCAAAAATGAAGAACTCCATTTCAATTGTTGCCTTGGCACTCGCTATGAGCTCAAGTCTAGCCCTCATCGAACCATACCCAGTATCTAACAACTGTATGAGGTGGGGAACCGTCGAGACAACTTTTGTTGACTTCAAGCTGTGATCGGATGCCCTTGCCAGTTTTGATAATCCGTAAAGCCCTAGACTAAAAATCAGATACAAGCCAAGAATCAGAGCAACAAAACCTACTGTAACCCTAAGCAACCATTTCTTAAAAAATGAAGACATATAAATAGCATCAGCTATTTAGACAACTTGGTCAAAGTATTAAGTCTACTCAGCCTCGGCAAACTCTTGCTCATGAAGCCAAGAACTCTGCCTTGGAGGTTTTTTTGTTTGGGACCACTCTTCAAGCATTTGGGGGGCAATCTCTTTTAAGGTCCGCATTTGCTTGGCCGTTCCGGTCACGCAGGTTAACTCTAGTCGGTGACCATTGGGATCAAAAAAATAAATAGAGCGAATGATCCCGTGCTCGGTCACACCCAGCACATCTAGACCTCTTGCTTCGAGCTCAAGCTTGGCTTCAAAGAGTGCTTTTTCGTCCTCTAACTGAAAGGCGATGTGTTGAACCCAGGCCGGGGTGTTGTGATCACGGCCCATCTCTTTTTCACCTGTGATTTCAAAAAAAGCCAATACATTGCCCTGACCTGCGTCTAAGAACACATGCATGTAAGGGTTCGGCTCTTTCGTAGACGGAACTTTGTCTTCAGCAATGCAGACAAGTAAGTCCATATTGAGGTGCTCTTGGTACCATTCTACAGTTTCTTTAGCGTCTTTGCAGCGATAGGCCACATGGTGAATTTGCTTTACGTAAATCATCAAACACCTCTCTGTTAGCGATCCAACTCAACCTGGGCTTGCAGCTCATCTAAGCAGCCATAGAGCTGTTCAACATTTTTGAGTACAAACAGTCTCTTTTGCATCTCATCGATTCGAAACTCTTGCTTTCGTATTTTATCGACATCAAAATCAATCACTTCTGGCTGACCACTGAGGGCGTAATCGTACTCCCCCGCTGAAGATGCTATACCTGCACCAAAAACTCTGACCCCATCAGGCGTATGTATCAGGCCAAACTCTACTGTGAACCAGAAAAACCGCTCAAACTGCCTTAGTAAATCTTCACGGTCCATATACTGAGTGGCTAGGTTTGCAAACCGATAGCAAAAATTAGCGTAATCAGAATTCACCAAAAATGGAATGTGCCCATAGAGATCATGTACAATGTCGGGTTCAGGGGTGTAGCTGAGGTCTTTATTATCTCGAATAAAGTTGCCTATCGGAAACTGCCGGTTGGCCAACAACTTATAGAAACCGTAAGCATCTTCTAAACCCTCGACAAAAACACCGCGCCAGCCCGTTAGAGAAAACAGCCTCGCGTTGACCTCTTCAAGACTAGGAATCCTTTCTCCTGAGACCTCCAACACTTCAAGCCCCTGCCGAAAAAGCTTGTAAACTTGCTGATCTCTAGTCTTCGCGTGATTTGTTAGAATTGTGCGCCAAGACTGGAGCCCCTCAGGCCCGAAATCAGTTTGCTCCTCAAAAGACGACAAAGCTTGCATCAGAGCACTCCCCTTCTCATTTGATCTCTTTCAATTGAGTCAAACAGAGCTTGAAAATTGCCCTCACCAAACGACAGATGGTTTTCACGCTGAATCATTTCTATGAAAATGGGGCCAACTATATTCTTTGTAAAAATCTGCAACAGGTAACCGTCCTCGTCGCCATCGACTAACACTTGATACTTTTCAATCAACCCCTTGTCTTCACTAACGTTTGGCACTCGATCAAACACAGATCTGTAGTAATCTGGAGGAATGTCGAGCGTTTCGATTGAAGTGCTCTGAAGGCTTGAGAGTGATTCTAAAATGTCTCGAGTCAACAATGCCAAATGCTGAACACCTGGCCCCTTATACTCATCAAGATACTCATTGATTTGTGATTTTGCCTCATCAGCCTCATTTATGGGTATACTGAAACTCCTACATGGCGATTTGAGTGCATAAGAAGTGAGTCCAGTCTTCTGGCCTTTAATGTCGAAATATCGAACCTCTTCAAAACCAAATACATCCTTATAAAAATCAGCCCATATCTGCATGGTGCCCTTGTAGACATTATTAGTAAGATGATCGATCGCAAGAAACCCCTTGTCAGGTGTGACCACAGCGTCTTGTAGCCAATCAAATTGATACCGACTGTAGCTGTATTTGCCATACTCATCAGGTTCAACAAAGTAGATAAGGCTCTCACCAATACCAAAGATTGCTGGTACTGGCTCGCCGCTGCTGTAGAAGTAATCTCCTTGGAGGCAAGGCTTTGCCCCTCTCTTTAGAGCCTCATTAAAAGCTTTCTCAGCATTGTCGACCCTCCAGCCCATAGACGATACAGATGGCCCATGCTCAGTTTGAAACTCGAATCCAAAACTTCCCAACTGATAGTTTGCTAAAAAGGTAATGTCGTTCTGCTTGTAGAGGTCAATATTCTTCTCAAGATGTTTACCAAGCTTAGAAAAACCAAAATCGACCAAGAGCTCATGAAACTTGCCCGGCACTGATGAACTCAATTCTACAAACTCAATACCCCTCAAACCAATCGGATTCGATGCCACTTCAACCTCCTATCACTGCGTTTTTACAATCAAATTCTAATACCTCTTAATATTTAAAAAAAGCGCATTAAATAGTCATTTTATGTAAGTTTATCTGACATAAAGGAGCTCAACTTGAATGTAACGCTAGATCAGGCAATAGCCTTCGACACGCTAATAAAGATGGGTACCTTCAAAAAGGCCGCTGAAAAGCTTGGTAAGGGGCACTCTGCCGTCATGTATCTTATCAAAAGCTTAGAACAAGAAACAGCCCTGACCCTTCTTGATCGTAGTGGCTACAGAAACAAACTCACTCCCGAGGGCGAACTGATTCACAAGCATTGCTTAGACCTTATCAAATCACGAAATCAAATGGCTGAGCTTTGCTTAAAACTGCAATCTGGCTGGGAACCAAAACTGAGTCTTGTGTATGATGGAGTGATCAACTTTCAATTGATCATCGTAGTTCTCAAAGAGATAAACGAATCTGAAATACCAACAGAAATCAGAGTGTCTGCCGCTTATTTGGATGAGGTCGAAGCTGTTTTTCAAAAGTCAGAAGAAGACTTCATGCTTACAGTTCTGCCGTCACCAAATTGCAAGGGCCCATCGATCACGCTCAACGCTATTAGAATGCACCTAGTTGCTAGCCCTAACAACATACTCGCCAGCCAAAAAAGCATCAGCAACCAGCAACTGCTACAGAGCACCTTGGTACGCGTACGAGGCAACAACTCAGGTGTGGGTCTAAGCACAGAGTCACTCGAGCAAGTTGGAGCCACGATTTTGGTAAATGACTTCACCACAAAAAGGCAAGCTATCATAAGTGGTCTCGGATATGGCTGGCTGCCCGAATATCTTATTTCGGAAGACTTAAAGGCTGGAGATCTGATCCGCTTGAATACCGAAATCAAAAACCAGCACCTGCTCTACCCAAAGCTTTTTCACAAAGAAACTCAGGGGCTCGGCAAGGGGGCCAGAGCCATGCTTAGCAGCTTTGAAAAGTTCAAATCTGACATTTAAGGGCAACGACTTTGGCGAGAGTCATTTTTTGACTCTCAATTATCTTGCAAGATCTGAAGCTTGCCTGACCCTAGACGCCCTGGGCCCGTGACTTGAAAGCCTTCTCGCACCAGCCTTCTCCCAAGTCATTTCAAAATCGGGCTTCGAACTAGCAGGAAGGCGTGCTGACAGCTCGCTCCAGACATGTGACTTTAACTTATCCATTTGCATCTTCAAAGAATCTAAACTGTAAACCGAAGAGTACACACCAGCAACAACACTCAGCTTGCAAACTTGATCAATTTCTATATCTGTCTGATCCTCATAACCATCTAACTCAGCCACCACAGCCATGGCACGGTTCTGCTTCACTGCAACCTTTTCCTTTGAAGACAGGCGCAAGGGCAGATCTGGAAGCCGCTCAGACCGAGGCTCGAAACTGATCAGCTCCTCGCTAGGCTCTCCCACCCTAGCCCAGCTAAGATGCACA
>JABSOQ010000012.1 GCA_013216195.1 Bdellovibrionales bacterium
GATTTGACTGACTGACGACAACAAGGCACTCAAGATTCAAGCTCGACTTAATCAAGTCATCTACAGAGTTATCCACACTACCGTCGTCGACCAAGACAATGTAGCTCGTGTTTGGCAACTCTTTGCAGACCTTTAACCACTGCTCAATCGCGACCTTCAGCCCAGCGCCTTCGTTGTAGCTTGGGATAACAATCGCAACCGATGAACTCATTTCTATCTACCTCAAATTTCGCACAGCATAAGCAATCTCTTACGAGTAACTGTTATGCTCTCATGAGAACACACCGGATTAAAGGTTGTTACATGGCTTCTCCATTAAAAAATTCGATTCTGCTTGTAGGAGCAGGACCTGTTGGCTGCACTGTAGCCAGAGTGTTAGCTGAATTGGGTTACCAATGCCATATTTTGGAGGCAAGGGACCACATTGCGGGCAACTGTTATGACACGTTCGATAAGCATGGTGTACTTATTCACAAGTACGGTCCCCATTGTTTTCGCACAGATGATGATGAGGTCTTTCAATTCTTGAGCCGATTCACCAAATGGATCCCTTCTGAATACATTGTAAAGAGTCAGATAAACGACGAGCTGTTTCAATTTCCAATCAACATAGAGACTCTCGAACAAGTCTTCTCAAAGAAGCTCGACAAAGAGAGTGCCGCCGAGCTGTTAGAGGAACTGCGAGACAATTCGATTACCCAACCGGCAAATTCTGAAGAGTTTGTTTTGAGCCGAATTGGCAAACGGCTGTTTGAGATGTTCTACAAAGATTATACCAGCAAACAGTGGGGCAGGCCTGCGTCTGAACTTTCTCCTTCTGTATGTGGCAGGATTCCGGTGAGACTTGATCGCTACCCAGGCTATGTAGAAGCTAAGCACCTTTGCACTCCTGAAGAAGGGTTTACAGCTCTGTTCAAGAAAATGATTGATCACCCTAACATAAAGCTAACCCTCAATTGTGCAAAAGATCATTGGCGTGAAGAGCTCCCTCGACACCAAGCCACAGTTTACACGGGCACTATAGACTCCTATTTCGACTACAAGATTGGAAAGCTTGATTGGCGAAGCCTAAGCTTTGAATTTAAGAACTACCAAACCGAGCTTAAGCAACCCTGCCTTCAAATCAACTACCCTAGCAAGGACTTCGAATACACTCGTTCGGTTGAGATAAAGCACATCACCAAACAAAAGATCTCGTCGACCACTGTTTCTTACGAATACCCTAAATCTAAGGGAGAACCTTACTACCCAGTACCGGCCCCAAAAAACCAGGAGCTCTATGCTAAATACCAAGAGCTTGCCGAGCAGGAGCTCAAGGAGAGGTTTGTATACTTTTGTGGTCGATTAGCTGAGTACACTTACATCAACTCAGATGAGGCCGTAAAAAGAGCCCTAGACCTCTCCGCTAAAATAAAAGACCAACTGAGCTGATAGCCCACCTTCAATACAAGCTCCCGAAATCCAATTATTTTGACTTTCATTTGCTGTAGCTAAATAATTTAGCAATGTCTGACGCTCCTAAAACAATGTGCTCATTCCCTTGGGAAATGTATAGTGTCGATGTCGGCTTCGGATGGTGGAGACCGTGCCCAAGAATAGATTTTCAAAAACTCAATGACCTCGATCTCTTTAATCATGACCGACTCAAGCTACTGAGAAAGAACCTGCGCTCAAATGTACAAGACGAACTTTGTAACAAATGTTGGGACGACGAAAAAAGGGGCCTCAGAAGCTACAGGCAAGTATTAAACCAAGATCGGCTAAACGAGTTTGCAGACTCGACTGAGCTCTCTTCACCAACGATCCTTGAAATTAAATTTCAAAACTACTGCAATCTCAAGTGTATGTTCTGCTCCAGAAACTGCTCATCGCAGTGGGAAGCCAGCGAGCCGTTTGAGGCAAGCGAGTTAGGCTCTATCAAGGGTGAGATGGCAAAGCAAGCCAGTTACGAACTGTTAGAGAGAGAAATCGATAACATTCGAACTATTCAGGTGTTTGGTGGTGAACCAGTTTTACACCCTGAGTTTTCACATGTGGTGAAAACTCTGAATCGGCTCGCCCCAGAAGGTGGTAAAGAACTGAGTTTCAGCACAAACTTGTTTTTCTCACCAAAAATCATGTCTCGCTTCATCGAAGAAATCGAAGAGGTTCTTCGATCTGGCCATAAACTCTACCTCAGAGTTTCTATCGATGGTGTCGGACAGCAAGGTGAATACCTCCGTGAGGGTCTTAAGTGGAGTGTCTTTGAGAGGAACCTCTTTATACTAAGAGACTTCCTTGCCAAACAAAAAGACTTTGGCAGGGCTAAGTGTAACATCGCTCTTAATATACTGAATCTCACAAGCCTCGGTGACATTGTCAGCTACCTTCAAAGTCATGAGTTGACTCTCTTTCAACCCCACTACAATTACGTTGGCAAACCCTCTATGCTCACTTTGTCGAGCTTTGGCGAAAAGATCGCCCCAGCGGTTCAACAGGTGCGAGACACAGACTTTGGTATTTATCAAAGCTACAAAGATCACGTGCTTTCTCTAGCGGAGCCTGTAGCGAGGATCGCTCCGAACACCGACTCAATGGAAAAACTTAAACTGTTTCTGTCAACCCAAGCACACTTCACGTATAATGAATTCTTTGAAGCATTTCCAAATAATGAGTACATACGAGAGGCCCTCAGATGAAATTGGCTCTACTTCTTCTTTTGATGACCCTCAGCTTTTCTAGCAAAGCCGTTATTTTACAAATGACTGAAAAACAAAAAAAGACGATACGAGGCATCGTAACCAAAGTGCAGCAGGGCAAGAAAAAAGAAGCTCTGAACAGTATTACACCTTATCTCAATAAGACGTTGGCTAAGAAATCGATATCTGTTGGCAACCTTCCATTTTTACAAGAGCTCATTAATCTCGGTTTTATAATTTCGAGAGAGGCCTATTGGCCAGGCATTAAAACGACTCTAAAAATCAATAAAGATCTTAATAAAAACCGTCACAAACAGCAGGCCGTCTACTTTCAAGAATTCATCGTCGAAGCTGTAGAGAGTTATAAATACCACTACGTCAACATTATGATTTTGGCCAAGAAAATCAAAATTGTACGTGATGCCAATTGGTTTAATCATTACGTAGAAGTTGAAACCAAGCCTATGAAGATCGCTGTCAACAATGGTTCACCAATTAGGCCTGAAACATTTAAAAGTGTAAGAGTTTTTGGTAAATGGGCCGGACTACTGTTCGACGACAGCGATGATTCTTTCCCTGATTTCGAAGCTGCACTTTTTGACCTCTACATTGAGGCGAATAGCACTCTTCAGAAAGATAACGCAAGACAACTCTTAGGCCTCTTGTTAGATGTTTCACCTAAAGGCATTCGAAGATTCAACGCTCTAAGAAAGCTTTGGAAAAGCGCTCGAAGCGAAGGAAACATTAAACTTGCCCTTGGCTACTTGAACTGCAATGACGTAGAAAGAATGACAGCTAAGCCCATCAACAAAACTGTCAAGGCCGACCTCGAGCTGCAGTGCATATCACTTTATGCTAGAACTTTGAACTATAGCTACAGTACTGACGGCATTAAAGAGTTTATTGATTCTACCACAAGTAAATACAAGTTCACAGAGTCAGAGTCTAGACCCGGGGCAATTGAACTGATTTCTTCTCTTATTGAGCTTAATAGACGCATAGGTCAGCTTGATAAAATTGAACCTTTGCTTAAGGTGATTAATGCTGCCTCGATTAATCAAACTAATTTTTATAGTACATACTGTGACTCTGTAGTTCGTTACCAGTCTTTAAAAGGCGAACAATCAAAGCTTATTTCAAATTGCATACGCAATATTTCAGAGGGCGCTCGCCAGGCCATTAAGTACATTAGTAACTTTGCTTTTATTTACGTCGAAATCTCAAGGTACTACAGAACGATTGGTGATAATCAAAAGTCGTCAGACTACGCAAAGAAAGCTATGAAAGCCGCCGAAAAGAACCGGCCTAACCGTGGCTACTTCAAGTTTGAAGTTTTCCTAAACCAGCTTCAGGATCGAATCGCTAACAAAGATATGGTACAAGCTTCAAGAGTTCACAAAAAAATTGAAGCGCTACTTGAAAATAACCCTTTTGGCCTCAAGCTCAGCCCACTTGTGAAGGCCCACAAAGGTTTATTGAATGGTGATTTGAAGGGGCCTGAGTTCTTGAAGCAAGTGAAAAGAAACTACCCGAGCGATGCGCTCATTCAGTTCGATGCTGCTGCTTTGGCCAAGGTCGTTCAGTAACCTACTAACCAAGATCGGTAACATCGACGGATGTGATGTTGTGATGCTTTCGATTGCATTTCTTCCAGCATTCTTTCAAAACCCGATCGCCATAGCTCCAGGAAGATGGCAGCTCCTTAAAGAACCTGGAATTGAGAATTTCACCAACACTATAGCGTTCTAGCACATTGAACTCTGAGCCATATCGTTGCTCAATTTGTTTACCCGTTACATTCACCGGAAAGTAATCTGACACATAACTGCAGGGCCACAGCCGACCAAATGCTGAAACAAATAGCTTCTTATGACTACGAAAATCACAATCGATATTAAGCTTGGCAGGCTGATTGTTGAGGTACTGATCATGGTACTCATATCGATCACTGTTTTCTCCTGGTGGCCGGAGTTCTTTTTCGAAACCAGAAACATCTATATACTTAAAGCTGTCTTGCCCTTTAAACCGACTGGTCTTTCTAGCTTCGAAACCCTGGAAACCCAGTTTTTCTGCGAGTTCTTTTGCTTCAGCAACCTGATGTGAATTGTGATCGAATATGAGATAGCTCCAGATTGCCCTCCCACCACCTTCGATAAAAGCTTTTGCTGAAGACATGATTTTACCCCAAGAGGTCTTTTGCCTATACATTGAGTTCGTATCTTCAAGACCATCTATTGCAAAATAGATTTGGCCACGGCCTCCAATCAGATTGCCGAGCTCCCTCCAAACTTCTGAATCGCGCAGACTTCCATTGGTGTATATTGAGATCAAAAGATCGGGTTTTAGAAATCTCAGATGCCTAACAAAGTCCACTATTTCGGGATGAACTAATGGGTCTCCAAAACGCCCGTTAAAAAGTACACTCCTAAGGCCAGAAAGCACATTTTTATCGAACCTATTAATGAAAAGCTCAAGAGGCAAGTTGCTCATCGGCAGCTGTTCACTTGGTCGTCGTGTATCCCAGGTAGAGCTCTGCTCCCATACTCTTCGAAATCTAGAGCACATAGGGCATGCGGCATTGCACTTGGTAGTAAGTTCAATTGAGAATTCTTCTACCTGATCGAGAGCTAAGTAAATGCCCTACCCCCCTTTAGGAACCTGTCTCTGCAGAGAACTTCTCATCTGCAGCAAAAACCAAAAGGTTCTTCAGATGCACAAAATTCTCAGATACAAATTTTTTGAGCGAATGGACTCTCTGCCGACGAATCTTGGGGTCTAACATCTCACCATTTGAAAGCTGGGTCTGCCATGCATCTCTGGCTAAGTCATCTTCAGGGTCTATATTGTCAAACACACCGGTGTCTTTAGCAAAATCAAACACAGGTGTGCGCCTTGAAATATAGAGTTCATTGACCACAACCATTTCGATTGCCTCATCTAGCTCACGCCTTTTTATCTCTCTCAGAAACTCAAGGTTCTCCTGAAACATCTCTTCGGTTTCGTTGATGTAACCGGCTATCAAAAGCAGGTTCACTTTAATGCCGTACTTCTTACACATCTCTAGTGAAAAGAAAATGTCATCATTGGTTTCTTTCTTGCCAATGTGCTCTCGAACGTCAAAGCTGCCAGACTCGACCCCTATCTTAAGACGACAGATACCAGCTTTAGCAGCCAAGGCAAAGTCTTCTTCTTGAGTTATCTGAGCTCTTCGAATTCTAAAAAAGCATATGATCTTCGGGTCGAGCTGCTTTTCTTCTTTTAGTCGAATGAGTTCGTGGCACATTTTTCTAAACTCATTTGGAGCAGCATTTGTAATACTGTCAGCTAATTCAATGTAGTTGGTATTGTACCTTTCTTGTGCGTTCATGATCTCACGAGCGAATTCTACACCATCTTTGTATCTGTACTTCTGAGTCATGGCAGGGACATTGCAAAACGAGCAGTTGAAAACGCAACCTCGTGACCCAATCAGGTAAAGTCTATTGCCTTTTGCTTTCTGCTTGTAATACTCAACGTCACTATCTGAAAAGTCAGGCTCTGGCAAAGCTCGAAAGGCCTCCTGACTAATGGGTACAGGTATCTTGCCGTCTATGTTTGGATGATTTGTTCCGCCACTCAGCAGCTCTAGGAAAGCCTCTTCTCCATCGCCCACCACGTAGTGATCGACCCAGCCATTTTGCTTCCATTCGATGCCAAGATCTAATGCAACCGGTCCACCAGTTATAATTTGCACCCCAGGTGCTCTTCGTCTGATTTCATTAGAAATTGGTTCGATAAAGAACTTGCTTGCCCAAGCGTGCGTGCTGAGCCCAATAATCTTTGGGTTGTATTTGAAGACCTCATCTAACCAAAGGTTCACTTCTTCTAGCAAGAGAGCCTTGTCTTTAAACACCTCTTCGAAATTATTGTAAGGCCACCCCTCCTGCTCTTTACTATTGAGCCTGCTATATATGCCAGGAGATGGATCGTAGCACACCACACGAAAGCCCTTGTCCTCAGCATAAGCTTTTAGAAGCGCAGGGGCCAGATGAGGACCCAGCAAAAGGATTGGCGGCACACTGAACAGTACGCAGTCCACGTTTTTTTGTAATTTGATCATTTTCATTGTTTCCAGCTAACTCAATTCAAGATCAAGCGGCGCCAAGACCAACTACGGCCATCTTTGACACCAATTTGCCCTCAATTTCATCGTAGAAAGCTGTTGAGTTCAAGTGAAGAGCTGCTCGTGAAGCAACTTCTAGTTTTGCTGTTTGATTGTTGATTCTCTTAGGTGAAGCTAATTGATCAGCAATAAGTGAGAGCTGGGCAAACACTCTCGTAGCGGCCTGGAGAGGCTGCCTTCTAAATTTTGCTTCATATAACTTTTCAAGCTGATTTCGATTAGATCTCAAAAGCGACGTCGGAAGCAAAGTCATAACGTTGCTAAACACACCCGTCTCAACATACTTTAAATTAATATCTGAAATAGAAGGTAGATAAATAGGCTTCACATCTTTCGACTGCGCCTGAATGGCATCGATCAATGACTTTAAGTGATTGCTATATCTATTTACCACTAGAACATCAGCCTGCTGAATCTTATGCCTCAAGCTTTTGTCAAAGTGACTGAAGAAGATATTGATACGAACGAACTCGGCGTCGAGGCCCTCGCGCTCTGCAATTTTAACTTGCTCAGCTTCAAGTTCTCTTCCCCACTCATAATCATCACTCAGTACTAGAACCTTAGGGTTTTCAAATCGGTTATGGATATCGTGGAGAATCAGCTCTGACGAATTTGCCAAGTCAGCACCAATTGGTGCCACGGCTCCACTCATCTGAGAAGCATTAAATCGTTGGCAGGTACCTGGTAAATGAACCCAATTGTACTTGGCTGCATATTTAGCCTGCTCGGCAGTTACTTTCGAAGAAGAGCCACCCGCAATGACTTTGATCAAACTTGGCTCCACCCCTTCAAGAGCAGACTCGATACTCGACACAACATTTTCACTGCGGCATTGATTGTCGCTGACTAGCACTCCCCATTTACATGAATGTGGTAAGCTCTTGTTCAGTTCATCAACATAGAGCTGTACGGCATTAACTTGCTGAAGACCTTCTTCCTGGTAAGCACCACTCAAATCTGCGTTTACTAATATGTACTGAGAACCCTCTCTGCTCTCTAAATCATTGCGAAACACATCAATGTTTATTTGAAAACCCGGTAAGCTCGATGCCGGAACAACGATAGGTACAACAACTCGTAACTGCTTAATAAATTCTCTTCTCTGCCATTTTCCCATATATAGAGTATAGGGCTGCATCATTTTGATCGCAATAAAAAAGCCTTAGCTTGAATTCTCATTATGAGACCAAACCAATTTACCTTAACTGACCTATAGGTACCTGGTATACTCAGAGTCTAATGACAACAAGCTTGTCTGCCGCCTTTCATCAAGAAGAGCTGTTACACGAGAGAATTCTTGAAGTTTTTTATCTTCTCTTTCGACCAAAAACTTAAGCAAAGGTTTAAGCATTAAGTCTAGGTTTTCTTCACTCTGCCCGTCAAAAACCTCAATCAACTGGTTGCGAATCATTTTGAGATCATCTGCATTCAAATTGCCTAGCTGAAGGTAGGGTTGAATGACATGCAGGATGTGAATTTTGGGGTAATAGCTATGAGGATTGCCAATCAACTTCGACTCAACTTCTAAAAACCATCTTGCAAAATCCGGTATGTTGTAAGCATTCCAGAGTTGAGCGACAAAGGTTACACCCATTGAAATCTCACTGTGTGACTCAAGGTTTCTTACGATTTCTAGGTTCTTCAGTAAATTGCTCCAAACACCACCCGTGCGTATATACTCATAAGTATCGCCTGTTCCATCTATACTAATTTGCAAATGAATTCTCTTAACCTTCGCAGACTTGAGCGCGTTTAGTGCGCGCTCACTCAACTTTGAAAGGTTGGTAAGCACGACAACTGTTAAATTTGGTAGATCGCCTAACTTTTCAAGAAGCTTTAAGGGTTCATCCATTATCAAAGGCTCGCCACCAGCAAACTTAAGAAGTACCAGCTTATCTAAAGGTATGTGATCTACCATTTCAGAAACTTTTCGAGTGTCATCATAGTGCCACTCACCGACGCCTTCTTCTTTGGCTATGAGATTGGAATTTGATGGCGTACACATTCTGCATTTAAAATTACACAAATTCGAAGACCGGTAGTCTAACAGGTAGATGTTTTCTGACTCCGTGCCCTTTTCAACACTCCATTCGAGCGGTTCATCGATCTGATCTAACAATTTGTTGTATTTGTCTTTAGGAGACTTTAGCCCCTGCTTACTTAACCTTTCACAGCCCCGGCAGACAGTATGGAACTCACCAGAAAGGAGAGACTTTCGAATTTCTTGTGCGAGCGGGTTCTGCATGATGTCCTGGACACTCTTAAACTCTTCGACTAGGTAAAGAGGTGATATGTCATCATGATATTGAGCATCACAACAGGGCCTGTAGCTTCCTTCAAATTTCTTGTCGAAGCCTTTGTTGCCACGCCAATCGAAACCAACAAATGGGGCAATACAAATAGGCTTCAACTAAATACCCCGAGCATTACAGAGTTCGTCAAAGTCGCCAAGAACACCAAAAACCAAATGAACCCGTTTGAGTTTGTGAGTTCCGTTGAATGCTGTGTGAAAGTACTTAGTATCGCAAAAGTAACCTTCTCCGTCAGACGGCATGTGGGCAACCTCAGAATCTATAACCATCTGGCAGGCCGGATCAGTTCTCACCGCGTAGTGAATTCGCAAGTCGTTGTCAGTGTGATAGCTCATACACTTTTTAGGATCTAACCTCATGAATCTCATTCTTCTCACTGGAAAAGCTGCCGACACAATCTTGTAGACCTCTTCGATATAAGTGCCAGAAAACTCTTTGTTGAACTCTGTGAACTGAGACTCATGGAGCTTCACCTCACGCTCTTTCAACGCACCCTTGTTATTATAGGGTTCAAAACTCCATTGATAGGTTAATGATCCACAACCTTCAAAGTGAAGTGGAGCCTTCGAAGGGTAATCAAGCGGAGTATGGGTGAAACAGATCTGTTTGGTTGCAGGGTCCCAAAGATCATCAGGAAGTGAATCCAAAAAAGAACTCAATTCGGCTGGATCTACTTGCAGGCCTGTTTTACGAAATCTCCGCAACATTGAGAAGTCAGTTTGATATTTGGAGCAGTCAAAGTTAACCACATCAGCCTTTCTAGCCACGACTCTAAAGCAAGATTGAAAATCTCACTAATCTGATCTAACAATACATGTTGAGAGGAGAAAATCAATTTTGCAGGTCGTAGAAAGAACTGAAAACTTCATCATAATCGATGACTTTTTGCCTCAAGACGCTTGGGCCCAATTGCTCGATCAGCTGGAGTGCGAAATCTACAAGCCTGTAGAGCTCGGCCAAGACAAAGTTTACAAGCTAAACTCTGGTCTGATCTACAAAAGCCTGAATAAGTATTGGTTTTCTAAGCTTCCCTGGCAGAATAACTACACCCCCTTCGGAGAGCACCTCCAGGCATTGCTGCGGGAGGACATCTCCTTCATACCCAAGTATGAAGACCTCTCAATGATGGTTCATTGCTACCAAGCAGGTTCTGAAATTGGCTGGCATAGAGACTCAGGCGTTCTTGCAGCCTACACCTTTTACTGTCATCAAGACTGGCACCCTATGTGGGGCGGTAACCTCATGATCGCCAGTGAAAAGACATCTTGGGATAGAGTTAGACTCAACACTGACCCACTGCCTGGCACTCACCTAAAAGATAGCTTCGGCGAGCTGTATCAAACTAAGGGTGTGACTTTTGATCACTCTATCGAGAAGCAAGTTTTGCAAAGCCCTGGCCTCGGCTCTTTTGTTATGCCCAAGCCAAATCGCTTAGTGCTCATCAGCAACAAGGTTTTTCACAAAGTCGAAAGGGTCGATGCTGCCGCTGGCTCGCACTCTAGGGTCAGCCTCACCGGTTTTTTTACAGATTCTTCGCCCAAGGGTTAATATCTTCAAAACTATTGCCTCTGACCTGATCAAGCTTATTAAGCCACTGCTTTGAGCGCTCAAAGCCTTTGTGTTCTGAGACCTTTAGCTTGTTCGCCACATGAGAGAGTTCTGAAACACCCTCTATCAAGCTGAAAGCCTGAGCTCGAGCTGTTTCAGGTAAACAGTCTATTGCCAACATATCTGGTGCATCTAGTATTCGAAAAAAAATGGGAGCTTCTGGCAGAGAGCCATCTCGCCACTGCAAAATCTCTTTGAGGTGAAAAACGTTGAGTATTGAAACAACAGTATTAATTTCGAACTCCGCATTTGAAAGGGTCATCATTTTGCCAACAACCTCTTTTACATTTCGCCAAGAAGCAGGAAATCTCGCATACTCAAATACTTCGTCTACTCCGTCTATGCTTAAAATCAACCTCACTTTTTTAAACTTTTTCCATAGCGCGAGAATTCTATCGGTGCAGATCGTTGCATTGGTAACATAGTTCAACGAAATGTTAGGTGCTCGACCCCGCTCTACAAGCTTTTCAAGAAATTCTAGGTGCGTGTTCATGAGCAAGACTTCGCCACCAGCAAACTTGATCCATTCGACTGTGTCTAAAACGGCTTCGGGAATTTTTGCCAGGTCTACATTTTCAACTCTGTCGAGCTTAGCTTTACCCTCAAGCTTCACTTCATCTTTTATCCAAGACGAACTGTTAAAGCTGCTACATGTGACACACTTCAAGTTACACAAGTTTCCCATGTAGAGATCAAGAGCCTTTAACGACGGCACCGAAGATTCAGGCTCGTTCTCAAAACTTCTTTCGTTCCAGAAGTCGCGATGACTTTTGCCACCTATTGATTCATGTGACCAGCATCTTTTACAGCCCTCTAGCTGCTCCCCTTCGATCATTCGTCGTTGAATCGTCTCAACCTCTGCCCCACCAAAGAAGTCTTGGATCTCTGGAAGAGAGCGAGCCCTCTTCTCAAGCTGAGTTTGATCATACCAACAACATGGTCTCATCTTTTGGCCATTGAAATAAACTGATCTAAAGGCAGCTTTGCAAAAACCTTTCATCTTACCTGGAACCTGCTCGCTATTTTAAGCATCGGAGTGTGATCATCATACCAAGCTTCAGTAAGCCGTTCGAAACCATGTTTCAAAGACCAATCCAGGTGAGTTCTTCTCACCCAACCAAACACATGTTTGTTTGGCCAGTAATTCTGATGAGCGAGTCTCAAAAGTTCGTGACCCAAGCCCGCCCCTCTATACTGCTGCCTAACGTGAATCGTTCTGTACCTCACCCAGCTTTTGTTCCAGTTCACCAGCTGAGTTGCGGCTACGATCTCTTCTCCATCAGCAAAGGCAAATGACTGAAACGGTGGCTTTTCAAATTCACTTAGATAAGGGCCAAGGTGTCTAACGTAAACCTTACTTACCGAGTCTGAGCCCCTAAAATGATTGGTTTCACGCCAAAAGTCGCTAATCTCTTCGAATGAAATCGCTTTAAACTCGAACTGTTGACCACCTACCCCAGAATCTACAAAGCTGCTCATAGAGACCTTCGCAAATTCTCAGAGATGCAGAGCCTATTTACCAGACCTGAACGACTAAAATGGTCGAACTCTCGGTTTTGAGTTAGTCCAAACAGCACCGTATCACTTGCCTCGACCCGAAACTCTTCGCAGATTTGCAACTGATGGCTCCGATACTTCTGCCACAAATAGCTAGCACTAAACTCTGACATCAACAACCGATGAATCTTTAAGTTCAGATGATTCACATAAGACCACTCGTTCAACACTGTGGCTGAATTCTTACTCCATAAGTTGCGGGTGAACAACAAGCCTGATCTCATTCGGCCGCTACAAAAATACTTGCTAAGACTAAAACAAACCGCCTCAACACAAGAGTGCTCGAAAAGATCTTCCAGGTTCTCATTTGAATTGAACAAATAAGCGCAGTCTAAAAACACAGCAATTTTCTTTTCCGTACATGCGCTTAATAGATCTTCTACACCTTCATAGCGACAACCTGAAGCTGAGAAGGGATGACTCAAAAACAATCTCGAGCCCTCTGGAACAGAGCCTAAGTCACCTGCGACTTGAGCTCCTATCATCGCGTGATAAGGGTACTCACCCTTTAGCACGAAGTACTCACGTTTTGAGTACTCGGCATTAAAGGCTTCGATCCCACCAGTAACTCCCTCTACGATATGGCAACTCCAATTTGCAGTTTGCGTGACAAATCTACCGGCATGACTAGCCATCCAGGCCTTAAACTCAGATTTGAAAGCCTCAATCTGTTCTGATATTGGAGAAACCTCACTGCCTTCAAAGAGGTCACCACCACTAAGCTTTCGCAAAAAGCCGTGAACCTCGGGGTCGAGGATGGGGCGGGCACCCTTTGTAATTAGAGCAGAGCTTTTAGCTTGTCTGGCAGGCATTCGTTGATTTTAACAAAGTAATTTTCATAAGAGAACACCTCTTTCTCAAGCCCTGTGGGCCTTTCAGTGGCCCACTTAAAATCAAATGCCACCAGGCGTCCATCGCGTTGGGTTAAATTGCTAAGAGACCCGTTCCTCTTAAACACATTCATAGTCTTAAAGAACCTATGCATTTCGAGTACTTGCTCCTCCACGTCGGGGATTTCTTTATGTAGCCTCGGTTTGATGTCTAAAAGTGAATGCCCATAAAACTCTTGAATCGTCCAAAGACCCTCACGGCTATGATCAACTAGCTTAGGCAGCCACTCAGAATCTAAACGTTTCAGCCAAAAGATTTCATTATCAAAGAAATCGACAGCCTCTTGTTTAGAAAAGCGACTTGGTTGCCCCGAGACAGTCGCGCCTTCTGGGTCAAAAACTCTTTTAATTAGACCGGCCTGTTCATCAAGAAAAACCTGACAAAGTGTTCCGAGCCCTGAGTGATGAGTCTGATATCTAACCCAATTCATCTTGTATTTCTTTTGAACTAAAATAAGTCAGTGACATTTTCTCGGTATGCGAACCAGAAAAATTATTGCTCGCATGAAGTTGACTGCAATCAAAGACAATCACATCACCAATACTCCATTCCACAATTCGATCAATCGACAACCCAAAAAGATTCTCGTAAGGCAAATGGGTAAGATACTTTTCGTAATCATCTTGATCGAAGTGCTCATTGGTGAAACCAATCAGATCTTGATAATCGGTGACCTTAAAATTGTATTTTGGTACCTGACCTTCGAATCGCTCTCCCCGCCAAAAATGTGAGGCTTGCCCAAAATTCCTCTGATTAAAAAAGATGGTTGAGAGCTGCTGTGATTCACTTGAAGCGCTTAGCGGAATCAAGATATTCTTATAAGGAAAATACTGATCGCCCATTTCGTCGGTCTTTCCTGTATCCGTGTGCACATGAAAAGGCACAGATGTGCTGACGAAAGAACCTCCATGCCTCACGATTTTACCTAGATAGGGCTCCATAAGACTCTCAATAAACCCTTCAACCACTCCACCTTTATCGTATTTGAAATTCAGTATGCCTGGGTTCTTTTTAGCAAGTCTGCAATGTTGCTCTCGCTCTCTCAACCACTGAACCTGCTTGTCATTCAGCAAGCCTTCATATCGAACCGGGGCGCTCCGCTCTTTCGCAACGGCTTGCTCTATTCTCTGATCGAATCTGTTTACACGAATCAGCTGCTGTAACACTCTCTATTTCCTAAACCACGAATTCAGTTGTCTTGAGACTCTGGAATGTCGCCAGCTTTAAAGTGAAAATTTAGTGCGGTGAGAACTCGCTCCATATTGGCAAACTGGTCTGATTGATAATCAAGCTTAAGCTCAGTCATGCATTTTTCAATGTGATCACTGTTTGGCTCAGACTTTTTAAATTCATCAATTAAATCTCTGTAAATCTGCTCATTTTGTGAAATGACCGGCCCAGTTCTCATGACACCCCCAACTGACTACCTTCAAATGATTCTAGTAGCAGAACCTCAGCAATAAAACAGCCAACCCTAGTTTTTGAAGCAGTGCTTCTAAATCGCTTAAAGATCAAATTCGTTGAAAATCGTCCTCCACTCAAAAAAAACCGAGTTCATCTTTGAACTCGGCCGCATTCCCCTTGTTTTCCCATCTATTCGCACATTCCCCTATGCGACTAGGCAATTGTTAGCTTCAAAAACAGCAATATTGAGGCAAACGTAAGAGCCCCATTTATTACTGCCAAATAACTCAGTTTTTTCTCTCCCGACACACATACATCTAACATTCTTTCCCCTTTGCTTGCCGTTTCCATAATTAGAGTAGAACAAAGCGGATGCACCCACTATAGACAAAACTGGCTCGGTATAGCTCAAAATGAAATGTTTTAGGGTCAACTCAAAGCAGACCAGCTCAGAATCGCTGCAGCGACTAGCCATAAGTAGTAGCTAAACAGATGAAGCCGCCCTTTTTTAACGTAGTGAAGTACCAACTTCAAACCTACAACCCCTGAAACATAGGCTACTGCAAATCCAACAGCCAAGTTGATCAACATACTCGGCTCAAACTGGTCGAGATCTTTCAATTGCAAAAGACCTGCACCCAAAATAGCCGGTATGGATATCATAAAGCTAAAAAGAGCCGCTACACTCTGAGGAAGGCCAAGCAGCATTCCTGAGGCAATTGTCATACCTGAGCGAGAAATGCCAGGAGCTATTGCAAAAGCTTGCGCAAAACCAATCAATATAGCAATTCGCCAGGTTAGAGGTTTTAAATCATCGACTGAGAAGTTTAAGAAATCAGCCTGGTCTTGATCAGGGCTACGCCACTTTGAAAACATGAGAATCGCCCCTGTGATTGAAAGACAAACAGCCACACCAGAGAGATTCGAAAACATGGCCTCAAAATAATCTTTAAGCAAGAGGCCAATCACGCCCGTAGGTACACTCGCAAAAATAACCAACCTTAATAGCAATTTGTTGTCAGCATTGAGACTATACGGCTTTGAAAAGGTCTGCTTCACCGTCTTCGCGATAAAACTTCTGTAAACGGTGAAAATAGAGGCCAGAGTGCCAAGGTGAGCTGCTACATCAAACTCAATTGAGTGCACCTCTACACCTAAAAGCTTCTGAAAGAGAACCAGGTGACCAGAGCTCGAAACAGGCAAAAACTCAGTGAAGCCCTGAACAATACCCAGAATTATTGCCTGTAAATAATCCAGCTTATTCTACTCCCGGTGAGTCTAGGTCGTTGTCATTAAGGAGCTTATTCTCGCCCGGTTGCAGTGTCAAAATCATCTCTCCACTGCCTTCTGGGCTAGCCCACTTCAAAATGTGTTTACCAGGAGTTAATCCTTTGAGAGTTGCCGGAGTGTAGCCACTTCTCTTGCCATCTATCCAAATTTCTCGCCATGACTTCGTACGAATTTGTAAGGTTGCTGGCGTCTTTGAAACCTTACTGGCGCTCAACTTCTCGGGCAATTTGCCTATTTGCAGTACGAATACAGCAAAAAGGGTAGCCAAAGAGGCAGATATACCCAAACGCAATGCTATTCGCCTCCAGTCAATCTGAGCTGATGGCCCGATGTCTTGAGATTCTTTTTGGGTGACATAGTCAAACGACTCGGCTTGAACCATAAACTCTTCAGTCTGTGGCTGAGCCGAACGTTTTTCGCTTAGCTTACTTGTTACAATCTCTGCCAAGCGTGCTTTACCTACTGGGCTCGGCTGTAGCTGTTCGGCTTTGTCAGGAGTGACTTCTGCCTCTACCGCAACTTGAGTGCCCAACTCATGAAGATCTCTGTTGCCATGTCGAACTCGCTGGCCACTCCAATTGATGAGTCGACCAAGAGAGAACAAGTCTGACTCTTTGCTGGGCGCTCCACCATTAATTAGTGAGTCATGAACGAAAAAAGGAGTTCCTCTCCGAACTTTGTCGTCAAAGTTTCCAAGACCAAAATCAAGAAGCTTGACCTGGCCATCATTTGCCACCATCACATTCATCGGGCTGAGATCGCCGTGGCACAGACCTGAGCTCCAAAGGTCTTGCAACCCCATCAATGCCTGTGCTGAGATTTCTATGATATCTCGCTCTTCAAGGCTTTGGCTGTCGAGCAATTCAACCAGGGTCAAACCCTCCACTAACTCCAAACATAGAGCCGGTTTATTCATCGCCCATTCAAAACTGAAAACTTTCACACAAAAAGGAGAGGAAACTCCAAGTAACGAGCTGAATTCTCGCTTCCAGACCCCTATATGTTCTTCAGATGAGAAGACCTTTAGAGCAACCTCAGTTTGGATAGACTCAGAACGATCGCGCTTGATAGCTTTGTAGACCGTACTCGTTGCCCCTTCACCTAAAATGTCGACAACGTGATATTCGTTCTGACTCGTTACAGTCTGATTTTTCATGACCATTCTAGAGTAGCTGATTTCGAACTAACGCGAACCAAAGAATTTAGGTCTTGGTAGATCTTTCGCCTCAACCTGATACTCAAGCAGCTCGATTTGTTTTGAAATCTGCCTTTGGCAGTTCTTTGAAACAGCACACTTAGAATAAACTGACTGCAATAGAGCTAGATCAGTTTGATGTTGCGTAGTGGCAATGCACAACTGATCCAGCCTTGCTACGTCGACCTTGTCTGCATGATAACAGTGGCAAGGTGGCTGCTTGAGTTTCATTTCCCAACTGCAGGCAACTATCGAGCTTTTTGTCGCCTGCCATTTCTCTAATTTGCGGCTGAACTCCTGTTTGGTTTTGGCCGACAGAAGCTGTGAGAAAGCGACATCTTCAGCTTTTGCAAATATTGAAAACAAACTCGAGAGCAATACAGCGAATGTGGTCATGTGTTTCATAGATTGGCCTCAGAGATACTCAAAGCACCTAAAACGGGGCCAACTATCAGCAACAGGTAGGCTGGCAAAAAGCAAAAAACGAGTGGCAAACTAAGAAGTGTTGGCAACTTGTCTATGTGAAGTTCAACATCTTCAGCGCATATTTCTTTCATATGCTCCTCGAATGCTTTGAGTTGCTCCAATATGGGTGCACCCACTAAACCCATCTCAAGTAAGCAAAAAAACTGATTTCGAACCATATTTTTGCCCTGCCTAGCTTGTTTTTGACCCTCTTTTTGACTGATCAACCAGTTAGTAACTTCTTCTGCAAAAGGCGTTTGAGACTGACTTAGAGCTTTGGTTAGAGCCTGCCGAAACCCCTGACCTTTACCAAGCTCAAGCTGAAGATAAATAATGAGATCGAGTGGTTCAGCTATATACGCCACTTGATTCGCCTCCCGAGATAAAAAGAGCAGAGATGCCCGAGCACCATCAGCAGCATTGAAACCGCCAAGAAGGGTAAAACTTTACTGAAACCAAAGATTGAGATCATGAAACTGGCTAAAGCAAGCTGAATACCAGTCAGAATCCAAGCCTGTAGCAGCACCTGAGCCTTAGCTTTTCCGGACTTACGTCGAAAGTCGGACAGTAGTTTCTGGGTATGAATCACATTTTTTAGTGCTTGAATTGCCCCATATTCAACTGTCGAAACATAGCAAAGCTCACTCGATAAGCGGTTGAGTCTATTTGAGTTGAACTCGCGTTTATTTTGTTGTGGAAAAGTCACAGAATGATAAAGCTTCTGCAAAAGTCTCTGAAAATCATCAGCTGATTGATTGCGAAGCTGAGCCTTAAATGCGCTCTTTAAGCTCTCCCCCATAGACATCTTCAAAGACAAATTCATTAGAACATCAACGACCTGTTCCTCAAATCTCTTTTCTCTTAAAACTACCAACAGTAAAGGAAAGCACGCGATTAAGGTCAGCAGAGAAACGATTACTAATGTGTAGAGTAAGACAGAAGAACTCGCTATTGGTAAAAACAAAAATGACATCGCAAGATACAAAGTGCCAATTTTTGTCAGCACCTTTTCACTTAAGAAGCTTTTTTCTTCGTAACTTTTTAAAATTCGAAATGCGGATACGAATCCGAATACAAAAACTAACCAACACACTTGCTTCACCTCTCGTTTGAAAATGGAATGCAAGCAAAAAAAGTGCTTAAGTTATGTTTTTTCATTGACGAAGAGAGTCACGTAAGTACACTAAAAAGTGTAGGCAACATTGCTAACAACAAAGTTTCAAACATCCTAGGAGGAGACAATGGCAAAACGTAAGACAGCAGCAAAGAAGAAAACTGCTAAGAAAAAGACAACAAGAAAGGCAGCTAAGAAAAAGACAACTAAGAAAGCGGCTAAGAAAAAGACTACTAAAAAAGCGGCTAAGAAAAAGACTACTAAAAAAGCTGCTAAAAAGAAGACTACAAGAAAAGCTGCTAAGAAAAAAACAGCTAAGAAAAAGACAAAAAAGAAAGCTACTAAGAAAAAAGCTGCTAAGAAAAAGACTACTCGTAAAAAAGCAGCTAAAAAGACATCTCGTCGCAAAAAGTAATCTTTTTGAATTAGATAGTGTTGTTGAAACCTCCGACTCAGGTCGGGGGTTTTTTTTGCCAAAACAAGAAAAAGCCCTCTTTACCCCTAGGTAAAGAGAGCCCTGACAAACTCAGTCACCCCAGAACCATTTAAGAACAAAACTTCCCTTTTAGTTCAGCGATTTTTGCTCGGAGCCCGTCCGGTAAGCCTTCTCGATTCTCGTCTTGAGTCAATCTTTCACAATCTGGCTTAGGTGGCTCAAGCGTGCCCGACTCAATCTTTTGTTTAATTTCAGCGAGCTTTGTACGAACTCGATCCACCAGCACCTGCCAAGTATCAGAGTCTGACTCTAGGAGTCGAAGCCTTTCCTTAAGCCTCTCTATTGCCTGATCAAGCTGATCTTCATTTAGAGGATGTGCAATTTCACCTGATTCTAGCTTTGAGATAATGCTTTTTAGCATTTCTTTATGCCGATCAACTATCTCTTCATCAGTTCGCTCTAGCAGCTGACTCAATCGGTTCGCGCCCTCATCTGCAGCTGATCCGACCAGTTTTTCGGCGAATTGGTTTGCTGATTCGCCTTGCAAGGTTGTCGAACTCACCTGATCTGCCTCGATACTTTTAGGCTGAGTCTGTGCAATCACACTCGCCGGCCCAGATCCGCAACCAATACTAGAAGCAAATGACAGCAGAACCAGAATTTTTAAGCTTGATATCTTCATGATGGTCTCCTTTCTTTATTGCTTACTTAGACACCTTGATAGAACCAATTTTTTCAAATGCACCAACTCGATTAATGACATGAACGTCACTCGTGACTCCATTGGTAGTAACAGCAGTGTGGTGTTGACCATCTTTCATAAAGTAGGCACCTACCCAGTTTTTGTAAGGGCCATATCCACAATAGCGATAGTATTCGAGTGCACGCTGAGCACATCTCTTGGGGCTCATTTGAGCTAGACCATCGCCATCTCTGAACAGAGAATTAGGTTTGATTCTATGTTTACAAGGCTTGCTATCGCCCACAATGATGTTGCAAGAAGTACCCGCTAGGCCACTTTGAGTAAAAGTCGCTGCAATAAAAAGAGCAGCAGTTGTCATTAGTTTTTTCATTCTTATCCCTCCTGTGAGATGTACTTTGTTTTCATTCACAGGTTAGGGCTTGTTGACGAAAATCAAGACTGACAAATCTGCAGCGGTATCAGAGGACAAGTCGGCTCGCAGCTTAAACAGTTGATACCATTAAGTTTTTGTTTTGAGTTTGAAATCTAAGCTTGATTCAAAATGAGATGACCCGAAGCTATTCACCAATCAATTGGAGAGCTTTCTTAGCCCTGTTGACCGTGGCGTATCCAGCTTTTTCATCTGAGACGACCTTTTTCAGTAAAGGCTTAGCCTCTTTTGCAGCCGGCCCAACTAGGCCCAGCATTTCAATCGCCAAATCTTGATTGCGATTTGTGTTGTCTTGGGCAATTGGAATGAGGCTTACCAACAACCTAGCTCCCAGCTTTTCAGAGAGTTTACCGTAGTCGTAGACTCGGTCCCAAGAGGCCTTGAGAAGTACATCTATCTCAGCCTTCTCTTTAATCGGAGTGTTGACCAAAGCTTTGAAACTGTTGCTGCGCGACCTATGATTTCCACGGCCATCAATTAACTCAAGTAGTTTTGATCTCAATTGAAAAGCAAGCTCGGGCATATAAATTAGATATTCTGTGGTTTGCTCTAGAGTCTTCTTTTTTTTGCTCCCAAGTCTTTTTTCAATGCTCGCTGCTGAAGGCACGATCTTGTTACAGTTAATCTCATTCTTTAAACAAAAGAGTATGGCATCTTTAAGCCTATGATCTCTTTCAACCTTGGCGAATAACTGCGACTTCTGAGCTTTGGCGAGTTGAATGATTACACCTCTATCAGATTTAAGTTGATCGATGCGAACAGCTTCTTTGTCGATAGTTTCATCAAGCTTTTCAATAGAGCGATCAATTTCACTAACAAAGCTCATGAAAAACTCTCGACTATCGTCATGACTCACCGCCAATTTTGAAGCTAAGGCCATCCACTCGAGCACTTGGCTATTTTGCTCTTTTGAAAGATCAAATTTTCGAAGACTCTTCAGAGCTTCAAGCACTCTCTTTGAGGTGTCTACTGGTGATTTCACACTCGACTTCCAAGTGCTGAAGATCGGTTTTACAAACCAAAGCTGATCTTCATTATCCGGTTCACGTATCAATGAAGGCAATCTTCTAGAGATCTTATGTTTACGAGGAAACCCCATCTTGCCAGTATCGATATCTTGAATGAGGCCTTTCAATCTTAAAATCTGAGTTTTTCGGTCTTTCGTGTCGAGATGAAAAGCCAAATTAAGCAACCGACTGAAATCCATGCTCGTCGAACTCTGTAGTGCTGAATAGAGCAGTTTCCAGTCACCTGCCCCCCAGGGGCCTATCTTAGATAGAAATTCGAAAGTCCCCAAAACCCTAGAGTCGCCCCAATTTGAGTCTAAGGTTCGAAGAAAAGATCTAAGAAACTGAATATAAGATTTTGGAAAAACCTGAAGCTCTGACATGAGATACATGTACCTAAAGTGCGTTTTTACGCAGCCTTCTCTAAAGGGTATCTTTTTCATCTCTAAAGCAGATTGATTCGTTTTGCGCTTCTTAACTAAACTCTCAATGGCCTCATAGTCATAGTCGCAAATTCCGGGCCCGACCTTCTCCTGCTCTTGCTCTTCTTTCTTGATCACCACTTCGACAGTATTAATCAAGTTCTGAGTGGGTTTGGCTCGCTCCGGCGTTTTTGTTTTCTTTTTGCCAATAGCTACAGCTATGCCCCGATAGCATTTGTAACCCGTTTTTGTTTTCTGGCATTCATTTCGAAGTGGCTCAACCGACAACTCATGCCCTTTGCAATCAGAAGATCGGTCACAAATGGCATCTAGCTCTTCATAGGCCTTTTTAAGGGCATCAGATCTCGCGGCTGATTCCACTTTGCCAAGACCTATCCCACAGGCTGTAATGGTCTGAAACTCTTTTATAGAGCTCGCCTCATGACAAAGCCACTCTGCCTGCAGTTCACCAGAGATCAAAAAATACAGCACATAGGCTTACAGTTCTTATTAAGGGCATTTGAGCGCCTCAACTGAAGAAAGAATTGATTCTTTTTTCATCTTTTCGTCTAATTGGGCAGTTGCTGTTTTCATATCGTTAATAATGGGATCTATCACTTCATTAGTCATATTGAACTTCGTCTTATAACAGGCTCGTAGCCGAGCCAACAGACTCTCACCGGTCGCATTGCTAACCGTGGCCTCTTTTTGGCTACGCTTTTGAAAGTCTTCACGAAACTTACACGAATTTGAGTGCCCCGCATCACAAGCCAATTTGTAGTTCTTCAACGCCTCTTTATTATTTTTACGAACCCTTTCATTAATAAAGCCCAAATAAAAGTGACTTGAGGCCTTTGCCGCGGGCAATTTGCTAGCCTTTTCGAAATGAGGGTAGCTATTACCCATCATCTCTTCGTCTTCTCCTAGCTGAAGGCCTTGCTTAAAAATAGAGAGGGCCAAGTTGTAGGTCGACTTCAACCTCTGGTTCTCATTTTTACTTACCTTAATAGCTTTCTTTGAGGCTTCAATCGCATCATCAAAGCGCTCAAGCTCTAACAGCATAGCAGAGGAGTTCATATGACCTAAAAAATAGTCAGGCCCCATTTCAGTAGCTTTCGTGAAGTACTCAAGAGCCTTTTCGAGGTCTTTCTTGTAAACTTGCTGGCTCCGCCCCATTAAAATCACAATATTGTAGTTAGGCTTACACGACTTTAAGATTGCTTCAGACAGTTCTTGTGCTTCTTTGTATTTTCTCTGCCCAAAGAGCTCTTCTGCCGCATATGTTCGCTTCATGCAGTCGTCTTCTGCAAAAGTCAGGGTTGAAGAAATCATACCGAATAAGACAATACAAAAAGTAAGTAGTTTAATTGCATAAGGTTAGCGACCAGCCGGCAAAACTGTCAAAGAACATGTACCGCCTAGACCAAAACTAGGTCTCTCACTTTGGTGGATCAATTTTTCTACCATCGAACAGCACACATCTCGACAGTTCATCTGTTGCTTCGGCAAAAGTATAACATTTGGTTACGACTACTTTTCTTTTTACAAAACGACCTTCATAGTTGAAACCGGATCCAGCCCCCTCGATTTCTGCGTTAATTGTCCTCAGCAAGCCTTTTTCACTAAGACCCAGCTTGTAAACACACTGATTGCATTCTTGATTTGCCCGTAGGTCTTCACCTGGATGAGGAACTGTGGCAACCGAACGATTAACAGTGCCTTTATTAATACGTATAAAGTGAAGTCCTCTGTCAATACCGCCCTGGGACTCACCAAAATCAACTAAAGCATACTGGTGTTGCCGAGAAGTCCTTTGCACGAAGAATTGAGGACACCCATAAAAACTACTCAATTCGCTGCAATTCTTGCTGGCCTCAATGTATCGAGTGAAGAGCCTTTTGTAGTAAGTTGACATGCTCTGTTTCTCGATCAGCTTTAGGGTAATCGTACTCTCTGAAGCAGCCTTCGAATCCTCGGCCAAGGCAACAGAATAACCGGCAATTAAGAGCACAACAAAAAAGAGGCTTACCAAGTTGAAAAGCAACTCTTTAGAAGTAAAAGAAGGCACCGAACTCACCCGTGGGCGCAGAGACTAAATCGTCGAGATCAAGCAGCATCATGACCTGGGCATATAAAGAAAAACCTGCCCACTTGCCCTTAAGTTGAAAATATTGAACGCCCGCCATCGGATAAAACAAATGCTCATCAAATCTGCCAGTGTTCAATTCTCGCCTCGAAAGAAATTTGTCAGCCAGTAGCCCAGGTGA
This sequence comes from Bdellovibrionales bacterium, assembly GCA_013216195.1. GTDB lineage: Bacteria > Bdellovibrionota > Bdellovibrionia > Bdellovibrionales > UBA1609 > JABSOQ01. Next base: position 23,942 of record JABSOQ010000012.1, read on the forward strand.
GGTCTCTTGAATTCTGCCATTGTCATCAGTAACTGTGTACCACCTGGCATAGCCTCCACCAACATAGGGCACAAACCAGCTGCCACCAATTGAGTGTTTGTATTGAAGAGCATAGCTTTGATAGCTGTCGCCCATTCCAAAACCGCCCATAAAGCTATCTTGAGGTGTGAAGTTGATCTCAATATTTGCACCTAAAAAGCCAAGAGCTCCTGCCGTAGAGAGACCAACGCCAACTTTTCTTCTGTCTTTAAAGGCCAAACCGCGACTTTCTAACTGGTAAGTGCTTTTGCTCGGCTCTATAACTCTCGAATCATCTACCTCAACAGCAGAAAGGGCTTGAAACGAAAAAACAGCCAAAGCGGTAATCAATAAACAGTGCTTAGAAGTCATAAACCTGGTCCCCGGAAGATCTGTTTCTTATAATACCAAAACTGCACGAGTGTTCCCCTACAGTTTTCATTTTAAAGACATTTAACATGAGGCGTAAATCAGAATAGCTTCGCCTTTATGCCCTCTTCCTGAAGAAACGTCTTTATCGTCTTGGCATCAAGGCCTTTCAATCTATGAATCAACTCGTTGACTAGCTTTACTGTTTTTTGGCCTTCTGGTCCTCTTAACTCAGCTGTAAAAAAAGCGACATCGTCTGAAATTGCTGAGACATTTTTGATCAACTTGCGAGCGTCTCTATTCTGAGTTGTTTTATCTACGAGCTTCAGTGTCTTGTTTAGGTTCGAGACCAAACTGTTCATCATGTTGATGGTATCGATAACGGAGGTTTCATTGCTTTCTACGAACTCCATGACTTTGCCTGCAAGGCCATACGATTGACTTATGAGTTGGTCCACTCGAGGTGGATCTTCCCCCCGCACAGACTGACCAGGCTTAAGAGTATCTGACTCAAGGCTGCCTGGTGAAATCTCAATGAACTTTTCACCGATGACCCCAGCCAAATTGATAAAAAACCGAGAATCTTGCCTAACGGTTTTCCAGGCTTTTTTGTCGACTGTAATATCGACCTTGAGTTTCACCTCTCTCCCCTTGGCATCTTTTCCCATAGGATCAAAACGAATATCTGTAACTCTCCCAACCTTGATGCCCATCACTCGTACAGGAGAGCCAACTTCAATTCCACCTGCGAAGTTGTACATAACCGTGAGTTTGTTCGCATTGGAAAAAGGGTTGAAGGCTCCTAGGTAGAATGCAAAAGCCGCAACTAGCCCAATCGTTAACAAAAATAACAACCCAACTTTAATTTCTGATCTCATCGCAAACCCTTTTGCTTGGATGGCACTTCCATTGCCACCTAATACATGTAAGAAAAAATGTAACCCAATATAAAATCTAGTACAATAATGGCGACAGAAGTACTGACCACACTCTTAGTTGTAGCCGATCCAACACCATCTGCCCCCGACTCACATCGAAAACCGTAGAAGCAGCTAAAGAGTGGTATCACCGCACCAAAACAAGCGCCTTTGATAGCTGCAAAAATGAGATCTTGAAAAGATACAAATGAGCGCATAGCCACAATGAAGCTGCCTGGGCTGTAACCAAGCTGCACCTGACTCACAAGCATAGCAGCGTAAAGGCAAACTAAGTTGGCTATAATACTCAAAACAAAGCCTCCGATTACACAGGCCAAAAATCGAGGCACCACCAGATATTTAATTGGTTGAATGCCTAGCATTCTCAAAGCATCTATTTGCTCGGTGACTTTCATTGTGCCCACCTCTGCGGCTAGACCGGCACCGACTCGCGAGGTAATCAAAAGTGCAGAAACGACTGCACCAAGCTCTCTCAGTATCAACAAAGCTGCAAAACCGGGCACTAGAGCATCGTTCTTAATCACAAGTTTCATGTGAAACGAGGCCTCTATAATTGTCACAATTGCAGCAAAACTTACGGAAAAGATCACGACCGGGGCACTTTGCCATATTACAAAGTCTAGCTGCTTAACCAAATCTTTAACCCGGTATGGTGGCTGTACGATGCCGACAAGGGTCTTGGCAACAAGTGACAAGAACTCTAAGACCGGCTCAAACACCAATCGCCAGAATGGATTAGGCTTACTTACAACTACTTCCACTACATCCCCAAATAGACCATGGTGACAGAGTCCCCAATTACACTCGTTAACCAATCGGCCACCACGATACCAACCATAGTTGCCACGGCTGTGTTTACCACAGCTTTACCTACGCCTTTCGCACCACCAGAGGCTGAGTAGCCTTTGTAGGTGCAAATAGTAGCCAATACCACAGCAAATACAAAACACTTGAAGAGACCGCTTAAGACTGACCCTCCGGCAACAATGGTGGGAATGTGTCGGAGATACTCATGCACATTGATGCCAGCGAAAAAGATGCCCATCAATAGCCCGCCTAGTACCGACATCAACAGACCGGCAACTAAGAGAAAAAAGCTTGAAGAGATAATACCTAGAAACCTCGGCAAAATGAGCTCTTGCATAGGGTTAGCGCCCAGACATCGAATGGCATCGATCTGTTCGGTAACTTTCATGGTTCCAAGTTCAGCAGACGTGTAGGCACCCACCTTGCCGCTCAACATGAATGCAATAAGTAGTGGGCCAACCTCGCGAATGGTGCCACTGGTGGCCAAACCACCCAAATAGCCCAAAGCCCCAAATTGCTTAACTTGCATGGTAAATTGAATCGTTGAAATGCCGCCAACAAAGAAGCCAGCCATAGCAGTTGTCGACATACTTTGAATGGTAACCTTCCAGGTTTGATCAGTGATTTCTTGCAGACGACAAGGCTTCGTCAACCCTTGCCATACGATCTGCTTGAAGAAGATCACCCCTCCACCAATATCAGCAATGATGTTGTTGAGAGAAACTAGCATCTAAACAATCTCCATCAAAAAGTCTTTCACCAAAGGCTGCTCACTGTTTTTGAGATCTTCTGGAGTGCCCTCTTCGATCACCTCACCTTTATCAAGCACCATAATTCGATCTGCAATATCTAGGGCACAATGCATGTCGTGACTGACCACTAAAGAAGTGGTTTTTAGCTCTCTAGACAAATCAAAAATTAACTGATTAATTGCGTTTGTTGTTACTGGGTCTAGACCTGTGGTTGGCTCGTCGAAAAGCAACATAGTAGGATCTACGGCTACCGTTCGAGCGAGACTGACTCTTTTCTGCATACCATATGAAATCTCAGCAGGTTTTTTATTTTCAATGCCGTGAAGATGAACTAACGAGAGGCATTTTTTCACCCTCGCTTCAATCTCTTCTTCGGTTGTCTCTGGCCGATGCTTCCGAATGCCATAAGCTACATTTTCAAAAACCGTCAATGAATCAAATAGTGCCGGGTGCTGAAAAACCATTCCGCACTTCTTGCGAATTCGAAAATACTCGTTTTCAGTAAACTGGCTAACCTCCTCCCCATCGATCCAAATCTCACCAGAAGTTGGCTTTAGTAGGCCTACAATATTCTTTAACAACACGCTTTTGCCTGTGCCTGAGGTTCCTAAAATGAACAGAATCTCTCCTTGCTTAGCTTCAAAAGAAACGCCTTTTAAAATTGTTCGGTCACCGAACCGCTTGACCACAGATTTGAATTCAATCATTGAGCCTCCGTAAGCGGACCGCTTAGGTCGCCGTTTATGAATTGACTTACTCGCGGATCGGCATGTGACTTTGTGTCTGCGACACTGCCCGTGATAATTAGCTCGCGATCTACAATCATGCCGATTCGGTCGGCCATCTGGTAAGCTCGCCCCATGTCGTTGGTGATCGCGATAACGGTCGAATCGTTTTGCTCCCTCAACTGTAAAATAAGATCAATGATGGTCCGACTTGTTATGGGGTCGAGGCCAGCTGTTGGATCATCGTAAAAAATAAGTTTTGGATTGAGCGCCAAGGCTCTCGCTATACCCAAGCGCTTTTGCATTCCTCCGCTGATCTCATGCGGATAAAGATCTCGGGCATGCGGGAGCTCAACCGCCTCTAAAAAATGGCCAATTTTGTCTTGAATTTCAGCCTCAGACTGGTCGGTGATCTCCCTGAGTGGAAAGGCAATATTCTCAGCGCAGGTTAGCGAGTCAAAAAGGGCATTTTTTTGAAACAGCATCCCGATATCTTGCATTTTCAGATTTCGCTTCGAATCTGAAATCTGGTAGAGGTTGTCACCTTGATGCAGAACCTCACCCTGACTCGGTGGCATAAGGCCGCAAAGAATTTTCAAGAATACAGATTTACCCTGACCACTTGGCCCAATGAGAACAAAAGTCTCGCCCTTAGAGATCTGTAGCTGAATCGAATGAAGCAATAGTACATCGTCGAAGGCTTTTGAGACTCCTCGACATTCGATTTCAAACTGACTCACAGATGACTTTCCCCTCTTGAAGTGACCAGTTTACTGAAGCTCGGTCGGGGTTCAACAGAGCAGTATTATGCAGAGCTTCATAATGTCATATATCTTTATTATAGATACCCGCTTGATTGAACTCCTTCTCTGATCTGCTATAACTTCGCTGTTTGAATCACATAACCCGAGGTGATGGCTTGTCTGAAGGTCTAGCTGACTGACCGGACTGGCTCCCCTCAACTGACCTATTTTCATTAAAAAGGAATGCGACATGCTACACAAACGTAAAAAAATCACCGTTGTCGGTGCTGGTTTCGTCGGATCAACTTGCGCACACTGGGCAGCAGCAAAAGAGCTTGGCGATGTTGTTCTTGTAGATATCAATGAGGGTGCGGCTAAGGGTAAAGCACTCGATCTTTTCGAAGCTTCTCCCGTTGAAGGCTTTGACTCAAAGGTAACTGGTACTTCTGACTACAAAGACACGGCAGGTAGCGATGTTGTTATTATCACTGCAGGTCTGCCTCGTAAGCCGGGCATGAGCCGCGATGACCTACTTCAAACTAACGCGAAAATTATGAAATCTGTTTGTGAAGGCGTAAGAGAGTACTCTCCAAACTCTGTTGTGATCGTTGTGAGCAACCCTCTGGATGCCATGGCCTTCGTTGCAAAAGAGACACTTGGCTTTCCGAAAGAACGCATTATCGGTATGGCTGGGGTTCTTGACAGTGCTCGCTTCAGATCATTTATCGCTGAAGAAACGAATGTGAGTGTCAAAGACATTCAAGCCTTTGTTTTAGGCGGTCACGGCGACACAATGGTGCCGATGCCTCGGCACTGCGCAATTGGCGGGGTGCCTTTGACAGAGATGATTCCTCAAGATCGTATTGATGCAATTGTCGATAGAACTCGTAAAGGTGGTGCTGAGATCGTTGGTTTGCTTCAAACAGGGTCAGCCTACTACGCGCCTTCAGCAAGTGCAGTCGCAATGGCCGAGTCAATTTTGAAAGATCAAGGCCGAATTCTACCTTGCGCTGCCTACCTCGAGGGTGAGTATGGCGTAAAGGACATGTTCTTGGGTGTTCTCTGTAAGCTCGGTGGCAATGGCCTAGAGAAAGTCGTTGAGCTTGAACTCAACGAAACTGAAAAAGCTGGATTAGAAAACTCTGTCAACGCTGTGAAAGACCTTGTGCAGGCTCTCAGCAACCTCGACTACTAAAGGAGATCATCGTGAATATTCATGAGTATCAGGCAAAAGGAGTTCTAAAAAAGTACGGCGGTGTTGTACTTGCGGGTGGCGTTGCCTCCACTCCAGATGAAGCGGTCAAAGCTGCTGAACAAATTGGTGGCAATCTTTGGGTTGTAAAAGCTCAAATTCACGCCGGTGGCCGAGGTAAGGGCGGCGGAGTGAAAATTGCGAAGTCTCTAGACGAAGTTCGCTCTCTCGCCACAGACATGATCGGTATGCAGTTGGTCACTCACCAAACTGGCCCAGAGGGCAAAGAGGTTCAGAAGGTCTACATCGAAGCCGGCTGCGATATCCAAAAAGAGTACTACGTTGCTGTTTTGCTAGACCGAGCTTACGGCCGAGTCATCATGATGGCTTCGTCTGAGGGCGGAATGGACATCGAAGAAGTGGCAGACAAGACACCTGAGTTGATTCACAAAGTGGTCATTGACCCGACGACAGGTCTGATGCCTTTTCAAGCTCGCCAGCTCGCGTTTGCTATTGGCATGAAGGGCAAGGTTGTTAATAAGGCAGTGAAGTCTTTTATTAGCCTGTACAACGCTTACATTGACAGTGATTGTTCTCTTGCCGAGATCAACCCGCTTGTTGAAACAAAAGACGGCGATGTTATCACTCTCGATGCAAAAATGAACTTTGATTCAAACGCTCTCTACCGACAACCTGAGATCATGGAGCTTCGAGACCTCACAGAAGAAGATCCTGCTGAAGTCGAAGCCAGTAAATACGACCTTGCTTTTATCAAGCTCGATGGCGATATCGGCTGTTTGGTTAACGGAGCCGGCTTGGCCATGGCAACACTTGATATCATCAAGCTACATGGGGCAGAGCCTGCCAACTTTCTAGATGTCGGCGGTGGCGCCAACAAAGAGAAAGTGACAGAGGCATTTAAGATCATTCTTGAAGACGCCAACGTTAAGGGCATCTTGGTAAACATTTTCGGCGGCATCATGAAATGTGACATCATTGCTGAAGGTGTGATTGCGGCTTCTAAAGAACTCGGCTTAGAAGTTCCCCTAGTTGTTAGACTTGAAGGAACCAATGTTGAGAAGGGTAAACAACTTTTGGCAGATAGTGGGTTGAACATCACACCTGCTGACGACCTCTCAGATGCTGCACAAAAAATCGTAGCAGCTGTGAAAGGAGCAAAATAATGGCAATTATGATTAACAAAGACACCAAAGTCATTTGCCAGGGCTTTACGGGCGCCCAGGGTACTTTTCATTCTGAGCAAGCCATCGCTTACGGCACACAAATGGTCGGAGGAGTGACCCCTGGCAAAGGTGGCACAAAGCACTTAGACCTACCCGTGTTCGACACTGTGGGCGAAGCCAAAGAGCGCACTGGCTGTAATGCATCTGTAATTTATGTTCCTCCACCCTTTGCTGCCGATGCAATCATGGAAGCTGTAGATGCCGAACTTGACCTTGCGATTTGCATCACTGAGGGCATCCCTGTTGCCGACATGGTGAAAGTTAAGCGCTTCATGGAAGGTAAGAAAACACGCCTTGTAGGCCCAAACTGCCCAGGTGTGATCACTCCTGATCAGTGCAAAATCGGCATTATGCCTGGACATATTCACAAAGCGGGAAACATCGGTGTGCTCTCTAGATCTGGGACACTAACTTACGAAGCTGTTGGTCAGCTTACTCGAGTTGGGCTTGGTCAGAGCACATGTGTTGGTATCGGTGGAGATCCAGTCAATGGCACAAACTTTATCGATGTTCTCGAAATGTACAACGCAGACCCTGATACTCAAGCTGTGATCATGATTGGTGAAATCGGCGGAACAGCTGAAGAGGAAGCTGCTGAGTACATTAAGCGTGAATTCAAAAAACCTGTGACTTGTTTTATCGCTGGTGCCTCAGCACCTCCGGGCAAACGCATGGGTCACGCTGGTGCGATCATCAGTGGCGGCAAAGGAACTGCTGAAGCCAAATTTGAAGCTCTTGAATCTGCTGGATGCAAGATTGCAAGAAGCCCTGCTGACTTAGGATCAACTTTAAAAGCATCACTGTAAAGTGAACGAGGAGAATACAATGGCTACAGAAACAACTTTTAGTATCATCAAACCAAATGCGATTAAAAAGAACGCGATAGGCCCCATTATTGGCAAGTTTGAAGAAAACGGCCTTAAGATTGCCGCAGCAAAGCTTGTGACAATCGATCGTCCAAAGTGCGAAGAGTTTTATGCAGAACACAAAGAGCGCCCTTTCTTTGGCGAGCTTGTAGACTTTATGACTTCGGGCCCAGTTATGCTTATGGCTCTATCAGGTGAAGGCGCAATCATGAAAAACAGAGAAATCATGGGTGCAACAAACCCTGCAGAAGCTGCTGATGGCACTATTCGCAAGCTTTTTGGCGACAGTGTTGGTGAGAATGCCGTTCACGGTAGTGATTCACCTGAGAGCGCTGAGCGCGAACTTTCATTGTTTTTTGAAAAGTCAGAGCTAGTAAACCAGTAGAGAATGCAAAGACGGTCATTAGTGGCCTTCTTTTTTTCTAATCAAGCCTATCTCAACGGTATCTCTTCGCAGAGACCCTAAACTGAGATAGGCTTTTTTTATGTCTAGTGAGCTGAGAGTAAAAGTGGGAGACCAAGTCTCTTTGAGAATAGAGCGATTGTCGTTTGGCGATGGCGATGGCGTCGCCAGGCTAGATAAATTGGTGGTATTTGTTCCGTTCTCAGCACCTGGGGATACAGTTCAAGCCGAGATCACATTTAAGAAAAAGAATTTTGCACGGGCAAAAATTATTGAAATCACTAAACCTAGTTCAAGCCGTCGGAGCGCCCCCTGCCAGGTGTTTGGAGAATGTGGTGGCTGCCAGTGGCAACACATTGATTATAGTCACCAGGTTAGCGCGAAGCATGAGCTCTTGGTCGATGCAGTAACAAGAGCTGGTTTATCGGTAGCAAAGTTTCATGATATTGTAGCTTCGAAATCTGAGTATCATTACAGAAACCGAATTCAAATGCAGTTTTCTGGTGATCAATTTGGCTTCAGAGCCCGAAAAAGTCACAAGTTCGTTGCCACAGACGAGTGCCTAATAGCTGAAACAGAGCTAAACGAACTGGCCATCAAAAGCCGAGGTAAGCTCGAGGGCCGACATGAGCTCTACCGAGCACCTAACAATAAAATTATGATGAGAAACTCAAGCGCAGATGAAGAGGGTCATTTCTTTTCGCAGATCAATAGCGAAATGAACCTTGAACTGCAAAAACTGGTTGTCGGCGACGCGCCCAGAGGCCAATGCACTGTTTGGGATCTTTACGGTGGCAGTGGCAACTTCTCTTTGAAGATAGCCTCACAAAACCCTGATTGCCAGATTTACTGCGTAGATGCGAATGCCAAGAACATTGAAAATGGTCGAATTCAAGCTGCCGAGCAAAACATTGCAAACATCGAATTTGTGCCTTCCACAACCTTCGAATTTCTGGAGCAGAATAGAGAAACTGACCATTGCGTAGTGGACCCTCCCCGATCTGGTCTCGACGCCAAAACACTCGACATGCTTTCTAAAGACGTCAACCTCAAGTCTCTCATTTACATTAGCTGCGATCCGATGACCCTGATTCGAGACCTCAAACACTTTCAATCTGCAGGCTGGGCCATAAGCTCGATGCAGGCTATCGATATGTTTCCGCAAACACACCATCTCGAGGTGTACACCAGGCTTTCACCACCCTCTGACGCTTAGCGCTCTAAGTTTTGCCGAATCGCTTACAGATCACGAATTAGTTTCTCAGAGTCTGAAACTTTGTTACTGTTATCGCATGCTTAGAACCTTAAAGGTGTTGATTACGACTTTAACCGTGTGCAGCTTGATTGCGTGTTCAAGCCTGAATGAATCTCAACGAGCGAACAAGTCAGAGCTTCACACGCGTATCGGCACTGGTCTTCTTAGTAACAATAAGCTTCCACAGGCAATCGGAGAGTTTCGGACCGCTATTGAATTGGATCCAACCAACCATGTGGCTCACAACAATCTTGCCCTTGCCTATTTTTTACGAGGTAAGACGGAGCTTGCTAAAACTCATTTGAAAAAGGCTTTAAAACTAAAACCTAGCTACACCGAAGCTCGCAACAATTTAGGGCGCGTGTACGTGGAATTGAAACAGTACGAGACAGCCATTCAGATTCTTGAAAAAGCGCAAGAGGATCTCGTTTACCCGTTTCCAGCAAAAATTCTAACCAACCTTGGGTATGCTTACCTCGAATATGGACGGCTATTGAAAGCGCAGCAGCTGCTCAAGCAGGCCGTTGATCTTAATCGATCTAGCTGTCTCGCAACAAACCTTTGGGCAAAAACCTATTACAAACAGGCTAACTTTTATCAAGCCGCTATCGGCTTCGACCAAGCCATTCAAGTTTGTAAGCCAAGCGCTTTTGCAGAACCTCAGTACTTATCTGGAGTTTCTTATTTTAAAGTTGGCCGTCGAGAAATGGCCCGGACTCGTTTTCAAGAACTATTGAAAGAGTACCCGGTTGGCCCCTTCCATGGCGATGCATCCAAAATGCTAAGTCAACACTGGCCCAAGAAGAAAAGGTCTAAGTTGCAACGATGAAAAAGACGGGTGAAATCTTAAAGAAAGAGCGAGAACGTCAAGAAGTAAGCTTGAATGAAATTTCAATGGCAACAAAGATTAGTGTGAGAATGCTAAAAGCCGTTGAAGAGGGCAATCTCAACGACCTTCCCGCTAAAACTTTCTTGCGAGGGTTCGTTAAGAGTTACGCTAGCCAATTGAAGATGGATGTTGATGATGTGCTTGAGACATTTCATGAGGAAATGGGCTCTACACTTGTTCAAACTGACGCTCCAACACAAGATGAACCTGTTAGGCCAGTGGTTACTGCCGCACCTGAAGAAACGGTCACCAAGCAAAGCGACGAGCCCTCGACAGAGTCTTCAGCAGCTGCAATGCCCGAGTTTGGCGAATTGTTAAAGAAATATGGAGTTCTGTCTAAGCTGTTCTATGCGGGTGTATTGGTCGCATTGGTCTTTCTCATTTATGGTGTGCGCAACGTCGTAATTAAGTATGAAAAAGAAAGCCAGGTTGAAGCGCCAAAAGACCTTAAAGGGCTTGAGAATACGGCAAACACAAATCAACAGAGCCCTGAAGATCAGAAGCCGGATGCCCCAGAGCAAACTGGCCAAGAAGACAAAGCGAATCTAGTGAAGGCCGAAGCCGACGCAAAACAACAGAAACCCGTCGCCGATCAGCCAAAGCCTCAGTTAAGCCCGATTCAAGAGAAACCTAAGCAGATTGCAGAGCAAAAGCCGCAAAAGCCAAAACAGGTTGAAGTGCCTAAAGAGCCCGAGCAACCAAAAGAGACTGAAAGCACTCCTAAGCCTGAGCCGCAAAAGGTCGCAGAACAAAAGAAACCTGAGACCTCTGCGCAAGTTAAACCAAAGCCCGAAGCTGAGAGTAAGCCCGCTCCTGTGCCGTCCACTGCTAGCAATGCTTTTGTCGATAAAAATGAAATCATCATTGAAGCTTTAGACAATGTTGAAATAGAGTTCCGCATCGGAAAAGGCGACTTACAGAGAGTCAATCTGAACCCCGATCAAGTTCACACAATTAAAGCCAATGCCCAAGTGCGAATCGACTTTTCTGACGGTGGAGCAGTAAACATCACTCATAATGGCAGAGATAGAGGAGTCCCCGGAGACCTTGGAAAGCCAAAGAAAGTGATCCTTCCTTAGTGGAACAAAGAGCTAGTATGCTCACTATCAAGAACCTTTTTGTTTTCAGTTTTGTATTGAAGCTCATAATCGGAGTTCTCTTACCCCTCTCTCCAGATGAAGCTTACTACTGGGTATGGGGTCAAAAACTGCAACTGAGCTATTTTGACCACCCTGCTTTCGTTGCCTGGCTGAATTTATTGGGGCAACCCTTTGAATCGATCGGCAGCGGGATCCGCATACCCGGCATGATAATGAGCCATGCGACACTGGGAATTTGGTTGCTACTCTTGAGAGACTTACTTACCCGAACCCAACTTCTATCTTTCTTAACTCTGATGCTATGCCTTCCGTTCACCGGTGCCGGCGGCATGATTGTCACACCTGACATACCACTGATGTTTTTCTGGTCACTCACTCTTTTGCTGGTTAAAACTGCTAACAAAAGCCAAAAGGTCAGCGATGCTTTTCTAGCGGGGCTAGCTCTCGGCCTTGGTTTCGTATCGAAGTACACAATGATTCTAATTCTACCCGTTATTCTTTTCTGGATGTTCTCTTCCAAAAAAAGCTGGAGACAATTTTCTCAGTTTGTTGCTGTAGGCGTGGTTGGCTCATTGATAACATCATTCCCAGTTTGGTATTGGAACCTTACTAACGACCTGACTTCGGTCGGCTTTCAGCTTAGTCATGGTTTCTCTGACAAGTTTAAGATAGAGAACCCAATCGAATATCTACTGGGGCAGGTTGCTTTTTTATTTCCAACTACTGTTTTCTTTGCTTACAAAAGTCGACATCTGGCTCCAAGCTGGCTTTTGTTTGCGGCCCTGTGGCCACTAGGCTTTTTTGGCTTTGCGAGTATCTTTGCAAATTCAGAGGTGAATTGGCCAATTGTCGCACATCCCGCAGTAATGGCCATCGCACTTCTGGGAGTTCAAAACCAGCTTGCAAGTTGGGTCAAATGGACTTCGCTAATCTTTGCAACTTTAGTTGTCTTGGTCATCTTGGAGGTATTCTTCACTTGGATACCTTCAGACAGACAAGAAATTCGCACCGACGTCTTTCGAAAATTTAATCGGGTCGCTGAGTATGTAAAAGATAAAGAGAATATCTATGCCCGCTCATACCAAATGGCCTCAGCGGTGTCTTATGCTAACAAGAAGATGTTCTTTAAGCTCAGACATATGAATCGCACCGACGTTTTCGATTTCTGGCCAGAATCGCTTCCCAAAGAAAATGAATTTGATTTGATTATGAGACGTGGCGAACGATTTAAACGCACCATTCGAGATAAATATAAGGCAGTCTCAAGACAAAAGATCGATGATCAATTCGATGTTGTTAGGGTTCAAAAGCAATGAAGAGTATGATTGTAGCATTCACTTCAATTTTGATCATACTCGTATATGGCGTCTATTTGAATCTCTACTCAGTCAAGATTATTCCAGATACTCTGATCACTGAGCCACCACGTGGACTGAATGATTACAAGGGTGTGATCAATGTTCACTCCAATAAGAGCCTTGGCTCAGGCTCCGTAGAGGAGATCATCGAAGCCGCCAAGGCTAACGATCTCGACTTTCTAATTTTTAATGAACTCAATGATTTTGAAGCTCATAGCCCCTCTAAGTATTTTCAAGATCTTCTAGTTTCATTTGATGGCGAGTATTCGTATAGAAATTCTCGCCTACTTAATCTTTTTAGCAAACAGGGCATCGGCTACAGCAATTCTGGTGAAGTTCAAATGCTGCTTCCTAACAAATTGCAATCAGAGTTAGGCGAAGATTCAGAACTCTTCGTACTCGCCCACCCAACAAAACCCGGCTTTAAATGGAAGGATGAGTTTCCACCAGGCCTGTTAGGAGTCGAAGTCTTAAACCTTACCTCGATTTGGGAACGGGCATGGAACAAAAAGAAAGTTTCGTTTTTTTGGACTCTGTTTACCTTCTTGTTCAATGACCACATTGCACTGATTCGCCTTCTTGATGGCAAAGACCCTGACCTTAGGTTTTGGGATAGCTTGCAACAAAACAGAAAAGTCTTTGGTTTTGCTGGCAGCGACGCTGTTGCAAAAATACGAGTTACGGCGCAAAGCCATTTGAAGTTTCCGTCATACGAGACCCTCTTGGGGCTTGTCTCTAACCATGTTTTGATTGAGAGTGAACTCACAGGGAACGCGAAGAGTGACCAATTGAAACTCAGAGAAGCTTTTTCTAAAGGTCAGTTCTACCTCAGCTTTGATGCTCTGGCAGACCCAACTGGTTTCAATGCTACGATTGAAAAGAAAGATGGCACCAGACACCTCATGGGCTCTTCAATTGCATTTGAAGAGGGTTCAGAACTCGTGGTCAACCTGCCACAAAAGCCAGAGGTGCCCTTTGATGTTGTGATTTATCGCGACGGGCAAAAAGAGTTCACATCAAACTCAAAGACCACCCGTTGGGTCATTCATGAACCCGGGGTTTATCGAATCTACGTGCGGGTGATCCCAACTTTTCCTATACCTGATGGCAAGCGATGGATACCCTGGATCTACACCAACCCATTTTATATTCGTTAAAGCTGTTGGGTTTTGGGCCCCGAATCTAACCTGTAAGTGTTAGGCGCGCGACACCTGCTAGCGATTTTTGTCGTTTATGTTAAACGATTTTATGTTTGCATTGCTCTTAAGCCACTTAGCAGACATCTGCTGCCTAACTATGGCCCTGGCCTTGCAGATTATGCGCTAGTCCGTAGACTTGGAGAGGAATGTGAGAGCGATTTTATTATTCTTGATATTTTCGATTGTACTCAACGTACCCGCCTGGGCTGAAAGCCAGAGCGAAGAACTTCACTGGCCCAAAGAAGCACTAATTTTTGTAAAGTTCATGTTGGCAAGCTCAGGCAAGTCTGAGGCAGAAAAAATTAAGGCATTCGACGATGCTTACCGCTTTCTTAGTGCTTATTGGTCTAAAAGCAATGGAGCGATTGTGCCATCTTCTTTGCAAGAATACGTGAAGTTCAGCGACGGCAATCGAGAGCTATTCTTGAACCTCGAGACAGAACTTCAGTCATACCGAGAGGGCAATTTCAGAAGATTTGATATACTTGAAGCAAGAGATCCTCAGGTTCAGGCTGAGATTGAAGCCTACAGGGCAAAACAGGCTGAACTGGCCGAAACCTACCTCGATCAAGCTTTGGCAGCAGCACAAACATCGACACCTAACTTTAGGTCAACCCCTGCCTTTTTTGTTCTACAGAAGCTTTTTTCAGACTGGAATCAGGTCAGAGACCAGACTCCTCAACTACTTGCTAGTTTTCCTCTCGAACAAATAGATCAAAGTACGAAGCTTCAGGTTGCAAACGCGTTCGAGGGCATTTTCAGCAAAGTCATGCAAGAAATTCGGAGCCTTGGTGATATGGTCGGGCAAAGTATGGCAACACCTGACGTGCCTCACATTCAAGCCTCAGTTGAAACACTTTTTGGTGAGTATTTTAGAAACGAGACAGACCCCGCGATAAAGAATATGATCTCGGGCTTACTAGATGACCCAGGTGAGGACGACAACATAAAAAGAATGGGCATTGTGTTGCAATACGCTGCCCCCAACCTGCTTAAGCTTTTACAGCTGATCGCAAGACAAGACGGCATAAGCCCTGAGGCTGTTGAAGTCTTAACGAAACTCGAAGACGAGGTTCAGGGTGCCTCGTTTTATGCTATTCGGCAGCTGCTAGAAGCAGAAATTGCCGATATGGCAGAGCAAGGCATTCATATAGACATAGACAAAATTGACCCAGTGGCGCTGAAGGCTGCAACGATCGGGCAAATCCACCTTGGTGAGGTTGAGCTCTCGATACCCCAAGAAGCTATTCTTTACGATGAAGATTCTGGAAGGCTATCTCAAACAAACTTAGTAGGGCCATTAAAGGTGGTTTTTCGGTTTACCAAACCGGGCAGCGAACAAAGAGCTGAAGAGGGCAGAGAAATCATGCGTATAGTAGCAAGGGCTATGGACAACCACCCCGTCTTAATTGCAGCAGCTGCACCTAAAGCTGAGCCGATGGTTGATGCTTTGTATGAGGGCATTGTAAACGATATGGACATACCCGGCACAAGTAGGAGGCATCAAACTGGCATTGAAAAGTACAGTTTTGAAGAGCTCGTTTCTTTGCCCTCTGGCGAAAAAGTTCGCCTGGTATTTAAAGTGCCACATCTTTTTTATGTCGGTAAGAGCTTTACCATCTTGGAGGCCGTGCAAGGCGATAAGCTTAGCTCTGTCTATGATGTCGAGCCAACAGTTGCGCAGGCAATAGCCAATCGCATGAGCTTCAAATGGTTTTACGAAGCTTACTTTATGTCGGGCTTCTTTCATGCCGACCTACACCCAGGCAACTTCATGGCGAAAGCTGTTAAAGACTCGATAATATCTGTAAAGAGACGCGTGCTACCTGGCCGTCGCAATCAGTCAGTACCAACTTATGTTATCAATGTACTTGATTTTGGAATGGGCGGGGTCGCTGGCTTTGAACTCAGACGTGGAGTCTTTGGAATGATGGTCGCTGCAATGGCTTTCGATTCAAAGCTATTAGCCCAGATCGCTTGGAGAGAGAGACTTGCAGAAGCCTCTGAGGTTCAAGACGAAGAAGAGTTTCGTAGACGTTTCTTTGAGTCAATTGAAGCCGCCAATCGCAATGCAACTGACAAGAAAGCCAAGGTTCGCCTCTACATTAATGCGGTCAACGAATCGGGAATCACTTTCGACCCGATAATGGCCGGTCTAATGAGAGGTACCGTGATCAATAGCCTTGTCGCCAACACCGTTAAGCAACCAACTACTTTTGCGGGGTTTGTTGGCCGAGTGCTAAGAAGACACCCGGCTCTGCTGAAGAGCCTATTGATGTCTGATGACCTTCTTGAATCAGAGCCAAGGTGGGTTGGTATCTACGACATGGCCAGAAAAGCCCGCAACAAAGCGGCATGTTGGCTGAATCTAGCCAAGCCAGATCAATAAGACCCTACAGTCTGAACCATGACCTAGGCGGCATTCTACTGTGACTAAGTCTTGAACAGCCGATTGCCGATCTGGGCCTAATTGCGGCCACGCAAGGCCCAGGGACCCTGTGTTCGATTAGAGCTGGTCCGATTCATGTAATTACTTAGAAGTGAGAGATTTTTAAGGAGATTAAAATGAAAGCTCTTCTATTTTTATTGAGTGTTGTGTTCGTTCCGGCCGCTTTCGGTATGCAGGACCTACTGACAAATGCAGGTAACTGCATGATCACCCCTGAAGGCTATGCTGTGAGAATTGAAATCGAAAAGGTCGACAATCAGTTGATTAAGCGTGAGTTTGTATACAGAACCAGAAACTGTAGACAGGGCACCGTCGGGGCCGTTCGAGAAGTTAACTACTGGATACGCTCATTCGAACATGGGCCTGACACTGGTAATGGCAGGGAGTACATCTTGAGAGTCTCTCCCCAAGGCGAAACCATGCGATCAATGGCAGACCCAAACGTTTTCAATCAAGCCTATGATGGCAACAAAGGTCCTCTAGCCTATAGAGTTTGCCCCAACGATAGAAGACAACTAACCCTCAGTGAACCAAATGATGTCGTGCGCACCGAGTGTATCGAAGAATCTGCCTTTACCTACCCAATTCGAGTCGATGAGTACGACAATGGAATTCAGCTTCCATCAATATCTGGCATGAGCAATGTCTTTTTATCCCGAGGAGGAGAACCAACTCGAGGAACTGCTCACGGAGGCACTAACGGTGCTGGTGGTTCAGGAGAAGTTGCTGTCCAAGATCGCCAAGTGTTCTAAGCCAAACTTTCTACCCGAATTGAGGCCTTTGTTTTTAAGGCCTTCGACAGATGTCACCCGATTGATAAGAGTTTTAACTAGAAACTCGACAGTCCGGTGACATTTTTGCGTTTGCACCCTCTCACCTGCCCCTACCCAATCTCAAATAACTGATATTACTCATGTTTTCTCTAGCTGTTTGGCGAACAATTTGCTCTCTATACTGATATGATCAAAGGATCTCGAGTCGCCCTTTTGGCATTTATCTTTAGCATGCTTTCGGCTTCTGCTCAGCAAGTTGGCCAAAGCCTTGTGCTTTCAGACCACACGGCACTAAGAGTTAGCGCCGACATGACCTCTGATCTTTCAGCAATGCTCGTGTTTGAGCCATCTCGGGCAGTCGAAGTCGTAAGTGGCGAAGTTCAAAACGGTATGATTCAAGTCCGAGTCACAGCCAATTCAACTGGCCAAGTGATAACTGGCTGGATACCCACTGAAAACGTTGAAACTTTAACTCCAACAAGCCCAACCAACACAACAAGAGAGACTGAAGGGAGACCGGCTAGAAACAGTTCGACTGCTTACGCTGAATCAGTGAGAAGAATCATTCTTTTGAAAGACCCAGAGATTCCTGATTCAGAGGACGATCTCGTGACCGGCTCTTTGCCAGTTGGAACGCGAGTGGTGCTTCTAGACACTCAGTCACACCCCGAATACTACAGAGTTGCCGTTAGCATCAGAGGTGAAATTCAAAGAGGGTGGGTACCTAGAGCTCAACTTTCTACAATACCTGTTGCAGCTCCTGAAAGGCGGCAGGCTGATGCCCCAACTCAGACAGAGCCCTATGATCAAAGAAGGCCTGACAATGAGTACTGCCACAATCTCGACATACCAGATAGTGTTCGAGTGCTTCCCACAATTGGAGCAACGATTCCTAACCGCGTGAATCTAACTAAAATAATTAATGGCGTGCAAGTGCCCTGCCCAGAGCTTGGTTCAATACCAGCTGGTTCACCAGCTCGAGTTTTAAAAATTGAAGGCGATTCAGTGCAAGTCAGAATGTACTCCCCTCAGATGGGGTACATTGTTGGCTGGCTAGAACGCGACCAAGTTAACCTCACCGAACAAGAAGACACTGAAGCCTTTTGCTACAACTGTGCTGTTCACGAAGAGACACGCCCAAACAATCTCAGAATTCAAGGCACACCTGACACCAGGCCCGGCCAAAACCCTGGTTATCAAAGCGATCGATATGTTGGACTGCAAAGAGCTGATTACGATCGTTTTGAATGGTGTAATGACCACAAGTCTCGACTTCGAGCTGCACCAACACCAACGTTTCATTCTCTAGACGCGCCTTTGTCGAACGGTCTTACCAAGAGACAAAACATCATTGCTTCAGGAGTCGATGCCGCAGCTTTGGCGAATGCTTACGACTTTTATCAAAACAATCGAGGCATAATAAAGAACTCTGACTATATGACTATTGTTGACTACTCAAAGCGTTCAACTCAAAAACGCTATCACGTGGTGAATATGAGAACAGGAACTGTTAAGTCGTACTACACTCATCATGGTAATGGCAGCGAGACAAATGCAGACAGAAACCGCAACCCAGGTTGGGCAAGGCGTTTTGGTAATGGAGAACGTGATGTTGACGGTGATGGTGATACTGAACCGGTAAGTAGCACCAATCTCACCTCTCTGGGTTTTTCTATAACTGGCTTCAGGTACTACCCATCTGATTATTACCCTGGCTATGACGATTCAAGAATTCCTGGTCAAAGAATGAGCTTGCACGGTCAGACACGAGGGCCAGAGGGCAACGACAACAACTGTGGTAGAACCATCGTGACTCACCCTGCACTCGACAATCAATTTCATCCGCATTCTTCTTACTGGAGAAGTAACGGTTGCCCGACAGTGCCTTTGAGTGACTGGCCCGAAGTCTCTGAGGCTATTGAAGGTGGCTCAGTTTTTTATCAGCACAATTGATACTCACGGACTAAGGTAGTTTTAGTTTTAAACCCTCAATGGGCTTGATTTGGCATGCTAGTCGCTCATTGTCGGCAAAGCCTCTTTCATCAGCACGTTCCTGCTCAATTTCGGTGCGTGGCCCAGCATCACCGTCTAAAACGAAAACTCGGCAGGTGGTACACGAACCCATACCCTCACAGGTATGACCGATGTCTAGTTTATTACTGAGTGCAACATCAAGCACAGTCTCTTTGCCCCCAATTTTCAGGGGTTTAGGGTGAGGCTCAATACGAATTGTCGCGCTTGATTTTTGAAACCATTTCATTTGTTGTCTCGAATTCCAATCTTCAGTATCACTATACTCTATGAGATTTATCGCATTTGATTTAGAAACTACAGGAACATTGCCCGGCGTTGATCGCATCGTAGAAATTGGAGCTGTTCGCTTCGTAAACGGTGAGGTTGAAGCTGTTTATTCAACTCTAGTTGATCCAAAAATCCCGATGCCTGAAGGGGCCTCGAGAGTAAATGGAATCACTGATGACATGCTTCAAGGCAAACCCTTGATTTGCGATCTACTTGAGTCATTTGCTGAGTTTTGTGGTGATGACTATGTGATCGCCCACAATGCACCTTTTGATACTCAATTCTTAAAGTCTGATATCGAAAAGTATGAGTCTAAAGCTCCTAGGGGCGCAGTTCTCGACACTTTTATCATGGCTAAGAAGGTGCTACCTGGTTTAGCTAACTACAAATTGGGCACCCTAGTTCAGCACTTGAATATTCCGGCTGGTGAATTTCACAGAGCTGAAGAAGATGCCTCTTATTGTGGTCGATTATTCATCAAGATGATGGAGAAAGTTACTGGCCTCAGTAACATGATGCCACCCGAAGAAAACTTGATGGCCCTGAATGGTGGGAGCGTTTTGAGGTTTCCTCAGATCGAGCCACAACCAAAACAGTTAGATCTGTTAGACGGCCTGCTTTAAAAAAAGAGAGGCTTCCCTGCCTCTCTTTCTACCTTTGATCTAAAATTTAATATTACTTTTTCGAAATTAGAGTCACCGTTAGAGACTTGTTTGGGTCTCTGTCGATTTCAATCTCGTCTGTCTTTTCGCCCTTAAGCGAACTCAAAACGACTCTGATCTGCTGCTCTTGTTTAGAGATTTCATCATCTAGATTCAGCAAAACACCTGCTTCTGTCGACGCTTCAAACTCAAGCTCGTCATTAGCGACTTCAGCAAAAGCTGAGGCTCCAAGAAATAGTCCTAAAAGTACGAGAATAACTAATGTGGTTGCTCCAGATTTGGTCATAAATCCCCCTCTCCCATAGCATTAGACCCGCCAATGATGCCTTGGGTTAAAGAGTGGCGAAAATAATTGTATCTGATTGAAATTATTGAGTTTATTTTTCTAGATGCAACCAAACTAAGACAGTATTTATAAACTAAGTTTGTTTATTTTAGTGCGCAATGGGCAAGGGGAAGTCTGCGACCCATACCAAAGGCGTGCTCTGAAACCTTTAAAATAGGTGGAGACTGCCAGCGTTTGAACTCACTTCTCATCAATGAGCTCAAGACTCTTTTATCAAGTTCACCGCGAGCAGGGCTCAAGCCCTCTACAAATTTCTCTACCCTAGAATCAAGCTGAGGATATGGAGGTAAACTGTCTGAGTCTTTCTGATTAGGTGCTAACTCAGCGGAGGGAGGTCTCGTGATGATCTCACTAGGTATGACTTCAGCCTCTTGATTGTAGTGCTTTGCTAAATCATAAACCTCTGTTTTTAACAGATCACCTATTGGCATAATGCCGCCGTTCATGTCTCCGTAAAGAGTCGAATAGCCCATAGCGAGTTCACTTTTGTTTGAGGTCGCAATTAGCATCGCCCCCGAAAAGTTACTCATAGCCATAAGAAACAACCCGCGCAAACGAGCCTGCAAGTTCTCATTAACTAAATCAAAGCCTTTATGCCCAGTAGAGCTATCAAAAACATCTTTCACCTGCTCGTAACTGTCTTGAATCGGCAAAGTCAAAAACTCTGTGCCTAGATTCTCGGCCAGTTGCTTGGCTAACTTCTCGCTTTTCGAATCATTGAATTTTGAAGGCAGTGCTATGGTGGTTACATTCGATGGCCCCACAGCATCTGCAGCCAAGCAGATACAAAGTGCCGAATCTATGCCGCCGCTTGAGCCCAGAACGAGCTTTTTAAACCCCGTTTTTTTCACAAAATCGCGAAGACCAAGAACGATAGCTTGCCTTCTCACTTCATTCACGTCTTTGAGTGAGGGTTGTTTTTCACCACTCAACTTATCAACATCGACGATGTTGAGGTCCTCTTGAAAGTGAATAGCCTGGGCGATAACTTTACCCTTTTTGTCGACAGCAAAACTGCCACCGTCAAAGATTAGCTCATCTTGAGCCCCAACCATATTCACATACACAAGTGGCGCTTTCAGTGCTTTTGCCGTGGCCTCGACAGTCAGTAGCCTCGCTTGCTTTTTAACATCGGTGAAAGGAGAGGCGCTCAAATTCAGTATGAGATCTACATCTGACTTTTTGATTTTAGCTAACGGATTAGCACCATAGTGAGAGTACTTAGGGCTCCCTTTATGGTTCCATGCCCAAATATCTTCGCAAACTGTGACCAGAATCTTTTTACCTTTATAAGAGAAAAAGTTTTTAGCTACCTGACCGGGCTCAATATGCCTCGCTTCGTCGAACACATCGTAAGTGGGCAAAAGTTGCTTAGCAAAAATTTTGGCTGCCTTACCAATTCTCAACAGCACCGCAGAGTTTTGATAGGGCTTACCTTTTTTGTTCTTCGACTCGGTGATGGCTCCGACTAGTACTGCTACACCCTCCGGAATCTCTTTGTGTAGCTTTGCCAATTCTTTCAGCTGGGCCTTCACGACCTCGGGCCGTTCAAGCAGGTCCATCGGGTGATAACCAAACAAACTGGCTTCAGGGAATACGATAATCTCGGCCCCTTCGGCCTTCGCCTGTTTAACCTTTTCTTGAATCTTTCTACGATTGCCGACGAAATCGCCTAAGTAGGCGTTCATCTGTGCCATAGCCACTTTCACGCTAGTTCTCCCAAAACAGGCCCTGAGCCTATCTTAAGAACAAATTGGCTTCAATAGACTATCGAAGCCCAGACCAGAATTCGGCGCTATCTACCCTAGGTATCTCGGCTTCTGTCGAAAGAGTAGATTCCACGACTGCGATTGCTCTCTTCTTTATCGGCGATAAGCTTTCTACCCGAAAAGCCATCGTCGTAGGCGTGCCAGTATAAGAGTTCTTTTTCTGGATATTTCCAGCAATAGAAGCCATCACCACTGTCGAAGTCGACCAACCAAAGCCCTTTTGGTTTGGCTCCCAGCTTTTTGACCTTGGCATGCCAAGCCTTAATTAGCTCGTTAACCTCATCTTCGAGTACATTAATGGCTTCAATTTCGTTTGGATTCATCGCCTCGAGCCTGGCAATCAAAGACTCGACGCGAACACTGAAATCTTGAGTGATTTTGCGGACAACCGGCAGAACCTCACGTGCCTGAGGCAGCGTGAAAACACCTGACCGGTTGATCGTGATAACTCCACGATCTAATTGCATTGTATTTCCCCCCAATTACCAAACCCAAGGTCTTCCCCAATCCCTTTGGCTTGCTAACAAACCAGTGGTACCCCCCACTGCTAGCAGTTTCAACATGAACTTGTGAAATTTTAGTAAAGATTGGTTCTCGCCGCGTAATCGATCGTAAAGTTTACTTTTTGAACCTTGCCCGACTAATCCATTGACTTTGATATTTGTAGGGCTTGACCACCGAAGAATAGAACCAGAGCTACGATAATAGCCGCAATGATTAGCCATCGTAAAAATCCGCCAACACCAAAACCACTGTCGTCGACTTCTATTTCACCTTTAGCTGCAGGCTTTCTCTCTTCGGTAAAAACTTCTTCTTTTTTCTTTTTTTGAAGCTCTTCTTTAGTAACTTTGACAGGTATGGGAGCCTCGCGATCTTCTTCATCGGCTTGAGAAATACCAAACCCACCTTTTAGATTTCCTTCTTCTTTAAAAACTTTTGGCGCACCACTTCGGTTCGAACCATAGTTCATTGACGAGAAGCCTGTGCTCCCGGTGTCGATTGCATCATCTTGACCACCGCCGCCTCCAGCGCCTGCACCGCGGTTGCCCCTGCGGGCTGGTTGGTAACCCGCGATTCGACCAAAACGGCCGCTAGTGCCCGAAGAACCACGGCTGTTGCCTGGTGCTCCCTCAGACAATTTTGATTGCCTCGAACGGTTGCTACTTCCGTTACTGCCGCCGTTACTCGAGTTGTTGTTTGAAGAGCCGTTTGACCCGCCATTGTTACCGCTGCCCCCACCAGTTGGCCCACCATTCGGGTCACCACCTATGCCCTCAATGTCGGCTCCTTGAAATGAAGCAAAAAACTGAGAACAAGTTGAACTATCGGCGTCTTCAGCACTGAGGGCCGGCAGTGCTCCCGTTTCGAGTAAGCACGCTAAATACTCG
>JABSOQ010000119.1 GCA_013216195.1 Bdellovibrionales bacterium
GTGACTAACAGAACCAATAGGCCCAAAGATGACAAATAGAAAGATAATCCACGATTCTGCCAATGACTGAACACATAATACCCCATCAGCAAGGGCGAAATGGTACTGATACCGATCACGCCAACACGCTTAATGTACGGTACGCCATCGATTCCAAACGCGATCAACAGAAAGCAAATTAGAAAAACAAAAGCCGATAAGTAGTATATCATTGCAATTTTATCTGAAAAGGCTCTAGCCATCAGCACAACTACTCCAACTAGTTGCCATCCCAGAAAGTTGCCATGAAGAGCCGCGTAGTAGCTCCACTCGGTATTGTAGCCCAAAAGATAGAGATCGTTTGACCCGGCGAAAAGCCAGACAGCGGCAACATTGCTAAACAACAACGGAACAGCTTGGGCCAAAATTGGCAACTCGACGAGTTTACTCATTCGTTGCTTAAAGTACAGAGCCAAAGAGAAAGCGCACAAAAGGTTCCAAGCGATATAAAGCTCAAAATGTGAAGAGACATAGCCTACCACTAGGCCTATCACGGCCAACACATAACCATAGAAATAGGCACGAGAACTGTTCAAAAAATACCTGTAAGTCATTGCCGGACCTATAATGAAGGCTACTGCGAGTAAAAAACTGAGGTACTGAATCTCTAATGGCACTTTTTTCCTACCTTGTTCACAGTTATTATAGTGAATTGCTCTACTGATTCAAGGCTGGTAACCTCTGGGGTATGGACAATTTAGAGACTCACCAGCCAGAGGTATTTAGCTACCATTTGATCAGGTTTACGGTTCTAGGAGCCTTAAGGTTCTTTCTTTTTCCTCCGCGCAAGGGCAAAGTGCCGGGTCTAGAGTTCTCTTTATGTCTCTTCACCATGAACCTTGGTCATAACGTTTTCTCAATCTCAAGATACAAGTTCACGACTTTGGCTCTAGTAGCGAGATGGAAAGATCAAGAGTCTGTTCAAACCTTTACCGATTCAAAACTCTCCTCAAACTCAGTTCTTAGTCACTGGCACGTAACTATGAGGCCATACCGACGCTGGGGATCCTACACTGGAACCAACGACGCTCACCTATTTGAAAAGGCAAATTTCCCAGGCGAACCAGTCATAGGTCTCACGGTAGCAAAATTAAAACTGTCTCAGACTTTGCGATTCACAAAATGGGGCAAGCCGGTCGAAGACCTCGTCGCGGGCCATACTGGTAAGCGCTTGGCCACGGTCGGCATGCGGCCACCACAATATTTCTCAACCTTTAGTATTTGGGACAACGAACAAGAAATGCTCAGCATGGTGAATGGCAGCAAAAAGGAGCTCAATGGAATGATTCATAAAGATGCCATGAACGAACGCTCCAGAAAACCTTTTCACCATGAGTTCACAACCATGCGCCTTCTTACTTTAAAAGAAAGTGGCAGCTTTGAAGGCGAAAATGGTTTCACTCATCTCAGAAACAAAGGGCTGTGAAATTTGGCGAAAAAATGGAAGCTCGAGCCAAGTGAAGTCACTTGGGGCACAACAGGCCTCACCTCCGGCGGCAGAACAAAAGCCCGGCAAAATCGAAATCTCGACAGTAGAGGCTTAACCCTCAGACTGACTCACTTACCCACAGGCATTTTTGCAGAGGGTACTATTCAAACTGGCAATTACTCGAAAAATCAGATGAAGCAACAAAAAGAGAAGCTACATCAGAGCCTGTTTGTGGAGCTAGAAAAGAAAGTTGCCAAGCACCTTCGTATCCCAGGTTTTTAAACTAAGCTTGCGGTAGCTAGTTTGCTGGGAGGGAACTACTTACCTTTCGAAGCCTTAAGCTTGTCGAATAAAATAGTTTGAACTCTGGTCTTGTGCGTGTCTCTTTCAGCCTGCCACATCTTCTCTAACATATGCGCTGAAAAATTAGAGCCCTTGTGCTTGCGAAAAAACCTCACTCTCGCATTGGTCTTTGCCGAGTCATAACCTCCGCCTGAGCGCCTCCTCTCAAACTCAGAGACCCAATACTCCGCGAACTCATCAAATGTCGGATAATCTTTGGCCAACCACTTTCTTCGAATCCAATTCATACCGTAGCTAGTGAAACTGAAGTGCGGCCCGATTATCTTCTTGAAACGAGCCCTTGCCAAGGAACCATTCGAATAGAACCCAGGTAGAATGTAGATATCAGGAGACAATTCGCCCTGGTATTTTTCAAATTTTTTTGGAACATCTTCATCAGAGTCTGGAGCAAGATTGAAATGTAGCAGGATGCGACCGATAAGCGTGCGCTTATTACCAGGTGTAGGCAATTCCAAGAAATTAAGAATCGAACGTAGTTCTGAAACATTAAGATAATAAATCGATTCTCTTAGCTCTTTTTCGAGTTTAAGACTCAGCTTAGGCATATCTCGAAGATGCTAAACCCTCAAAACAGGGTCAACCACATGAGGTGCCAATTAATCAAATGACAGACTGTATCCACGTAAGGGTTGAGGGTCACAATTGCTTAACTTACCACTCAACAAGCTTCCGATCTCTGAACACACCGCCGGTTGGACCATCAACTGGTAGATTAGCTAGCCAAATTGCTGTGTCAGCACCTTGCTCAGATGAACGGGTAGCTAACATACCACCCATGCGTGTTCTCACCCACCCCGGGCACATTGAGTTCACCTTTACGTTGCCCGTCAAGCCATTTGCAACAGAAAGAGTCATGGCATTCAAAGCTGCTTTCGTAACTGAATAACTGAATGGCCCAGAAAGGCCCTCATCAAAAGAGCCCCATCCAGATGAGACATTAACGATTCGACCGTAGTCCCTTTCAACCATTCCTGGTAGCAATGCTTTCAAAAGAAAAATCGGCCCGAGAGTGTTCACAGCAAATGAGGCCTCAATGTCTTCAACGCTACAACCCAAGACATCTCCTTCAAACAAAACACCTGCATTGTTAACCAAGACGTCAATCTTTGGGTGGCGAACCATGAGATCTTTTAGATCATTCAATAAAGAGTCTCTATTGGCCAGGTTTAACCTTTCTGCTTGAACATTTTTACCGATATCAGCAGCTGTCTTTTGCCCTTCTTGTAGGTCGCGACAGCCCATGAGAACAACATCTTCTGACGAGCTCGCCAAACCTTCGATAATCGCTTTGCCGATGCCTCGATTACCACCTGTTACCAATAGAGTTCTTGACTTCATTTTTTGCTCACTTGCTCTAAGAATTTTAGATTACCTTTTTGACCATGAACTAGTAGCTTCATGAATGTAATTTTCCATCCATTAGAGGTTTTTTGCAACTTGTGATGGTAACGGCCATAGATGTCCCAGTACTCAATGCCTTCGGCAGTGTGGCTGGCATAGACATGCGAAAAAACTTCGGCAGCTTCACCATTATAACTAACTTCAAAATTGGTAAGCATGTGATGGGTTTCAGCCTTGGACAATAACTTTTGCCAACCTCCCACCAAATCTTTAGATTTAACATTAGAACCAGGCTAACCACTCATGCTTGAGTAGTCGACAAAGACCTCTTTTTCAAATTGATCAAGTGCTTGATCCCAATTTTTGGTATCAATAGCGTTGATCATTCTGACTACTACTTTTTGAGCGCTATCTTCTCGACAATTTTGAAATGTTGAGCAGCCCGAAATCAAAAAGCAGGTAAATAACAGCACTAATTTTTTCATCATTCTCACCTATTTTGACTGGGCCTTAAAATGTTTAACTACTGCATCAGCAGATGCGGTCACCGCTTCTTTTTTGTCGTAAAAGTCGAATTGAGTCACATTGTCTAACCAAAGCTTCTCAACTTTGCCTTTCGCTAGCTTTTCGTAAGCAGCTGCTCCCTGAGGTAAGGCCATAGCATCAGACCCCACAAATAGAACCTTACCTCTCAACTTTGAGGCAGAAGCAAGGGCATCATAGTTTAACCATCCGCTCCAAGAAGCGACATTGAACTTGTTGTCATACTCTTTAATCAAACCACGATCTTTTTCAGTATAGTAGGGTACCTTGAACATGATTGAGTTTTTATCTGTAGAACTTGCTGCAACAGCAGTAGTTAAGCTACCAGTCTTTTTGAATCTAGATTCAGCTTTCAAAGCGGCATCGAGTAAACCCTTTACCGACTCTTCGCCGCCATAAACCTTAGTGGCAATCTCTTTGTCATGTAGCCAAGGAGCCACCAATGCCACGGTTTTCAATTTGTCATTTCTTGTAAATGCCTCGGCCATATAACCTGAACTTGCGCAAACACCTAAACCAGTAAGCTTGTTAGGAAGCACCTCTGGGCGAGTCGACAAATAGTTAACTGCCGCAACAATATCTTCGGTCTTGCGCTCGGGGTCTTCTAGGTATCTGTTTTTGCCTCCAGACTCACCCCAGCCGCGAAAATCGAAAGTCAGAGCCGCATATCCACGGTTTGCAAGTTCAATAGCATAAGTCTTTGGCATCTGCTCTTTCACGGTTGTCCAGGCTCCTGTGACCACAACTGCTGGAACCTTTTGCCCTTTTTCTATTTCTGATGGCAAAAAAAGTGTTCCAACTAGTTTTTCACCCTGACTCATGAACTGAACCGTTTTGGTTTCGTAGGCTTGAGCCTGAGAAAATAGACTCACTAAAAGTATCGCGAAAATAGTTTTCATATCATCCTCCGTTGTACCTAAGCAGTATCGTTGAAAGAACCCAGCATTTATTGAACAGAATCGCTATATATTTGTAGAATCTTGCTCCAGATTATCTAAATAATTTCGGATACCTACCGTACCTGTCCATAAAAGTTCTAGAGAAATGCGCCTGATCTGAAAAACCGCAGCGATGAGCAATATCAACCATTGTGAGCTCTTTATTACCAAGCAGTTTCTTTGCTTGCTCAACTCTGTAAGAAACCACGAACTGCATTGGGGTTTTGCCTATTGTTGCTTTAAATACTCTAGAGAAATGATGGGGGCTAAGACCAGCTTGCTTCGCCAGGTCTTCTAGAGATATTGAGTCAGCAAAGTTGGCCTTTATAAAGTCTAAAACCCTTTTGTAATGAGCCGCGGTGAAGCTTCTATTGAAGCTTGCTTGCTCTTCTTCCGCCTCACCATACCTCTGAATTAACTTAACAAGAAAGACTCTAGAGAGAGACTCAAAAACCACTTCATAACCTAGGTTCTTATTTTCTAATGCCTCTAAAACAAATTCAGCAGCCCTCGTAAGATCTTCGTCTCTAAACTGGGGGATATTAGCCAACTGGTCTCTAGCTAAAACTACACCCACTTCATTTAGAGCAAAACTATTAAAATTTTTCGGGATCAAGTGTAATGACTATAACTTTAGACTTAGCATGCCACTTCCAGCCACTCTTAACACCAGCCGGTGTAACACACTATTTCGTATTTGTTAAACGTGAAGTCTCTGTGTTGATCGTTGCGCCAATTCTCTACTCGATGGGGCGTATCATTCAGATTTATCAAAATTTGATGCTGATCAAAAACCTCATTGGGCATGGTGGAGGGCTCTGCCTCAAAGTACTCGAGAGAGAGCAAGTCAGAGGCCAGGTTTGGGTCTAGCTCTGTGCTATCAATCAATGGTTCTGAGGGGTATACGTCTTGGTACTTCACGATTGATATTTGACCCTATTAGATCCTCAAATTCAATGGCTACCTGCTTAGCCAAGCAATCGATTGGCCATTGAAATTAAACCGGCACCTACCATCGCTTAACCAGCATCAATTTCAGACTTGATAAAGTCCCAGAGCTGAGACCTTATCTCGAGCGATTTCTTAGCCACCAATATAGCCTCACCCCTTTGTGTATTTGAGGTGATTAACTCTTCTAGGCACCGTTCTGCCATGTGGCTATGCTCTCCTCCATCTAACTCGATGTGACGCTCAAAATAGTAGATAAGACCACCGCAGCTGATTCCAGAGCCTTTCATCACATCAACAATAGATTGAAACATTTCAGGTATAATTTTCTCTCTACCAAAAAAGAACGATGAGGCAACTTCGTGAACTTGGCCAGACGAGGCAAGGCCCAGGTGAAATGACAACATCTCTCTAATAGGCCTCGGTAAATCATCCGGTATCAAGTCAGATATAAAACCCGAAATCAAAGACGTGTCTGCCCCGACCTCTTTCATTGCGTCTAAGTATAAAGAGAAATGACTTCTTGCTCTACCTTGCGAATCGAGGTCTGACTCTTCGCTTAGTACAATTTCGTTTATCACCCGAACAATCTCTGGGCTGTACTCGGAGTCTCTCCACGGAACGTTCACACAGGTTATTTCTTTTTGCAGAGCCTTTAGTAAAGACATGAAATCCCATACCGCAAAAACGTGGTACTTCATGAAAATTCGAATGCTCTCTACACTATTCAAGCTTTGATATACTGGGTGACTAACCAAATCACTATGTCTACTGGCTACATCTCTCTCTAAAAGCATTCTTTGAGTTTAGTTGTAGCCCATAATAATGAGAACTCGCCACCCTGCAAACTTAGCCTTAGGTGATGGCAATTGGTCACAAAAAAAGCCTTGGGAGACATTTGCTCAGACCCTTGGTACTATCGATTGCCCTCGTCTAAATAGACTCTTAACCTTCTTCTGGCCCCGCAAGGCTTCGCCAGATTTGGCAAAATTACTGCCCAAAAAAAGCCTGCGACGATCTACTGGGGCTTAGCAGGCGCTCCACTACCCGTAACAGCCGACTTTGTGGCATATCTGTTGCTAATTTATCTGGCTTTAACTAGTTGAGGTCAGTCTTTTGAGAAATGTATGCAACCTGTTGATTGTAGTCTTAGCGCTGGTGGCTTTTACAAATAGCCCTGACAGCCTGGCTGTTGAGTTTCCGTTTACCACTATTCATTTTGGCTCAACCTTTCATCATCCGAGATACTCAAACTGCTCGCAGCAGATGACTAGAAACTACCCGCTGGAGCTAGATCAAACTGTAGCCATTCAACAGCTCGATGAGGCTCCAAACTTTACTGGCCACAAACAGACTGCAAAGGCTTTAAAGCCACAAAGAGAAGATCTTCTCGTTATGACCAAGAAACACTTCATTATGTTTGAACCCACTGATGATGAGATCGTCTTTATCAATAGAAGGACTGGTCTACATGATAAAAAAATCAAAATCGAGTTTGATTACGCCAGAAGTGACAAGCTTGATTACGATAACATGACAATCTCGCCAGATGGTCGACACCTCATTTTAGGTGGCATCTCAAGAGGCATTGCCGTCATCGACACTGAGACCGAACAGATTCTTGGCACTTATAAACTGCCATTTGTCGGAAAGCACCCTACGAGCAATCATGTGGTATCTCAAATGCGTTATCGAAATGAAAACACCGTGGTTGCATTGGCTAGTGATGGAGCTCTTTATAGTTTTGACCCACTAAACTTTGACTTATCCCTAAGGGTATATGGCCTTGTTGAGCACTCTATGCCTACAGACAACTTTGTATTCGGCCCGAGCAATGACACAGCTCTTGTGCAAGGGCCTGCAGGTCACTTGATCGAATGGGATCTCAATGAAGACAAGCAAGTAGCTCGACGCAATCGTATTGGTGTTATTGAAGTGCATGATACCATGGAGGAGTTCCCTGGGGCCGTATTTTTAGTTAACATTTACAAGTCAGGTTTTAACTCTTTGGGCACTTGGATCATGCATGGCAGAGACAATCTCGAGCAACACGTACTTATGCGGGTCGCCACATCCGGCCAACTTGAAAGAGTTATGACTCTCAACCCAGCCGGAGACGACGATCTGCGGTTTGAGTTCGTTGATGACGTTGAGTTTCAAGGTGACACTTTGATCATTCAAACAGAGAGAGTCATCCGCCCCGCTCCACCTATCGAGGGTGCCGGTCAACCAAGACAAAGAGAAGTGCGCGAGCCCAACACACGCATAATAGACATTTCAGATTGGTAAATCCCTAGGCACCACGCCTGGCCTAGCTTCGCCTAGCTTGTTTTGGCTTACCTTTTTGTTTGTCTGCCAGTTTTTCTAAGCTTTGTAAGCCTGGCTTTGTCTGCTTTGCTCAATTTCTCTGTGGCCGCAGTCCAGCCTCCTGGCGGTATCAAATGGGCCGTCTTCTGTAGGTACTCGTAGGTGGGTTTTGGATAAACGTTCCAGCACTCTCTAAGAGTCCAACCCACTGCTTTCTGCACATAGTAGTGCTCGTCGCCTAGGTGAGGATCAACCATCTTTAGCATGGTTGAACAGCTCACATACTTATCTCTGAGCTGCGAATAGTACATCAACCCGACCATCGAAGCTCGTCTCTCCCATGGGTCATTTGATTTGTTCCATTTTTTAAATGTTGCTGCAAACTCAGATGGCTTGAACTCATTTAGCTTGGCCATAACATTGCTGAATTCATCTGAAAGGGCCCAATTGTCGATTCGCTTAATCCACTTCAGTAGCAACTTGCGTTGCTTATACAGCTCTTCAACCGGGCGCTGGTTCACAAAATGAATTGCCATGAGTGACAATTCAAAAACCTCAGAATGTTGCCAGATGTAATTCCAGACTTTCCACTGCTCTTCAATTGAAAGTGTCGAGAAAGAAAAGCCTCGTTTCCTTAGAGACCTAATTTGGGGCACCCGAATATTATAGTAGCTATAGTACTCGTACTCGCTACCAATATAGTTTTCGGGCAAAAATCGTGATGGCTGCTTGCCACCTTTTAGTTTTTTCAACTCACGTTGCACTTCGTTTAGGTACTTCTTCATTCTCGGTTGCCTCCGGCAGAAGTCTTATTCAGTGACTTGATTGTCTGTATGCCCTGGATAAACCGTATTCTGCGGCAGACCATCGTTCAAATCATAATAATCGCCCTTGTCTTTGACAAAGATATGCTCCTCTATTTCAACTCCAGTCGGCTGATCGAAGGCCCCCATTGAAACGCCAGTCCAGCTTATCTTCTCACTATCAATTGGATCGAAAAAAAGGTTTGCTCCACACTGCTTACAAAAGCCACGTCGTGCCCAGTCTGAGCTCTGATACCACGTTACATATTCTTCACCAATGATCTCAAGATTTTCTCTCTCGATATCGGTACCAGCCCCGTAGTGACCTGAGCCTTTTCTACAGATCGTGCAGTGACATGCGTGCAATGGCTTTAGACTTCCAGACACTTTTATCTGAACCTTACCGCAAATACATGAGCCCTGATGCATAGCCTTTCTCCTTGATCGAGTACTTTCAACATACAGGTTAGAGCAGATTGCCCGCCGGCTGTCATTAGATCTAGATATCACTCTCAGTATCAAGTTATGTATCTGAAACGCTGCTCCATCTTAGCTTGAATAGCTTCCAGCCCCTACCCGTGGTACTTTTTCTCAACTGTAGATATGGAGGTCGTTATGCGATTACTTTGTTTTTTAGTGCTATTGGTTGGCTGTAGCTCAATGCCATCAAATAAGGGCACCCAGCTCACCTTTGATCAGTTCAATCAAATTACAAGTGCAGCCTCTTACCTACCTCTAAATGATCGTAAAAGAGTATTGTTACTTACGAGATTTCCTGAGGATGAATACAGAAAGCTCTACAGCTTTGATATTGAAACTGGTAAGCGCGAACTGGTTTACGACGCTGGCCAGAGCATCGGCTGGCTCGACTCAGACGAACCAAATAACATTATTTATCTGGGCATCGACAATAAAGGCGATGAACAATATCAAATCTACGAGCTAGACCTAAAGACAAAGACCACACAGAAGATCATTGGTCACAAAGACCGAAAGGCTTCACTCATTTCTACAGACGCCTCTGGCAACCAACTCTTGATAAGAAGCAACCATCTAGATAGGGCTGAGTACCGACCATTCATCTACAACCGACGAACAAAGAAACTCTCAAAACCTCTAACTAAAAAAGGCTTCGGTATTGGCTGGGCCAAAATGGATTGGCAGAAACAACGTTTAGTTATTACCAAATCTCGCAACAATGCCACTTCAGATCTCTATGAGGTAAATCTAAAAACTAGAGAGCCAAAACTGCTACACGCTACCTTGGGTACCAGCTATTCACCTAGCTACTTTAAGGGTGATCGACTCTATCTCAATACCTCTCACGGCAAGGACCGTGTTGGTTGTGCCTACATTGAAATGAATAACCCTAAAAAGATCAACTGGGTCAGGTACGACAACAACAAAGACTTGTATTGCTTCTATGACAAAACCAATGGCTTCTCTGGTATCTGGTCATCTGGCATGGGAAGATCAACAACCCAAGTTTTTGAAGGCCATTTTGGCAAAGAGCAATCACTAACAAAGAACCCTGAAACAGAGCTTGTGAAACGGGTCAAAAAAGTGCCGGGCAAAGTCTCTAGCTATATCGTTGAACGATTTCCACTGGGTAAGCCACCAGAACTGTTTTTTGTTTCTCCTGAGCAAGACAAGCAAATAAGTCGATTCAACAACTCTGGGTTATCATTTGATCAAATGGCCCAGACTCAAGACTTTAGATACAAGAGCTTTGACGGCATGGACATGCACGCGATCTTGGTGACTCAAAAGCAGTGGGCAAAAGGTAGTAAGAAGTACCCAGTGATCATTTGGCCGCACGGTGGACCTGACTGGTACGCCGGCCATGAGTACTACCCCTACTTTCAGTATTATGCTTTGAATGACTTCATCGTGCTTGCTCCAAATTTTAGAGGCTCTACGAGCTTTGGTAAAAAATTTGAAACACTTAACGACAAAGATTGGGGCGGCGGTCATATTAAAGATCTCGTTTGGGCAAAGAAAGCCTTGAAAAGTCTACCTTATGCAGATTTAGATAACGTCTTCATTGCTGGCCGTAGCTTTGGCGGTTATTCAACACTTGCCGCGATCACTTACCACCCAAAAGAGTTCAAAGCTGCTGTCGCAATTGTTGCTATTGGCGATCTTTTTGAGTTCATGGCGACTATTCCTCCAAGTGAAAGTTGGCAAAATGAGTTTAAGTCTGAAGTCGGCATTGTAGGCAAAGACGACAAATTGATTCGTGAAAGATCACCGTTTTTTCACGCAGAGAAAGTCTCAATACCTCTCAAGGTGTATCACACAGAAAACGACACTCGTACCCGAGTCGAAAACATGGACAAATACGTCGCAAGACTCAAAGAGCTTAAGAAGCCAGTTGAGTATGAAGTAATTCCAGATGAGGGGCATGCCCCAAAAAAGAAAGAGACCTGGGAGAAGCTGTTAAAAGGCACTGTCGACTTCTTAAACAAACAAAAGGAGACCACCCTCTAGCCCTCTTGTATGAGGGCCGCTGAGTCTCAAAACTATGAAGACACTTGTTGATATACACCACCATGTCGACACACTCCCCAGCCTGCTACAATTGCGAAACAAAGGGCAAGGCCACATCTTTGCCCTCAACAATCACCTAAACGAAGACTACATGACTATACTAAGGGTTCC
>JABSOQ010000120.1 GCA_013216195.1 Bdellovibrionales bacterium
GTTATGATGGGTGTGGCTGTCGAAGATCCGAATGGGAGTCTGCAGGGCAAGACCATTTTGAACTATCTTGAGAGCTGCTACACCGGCCGAGCAGGCGAGCTTCAGGTCGACAAAGGCGGAGCGGGCCGCGGGCTGCATATGATAATTGAGACTGCAGATTTGGTTGTATTCAACTTGAGGCCAAACCATCGCACCGAGGTTATAGCCCTTTTTCACGTTGACCCGAAGTCAGTGCAGGAGCAAGATCCCTCCTTTCACTTCTTTGTCCAGTAATTACAGATACTTAGATGTAAACCTTAAAACCGATCACTAGCTCGTAAAAGCCTTCAACAGCTCTTGCGCTCGGCGGCGGGAAGTGCTATCACCATAGCTTCGAAATTGTTGTATGCGTGAGAGGAATCATGAAAACAGATATTCATCCAGAATTTAGAGAAGTTATTTTCAAAGACATTTCGTGTGACTACGAACTGAAGACTTGGTCAACCGCCAAAGCCAAAGAAACAGTAACTTGGTCTGATGGCAAAGAGTACCCTTTGATTAAAGTTGATATTTCTAGTGCCTCTCACCCGTTTTACACTGGTCAGCAGAGACTTATCGATACTGAAGGTCGTGCAGAGAAATATCGTAAAAAGTACGGTTCAAGACCTGCGAAAAAATAATCAGGAGCTTCACCAGCTTCAACGAAAGAAAGCCGCCTGATAGGCGGTTTTTTTTTGCCTACGAAGCGAAGCAATTTTCAAAGAGAAGAGCGTAATGTCAGGTTCAATGTTGATGGTATTGGCGGTTTGTAGCTTTGCTGTAACCCATGCCTCCGTAAAAGCTCTTACGGGCATTCCGTCTCATCAGGTGGTTTTCTTCAGGGGAGTGGTTTCGCTAAGCCTTTGCCTTTATATGCTCAGGTCGAGTGGCGTCTCAATTTTTGGAAACAACAAAAAAATTCTCTTTCTTAGAGGCGCTGCCGGCACGATCTCATTACTGATGTATTTTTTCACCCTGCAGACTTTGCCATTGGCCACCGCCGTGACCATTCAGTATTTGGCGCCCTTGCTGACGATTTTGATTTCGCATTATTGGCTCAAGGAGCCTGCCAGACCGATACAGTGGTTGTTCTTTTTGCTCGCCTTCTGTGGTGTCATTTTAATCGGAGGCTTTGACCCAGAAGCCAGTCTTTACAAAGTGACCTTGGGTCTGCTGGCGGCTCTTGGTTCTGGGGTGGCCTACAACTGTGTTCGAAAGCTCAAAGACACTGAGCACGAATTGGTGATCATTTTGTACTTCCCCATGATCACTGTGCCGACCTTGGCGCCAGTGGTTTATCTTGATTTTGTGATGCCGACCCCTTGGCAATGGTTTGGGCTTTTAATGGTGGGTGTGTTCACCCAAATGGCTCAATTGTTTATGACACGGGCTTATCAAAAAGAGCCAGCCGCCAAAGTCAGCATCTACAACTATTTGGGCATTGTCATAGCGGTTTTAGTCGGCTGGTTGGCTTTCGGAGAGTCCTTGAGCACAACAGCCATGGGAGGTATCGCTGTGGTTTTCTTAAGCGTGTTGCTATCTTCGTTTGTGAGAGTCAAAAACAAACAAGGAGCCAGCAAAGCCTGACTTTGGCTCTTGGTGGTAAGGCTTTTTGGCTCCAGCCAAAAACAAAAAAAAGCCAGGCTTTTTGAGCCTGGCTACTTATCATTTTCAACGTCACTTTGAGAAACAAGGGGAGTGACTTAGAGCCACTCAGACCTTTTTGAAGTTCAATCTAGGTTGAATTCGACTTCGTCTTTTACATCTTCAACAAAGTTCTCGACAAGGTACTCTACAGCTTCATCAAAGATCTTAGCCAGCTCGACTCCGCCGTACTGAATTTCATCATTGGTCAGTGTTTCAGCCGTTTTCATTGCCACCCAGTAGTAAGACATAGCCTCAGCCTTCTCTTCGTCGAGAGAGTCATCGGTTACTAGCCCAAGGCTGTTGTCGTTCACGATCACATCAACATCAACACGAATTTTGTCTTTTGAGATCACAAGCGAAGAGTTTCCTCCAGCCAAAAGAATGCCTCCACCAAGGTCAACTTCAATGCCTGGTGTGCAGCCATTCGAACCAAAATCAAGGCCACCATTCCATTCAGGTAGGTAGTAAGTCCACCACCCCCAAGAGCCTTGCTCACAGGTTTCAGCGTGAATACTGATGCTGCTGGCAACTTTAACAATCTCAGCAAGAGCGTCAGCTTGCTCTTCGATGATTGAATTCGTAGCTTCTGTAACAAGACTGTCAAGTTCGTCAAATTTTGGCTTTGAGTCTTTCACTAGTTGGTCAAAATCGCTTGCCACAACAATGTCAGCTGCAATTTCACAAGCCTTTGTAAGTACTGGTTGAACTTGAGGAAACTCAGCAGACAACAATGTGATCTTCTCTGGAGTGCAAGACTGACTTGCAGCTTCTGCGTTGAGAGCCTTTTGCAGCACTGTCAATGAGTCTAGGCCCACTGCGAAGTCAAAGTAGACTTTGTTGACGTAAGATGAAATCGCTCTGCCGCTAAATGCAGATTGATAAGCGCCAAAGCCAATATCGACTGATTTGATATCAAGGGGATTTGCTGCGACCTCCGCAAGTTCAGCTCCAATATCAACGTTGAGGTGATAGGGAAACCAAGCCGCAGCCCAAGGGCCGACGTACTCGACAATGTTTTTGTGAGCTTGACCGCCAATGCTCGAGTCGACTGAGACCTGAACGCTCTGCAAGAACTTCGATTGCTCAGCAATTTCGTTTCCGATGGCGTCGAGGTTTTCACCCACGATATCGAATTGAATCATGTTTTCATCTGCAACGACAAACTGATGAGCTTTGTTGATATCAAAGATCTCATAGGTGTAGTCGTCTTCCTCGGTCTCGGGGTCGCCCTCTTCGACCACTTCAACTGTTACGGCTTTTTCAACCTTCTCTGAGAGCTCTTCAACACGTTTGCTGAAGGCTTCTTCAATTGGGTTGAGGGGGTCTTCTTCGATTATAATCACGGGCTCAACGATGACTGGCTCACTGATAACCGGCTCGCTTGAAGCTTGCTCCTCGGCATTTGCGTTATGAAAACAGAATACGGCTGCAAGCAGCCAGAGATAGGCTTTATTCATTGTCTTTCCTCCCCGAAAGCGCTTTTAGATATGGGGAGTTTTTATAATGAAGACTTAGAGATGCCCAACTGGCTGATAGCTTTAGAATTTTCAACTTAGTGAATTACAGATTTTTCAGGTGACGCAAGGCCCATATGGGCCCTGAGCTCTGTGTCACTTATGGAGGTTATTCGATTTACTTAGTCGTCATCACTTTCAGTTGAGTCGTCATCTGA
This sequence comes from Bdellovibrionales bacterium, assembly GCA_013216195.1. GTDB lineage: Bacteria > Bdellovibrionota > Bdellovibrionia > Bdellovibrionales > UBA1609 > JABSOQ01. Next base: position 3,338 of record JABSOQ010000120.1, read on the forward strand.
ATCAGACCGCTCTTTTTCAGAGTCATCGTCTTTGTCGGTTTTTGAATCGCCGTCGTCGTCATCGTCGCCACTTGTGTCGCGATCATCGTCGTCGCCAGAGTCATCGCTCGACTGTTGCTCTCTTTGCTCATCAGTAAGGTACCTATCCCAACCCACTCTGCGGTAAGCCACCAGGATCTTAGTATCTTCAGGTAGGGGTTTTGAGAACACGAGTTTCTTGCCCTCTATTGTGTATTCGACATCAATTGCCGGGCGGAACTGCAGGTCGAGAGTTTCTGGGTCGGGTTGCCTTTTCAAGGTCACGCTGTTCATTAGTGACACGACAACCTCACCAATTTTACTTAAGCTCTTGCTGTAGTCTTGATCACAAATCGAGCCTACGACTCCGCCTGTAAGTTCAGAAAGCTCTTGAGCATGCCGGCTAAACACACCTACGTCTAATCCGTTGGCGTCGGCGCAGGTTGTGTCACCCACTTGTGAGATGATGCCAAAAACTGTTGCTGTCTTGCCGGGAAGGTGAGTGGCAAGGTGCTCCTGAACCTCAAAGGGTTGGGTAGCATCATCTGGCCCGTTACTCTTTTCATCTTCATCTGTTAAGATGATCACGGCTAAGTCAGCATTTGGTCTAAAGAAGCCGGCGTTGTCTGTGTCTCTTTTGTCGATTGCCATCATGATTGCACTCAAGGCTTGCTCATCAGAACTTGGGCAGTCCATTTCTGCGGCACAGTTGAGTGTTTCTTCGCGAGTGATTGTGTCTAAAAACACTTGCTCATAGTCTGCAGTTCTTGGTGTCAAAATGTAGCCATTAGCACCTTCAAGAGGTAGCAATGAGCCTTGAATACCATAGTTGCCCATCGACACATCTGTAGTGGTGACACCAATTTGCCAGTCGACGCCTCTTAGTGATGAAATAAATCGATCGAGTCTCTGACCGAGCTTTTCTTGTTCGACTTCCATAGAGTATGAGTTGTCGACCACTACTAACACATCTACGCTCTTGTCTGAGTAATCGCCTTTGGCAGTGAAGCTTTCAGAGATCAGGTCTGATTGTGAAATAAGCTTATCAGAAGTCTCAAACTCAAGTTTGGAACAACCACTGATTGCTAAACTTAAGGCCAGTAGACCAGATATAGGTTTTAAAATGCCTTGAGAATTGGTTCCCATAAATCACCTCGTCCGTTGAGTCCTGAACATTTGTCTTGCTGAACAAAATATAAGCAAGGTCAGGACCACAAAACTCGCTTCGGTATTGGCTACCAAGACCTTAATATAGTTGGTGATTTTCTTTTTGGAACGTCCAGACAATTTGCGATGAAAACGTCAAGCCGGTCTAGTTCGTGAAATAGAACGACAGTTTTGGAGTCTTAAGACGGTGAGTCAAGATGGTGCTTATAGCTTATGTTACTGGGTTTAGGGCTGGCGGTAATTCGAGAATAACAGCTTTTTGAAAATCTTTTTTACAGGACCTCTCTCGAGTGCTTGTGGTAGCGGCTCTCGAGAGGGTCAGTTTTTTCATTTTTTGTCAAAGCTGTTTGAGGTTTTCCATGGTTTTTAGCAATGCCTCTTCGATGCCTTTTTCAAAAGTGTTGTGGCCTGCATCTTCAATGATTTGCAAGTCCATGTGAGGCATGCGCTTCTTGAGATCCCAAGCGTTCTCGACAGGGCAAACAACATCGTAGCGACCATGCACAAGGGTGGTCGGAATGTCTTTTAGTTTGTGGGCCTGATTTAAGATCCATTCATCTTCACCAAGAAATATCGCATTGGTGAAGTAGTGGCACTCTATTCTGGCAAAGGCCAAAGCAAACTCTGGCTCACCGTAGCCCTCGACAAAGTCTTTTTCAGGTAGCAACTGAGAAGTTGATCCCTCCCAGGTCGACCAGTGTTTGGCTGCAGCCAATTGTAGGGCTCGGTCATCTGAGGTGAGTCTCTTGTAGTAAGCTGCTACAAGATCATTTTGTTCTTCTTTTGGAATGAACTCTCGGTAAACTTCAAAAGCCTCTGGAAACAGCCTTGACGCTCCCTCTTGGTAAAACCAATCAATCTCTTGCTTTCGGCACATAAACAGGCCTCTCAAAACAAGAGCTTTAACTCTTTCGGGGTGAGTCTCGGCATACACCATTGATAGCGTTGAACCCCAGCTGCCGCCAAAGACGATCCACTTTTCGATTCCAAAGTGCTCTCTCATTGCCTCGGTGTCTTCGACCAGTTTCCAGGTCGTGTTGTCTTCAAGGCTTGCATGTGGAGTCGTTAAGCCAGCTCCTCGCTGGTCAAAAAGCAGAACTTGGTAATGTTTAGGGTCGAAGAACTTGCGGTAAGGTGGCTTGATGCCTCCGCCTGGCCCTCCGTGAAAAAACACAACAGGTTCTCCGTTGGGGTTTCCGATTCTTTCGTAATAGATCTTGTAGCCGCTGCCATCTTTGGCATCGAAGTAGCCTGTCTCAAATGGTTCATTGTCGTCATAGAAATTCATATCTAAACCCTCCGTTAGTTAAAGGCTCTCTACTATTGCAGCTACTCCCATGCCGCCTGCCGTACAGATTGAAATGAGCCCACGCTTTCCAGGGCCGGCTTGGTGAATGATTTTACCCAGGCTTGCAAGTATTCGAGAGCCAGTGGCAGCAAATGGGTGGCCGACGGCGAGGCTGCCGCCTTTCACATTCAATTTGCTTCGGTCGATCGAGCCTAAGGCTTTGTCGAGACCGAGGCGGTTCTTACAGAAGTCTTCAGACTCCCAGGCTTTAAGTGTGCAAAGCACCTGAGCTGCAAAGGCCTCGTGTATTTCATAAAAATCAAAGTCTTGCAGGCTGATGCCGGCTTTTTGCAGCATGCGTGGCACCGCAAAGGCTGGCGCCATCAGCAGACCATCTTTTTCGACGAAGTCTACGGCCGCAGTCTCTGAGAAGGTCAACTTTGCCAACATAGGTAGGCCTTTGCTCTCTGCCCATTTTTTTGAAGCAAGAAGCGTGCAGGCAGCGCCATCAGTAAGTGGGGTTGAGTTTCCTGCTGTGAGTGTTCCTTTTTCAGATCTCTCGAAGGCAGGTCGTAGCTTGGCTAACTTTTCTAAAGAGGTGTCGGCTCTCATGTTGTTGTCGCGCTCCAAGCCGTGAAATGGGGTAATCAAGTCATCATAAAACCCCTCGTCATAGGCTGCTGCGCACTTGTGGTGAGACTCTAGGGCGAGTTGGTCTTGCTCTTCACGAGTCACGCCCCACTCTTGGGCCATGAGCTCACAGCTTTGGCCCATTGAAAGCTTGGTTCTTGGTTCAATAACCGCAGGTGCAATAGGCAGATACTTTTTTGGAGACAGTGAAAACCACGGCCAGATTTTGTCAGAGGCTTTGCGCGCTTTAAAGCTTTTCAGCATGGTATGGTTGAATTCTTTTGAAAACACAAAGGGCAAATCACTATTTGTGTCGATACCGCCAGCTATGCCGGCCTCGATTTGACCAAGCGCAATTTTATTGCCCACAAGAATTGCCGTTTGCAGGCTCGTGCCACATGCCTGCTGAACGTCGTAGGCAGGGGTCTCTGGCGACAGGCCTGAGCCGAATGTCACCTCTCTTGCCATGTTCCAATCTTTCGAGTGTTTCATGACTGCCCCTAGTGAAACCTCACCAAGCCTCTCACCCTGCAAGTTGTACCTCTTAACTAGTGAGCCGATGGCCTCGCCCATGAGTTCTTCATTGCTAATTCCCATGTATTTGCCCATTGATCTAGCAAAAGGAATTCTCATTCCACCTACGATCACCACTTCGTTGACTTCAGCCATAGTCCAGTTCTCCTGCGTTTGTGCCCTTGTTGAGTTTTCAGTGAGATAGAGTATGCAAAACCTAAGGCTTTCGGTATAGACTTATCGTTATGCATCCTGGAGAAAGTCTCGAATCGCAGATTGAACAGTTTTTATCTGAAAAACAGAAGTATCACCTGGGGCACCTGTTGACCGAGCAAGGCCACAGTATGACAAGCCAGCTTTCTGATTTGGCAACCAGTGCCCCTGAGGCTGGCTTGAAAGCTCTGTTTGATGTCGATCAAGAGGCTTTGGCCGTAGTAGCTGACAAGTGGCATCAGCAGGTGTCGAAGCTGAGAGATGCCGTGCGGGCCTGTATGCAAAGGGGTGGTCGTATATTTTTGGGGGGCTGTGGCGCTACAGGCAGGTTATCGCTTTGTCTTGAAAGAATCTGGCGAGAAACTCACAAAGGCAGTGATCTAGAGGACTCAGTGCTGAGTTTTATGGCAGGTGGTGATGTGGCCTTCGTTCATGCCATTGAAGGCTTTGAAGACTATCCTGAATATGGCGCCCATCAACTCGAAGATTTAGGCTTTTCAGAGCAAGATCTATTTTTAGGTATAACCGAAGGCGGGGAGACACCCTTTGTAATTGGTGCCACCACAAGGGCTGCTGAAATTAGTCAGCAGCCGGTCTTCTTCTTGTACTCGAACCCGACAGAGCTATTGGTGAAAAAGGTGGAGCGCAGCCGTAAGGTTCTCGAGAACTCGAACGTTGTAGGTCTTGATCTGCACACAGGGCCCATGGCCTTAGCGGGCAGTACCCGTATGCAAAGCTCTAGCATACTTATGCTGGTTGCTGGATGGTGCTTGTTCTCAGCGCACAATGAACTTGCCGAGGCCGAGGGTTTTGCCGGTTATGTGAAGCGACTGTCGTCGGCGTTGGCATCAGTTTCTGTGCCAGAATTGAGTGGGTTTACAACTTGGGAAGCTGATGTCTACAAAAGAGCTGAGCAAAGTCTTTACCTTTGCGACGAATATTCGATTACGGTTTTTACAGATACGACTGAACGGGCTCCGACCTTTAGTCTTGCAGCTTTTGACAACCGAGAAAATCCGCAAGCAGTACCGTCTTTAACTTACGTTTCTATACCAACTGCAAGCACTGCAGAGGAGGCTTGGCAGAAGCTGTTTTGGAGAGCTCCGCGAACTCTTGAATGGAGTGAGCAGTTTCACAAAACAAGAGCTGATTACATGAGAGGTTTTGATTTCTCAGTTTCGGCAAAAGTCTTTCGGGAGAAGCTCACTGGCAAGAAAGTGCATGAGATTTCGATTTTCGATAAACCAGGCAAAATCGAAATTGGCTATTCGGGTAAGACTATGAGTATAGAAACCCGAGACCTCGACATCTTAGCCAAACATTTGATTCTCAAGATGGTTCTCAATGCGCACTCGACACTCTTGATGGGTAGACTCGGTCGGTACAAGTCACATTTTATGACTTACGTATCGCCAAGTAATGGCAAATTGATAGATCGGGCAACACGCTACGTGATGCTGCTTGCTGAGCAGTCTGGTTCTAGTCTTGACTATGATGAAGTCGCCTCAGACATCTTGCGAACTCAACGTAAGCTCGAGCCTGGGCAGCCAGTTGTTTTGGCAGTTTTAGACAATCTATTGCCTCAACAGGCCTGATGTTTGGTCGTCGGTTGCAGAAGCCTAGAATTCCCAGGGAGTCTCGTTAACAACTTTTTTAATGAGCCATTCGCCATCTTTTTGAATCATTTCAAAACTCAAATCTGAGGCCTGAGCCAGCTCATCACCTTGATAGCGAATTTCACAGGAGGTTTGAAGGGTTGCGGTTTCAGAATCTTCGTGAATTCGAATGTCAGTGTCGTAAAAATTAAGAGAGAATTCACTGAGTGTTCCGGCAATCGAAACCATTGATTGGGTGATTTCTTGTTTGCCAAATAGTGGTTTGGTGTTGCGGTATTTAAATTCGAGATCCACTTCAGCTTTTTGATCAAACAGCCTTTTGAGCCCTGTGACTCTTGAGGCATATTTGATTTTGTTTTCACCTTTTGTAAGATAGAGATCATTTTCTATCTGAGTGAGAACGATAGAGATTCGGTCTTCTTCTGATAAAAACGGATTCCAAAGATAAATCACAAAACCGACGATAAGAATAGCTGCTGCTATTAGCCCGGTGTTTTTATTGTTCATTTACCTTGCCACTTCCATAGCGTGTGTCTCACGCACCACGACCACTTTGATCAAGCCAGGGTAAGACATCTCTTCTTCAATCTTTTTTGCAATGTCTTTGCTTAAACCCAAGGCTTTTTGATCGTCGACTTTATTAGAGTTGACTGTTACGCGAACCTCACGGCCTGCATTCAAAATGAAGAGGTCAGTCACATTGTTAAAACTTCTCACAATTTTATCGAGGTTTTGCATTTTCTGGTGGTAGGTGTCCATGGTTGATCTTCGGGCGCCTGGTCTGGCACCTGAGATGGCATCGGCAGCTATCGTCAGATAAGCGAGCTCAGTAGATGGCGGTTCATCAAAATGGTGAGCTCTCACAGCGTGAACGATCTCAGCAGCTTCACCGTTCTTCTCGATAAAATCAGCTCCGATAACGGCGTGGCCTCCGTCTTTGCTGTGATCCATGGCTTTGCCTATGTCGTGTAGCATGCCTGAGCGTCTTGCCGTCTTGAGATCGATGCCAAGTTCAGAGCCAAGAAGACCACACAGCCAGCCCACTTCACCGCAGTGAAAATACTGGTTTTGCGCAAAAGAATAGCGGTAACGAAGCGATCCCATCATATTAAGTGTGTCTTCATGCATGCCCTTAAGGCCAAGTTCTTTTGAAATGGCAATGCCGTCTTTGCGAATCTTCTTGAACAGGTCTTTTTTTGTTTTTTTGACGATGTCAGAAATTCGTTTTTCGTTTAGATTTTTCTCGTGCATGAGTTTCTCTAGACTCGCTCTGCCAAGCTCTCTTCTCACCGGGTCAAACCCCAACACGCTCGCGTAGCCGACCTCTTCATTAACAGTGACGTCGACTCCAGCCTCTTTCTCCAGACACTTCAGGTGCACTTTCTCTTCGCCAAGCGTGCGCTTCATCACGTCAGGGTTTGGAAAGTTCACGTTGCCGATGCCTCTCTCAGAGCAGTAAGGCCTGTGAAACCTATTGAGAGCCAAACTTAGAACTCGCTTCGCATCTCTTTCTAGATTCTGCTCAGCCACTGCTTCGGTATCTGTTTTTAACTGATTGGCCGCATTTTCGGCTTCGGTCTTTAGGTTTTGCTTGATGGCCTCGATAATCTGTTCTCGACTTGTCTCAGCTTTTTGCAAAAACTCAGTGACTAAGGTTTGCTGACGAGAGTCGTGAAGGCTTCGCAGCTCATCGTACTGATTCTTGACTGAAGCAAGCGCTCCTTCTTTTTTCTTCAGATGCTGACGTTTTTTATCAAATTTTGATTGTAATCCTCTGTAATCTGATTCTTTGGATTGTTTGAAGTCTTCAATGTCTCTCTCAATAGCTTCAATAGCTTTTTGCATCTTGAGAATTTCATCTTCATGCTTGTCATTGAGCTTTTCTCTAAACTCATCAGCTCTTTGATTTGCTTCATCTCGGTAGTCTTTAGCTTTGTCCTCGGCAACTTCAAGCAGCTCTTGCGCTGTTTCTTCAGCTTCTTTTCTCTCAAGTCTGAGAACTAGCCGCTGAATTAGCAGGCAGCCCCCAAGGCCGAGAAAAAAGCCAAGACCTAAATACAAACTCAGTTCAGGTGACATGTGATTCCTTCTTCATCAAAATCGAACGACTGCGCACTATAGCACGCTCGTTGGGCCACAAGGCAGAGTTCTGAGTTTCGACGCATCAGGCAAAAGAGCTTTTTGTAGGTCTGATATGAGCATAAATCAGAAGTTGAAAATTGTTTGTAAGTAGTGAATATTTAACTTGAATACAATAATTGGGAGCGACTTTATGCAGAAGCTGTTGAAAGCGGGTTTGTTGAGTGTTTTGGCGTTGGGCCTGGTAGGCTGTGCCTCTTACTTTAAGAGAAAAGAGTGTGAAAAGACCAATTGGTTCGATCACGGCTACAAACGAGCCATGAGTGGTAAGCGGCTGGAGGGCGATGGCTTTCTAAAGACCTGTGAAAAGGTAGAGGCTCAGATCGACTACGGCGAAGCCGATCGTGGTTTCAAAGCTGGTATGGGTAACTACTGTAAGCCAAAGACCGTCTACAGCACGGGTCGTAAAGGAGAGTTCTTTAACG
>JABSOQ010000121.1 GCA_013216195.1 Bdellovibrionales bacterium
GAATTCCCGCGCGCACTAGAATGACTAATCTTCCCCCGAAGTTTTGATTCCTGAGACTATACGCTCAGACTTACCATTGTCTGAACAGCTGCAGCCATAAGAGCCGATAAGAGCAACAAAACAATGTAGATATTCATAGTTCTCATGCTCCCCCCTTCTTCATCGTTTCGCTCGAATAACTTTTTGGCCAAATTTACCTTCACCATGATTACCTCCTTGGCATCCTTTGTGAGATTCTTTTTGACCCCTCCCCGTATCTCGAGCCCCTCTCAAGCTTTGTATAAAGCACTGACTGTGCCAGCACCCAGAGTGCCGTAAATTGGCTCTGAATGACGACTGGTATCAAAAAGTCCTCATTTACCTGGTGCATAATGTTGCCTTGGTGGCATTTGTTCTCCATTATGACCAGCGAAATGGTGACCAGCTGGTAGGGCCTAGTTTTGGAAAATTCAACTGGGTTGCCAACTGTTTTTACAGGGCCCGTATCAAAACTGATTCAATCGCGATACAGAATTCGATAACCAAACGTTAATGGAGAATGACCATGACAAAAGCAGAACTGGCTAAAGCTGTGAAAGAAATTGCTCACCTAACTGGTGAATTCAAACTGAGATCAGGTCAAACCTCCAATGAGTATTTCGACAAGTACAGGTTCGAGGCTCAACCTGAGCTGTTAAGAGAAATTGGTAAGCAGATGGCTCCGCTCGTGCCGAAAGACACTGAGATCTTGGCAGGCCTTGAAATGGGTGGCATTCCGATCGCGGTTGCTCTCAGCTTTGAAACCGGTTTGCCGATTGTGTTTGTGCGCAAAGAGGCGAAGGCTTACGGCACATGCAAGTTTGCTGAAGGCATGGAGATCGATGGCAAGAAACTGTGTGTGGTAGAAGATGTCATAACCACTGGTGGCCAGGTCGTAATTAGCACAAAAGACCTAAGAGAGTCTGGTGCCATTATTGACAGTGTGGTTTGTGCAATTCACCGAGGTGAGTCACCAAACACTCAACTCCAAGACATCGGCATACAGCTAAACAGCTTGTTTACCAAAGCCGACTTTCAATAGACTCAGATTACTCTGACTGTTCGCCAAGGTAAGAGATCCCTTGTATTAAGATATGCAAAAGGTTCTGAAGTAATACTTCTGGAGAGTTGTCTAAGCGAACATTGTGAGTCAAAACAGCTGCTTCCTCTGACATGACAACTCGAGCTTCGATCTGACCGCGGTGGTATTGGCCCCTCTCTTCGTTCCACAAGAAACCAAACATCGCGGCCCACTCATCAGTAGTGTTAGACCTTATGTCGAGAGGTTTAGCTGGTAAGAAGTAGATCGTCTTTTTTCTCAGATCTTTGTAGAGCTCCTCAAAGTAGTCTGTGTCTCTTGGCAGTGCTGCTATCTCGGTATCGACATTGTCACCCTTCACATTCAGCATGTAATGCCCAAGAAAGGTAACCTGTTTGCCTAAACGAGGCATGATCAGCTGCCCAAGGGGAAGTTGTTTGAAAAAGTTCGCCATCGTTTCGTATCTAAACAACAGCCGGAAGTTAAAGCCCTTAAACCTTTCATCGCGGGGCACACTTGAATTTCGAGATGACATTGGAAACGCATTCACCCCACGGATAACCTTAGACTTTATTGGTGTGGTGGTTGTCAGGTAGGTTTTGGTGTAAAGCTCAAGAAAGCCGGTAATGATTTGATGCAGAACAAAGCCAGACTCTGACGACAAAATGATTCGTTGATTTTCGGCATCAATCTGAAACCCCAGAAGCCTTACAAGCTCCTGAATTGGCAAAGTGCTCAGGTCTGGCAAGTCCTCATCACCTAGCCTCTGAAGCGCATCGTAAGCTACCTGCTCAAGCTCGCCCCTTCTCTCCTCAAGCTCTTCAACGCTCAAGTAGCTAGTTGTTGCAAGAGCCCCAGCTGCCACAGTCGACTTACCAAAGACCACTTTAGAAAAGGCCTCGCCAGTCTTCAACACGTGCGCATAAATACCGAGGGGCACTCGAACTCTATAATAATCCAGATCTATGGATTGCGACGGAACCTGAGGCTTTTGCTCTACCCAAAAAGGTCTCTCATCTAGAAATGCAAAAGCTTGCTCAACTTGAGCCAAGGTTAATGCTCCTGAGGTGCCAAAAGGCACTTGCTCAGAGATCGTGCTCCCGCCAGATGACCAACTCTGACCAGCCCTCTGCTCTGAGGGTGCTGGGTAAGCATTCGATTCGACCTCTGCAAGTAGCTGCAGGTCATGAAGCAGTAAGCGAGCCGAGCTCTCATCAACATAGTCACCAAACATCATCACACTGACATGGTCTTTTCCATTGTCTTGCTGGGCCACCAGCCCCAACCGATGAAGCATTCTCGATAGAGATAATGTGCGATTGAGATCAACATAGGCATCTAGCCAAGGAGCCTTTAAGCCTTTGTCTTGAGTTAAAACTCCAACTATCCAGTGTCGTCCTTCAGAGTTCTGAGAACGTCTCAGTATTCGCTGCTGCTCACCGACAGAGACTCCTGAGTGTATAGCTTCAAACATAGGCTTGGAGTCTGATGCACCAAAAGCCGAATTCAAAACCCTTGTCATTGCATCTGCCTCAGCAATACCAGAGGCAATAATGACACCCTTTTGCTTGTTCAACACCATAGGGGCCACAACTTGTGCTACTGTGTTGTACCATTTTGGATTCAGCTTGTACTTGCCACCCTCTCTTGCCTGAATGTAAAGATCTTCACCAGCAAGGGCTGGGTTCAATGAGGCAAATAGATTTTCTCCAGCATAAAAGATCTTATCAAAGGGCACCCAATGCCCAGCTGAAATGGCCGCTCGAATTTGATCGACAATCAAGGCAGGGTTCAACACTTGATCCGTAAGACCTGCTACTCCACCCGTTCTGTCCTCTGGCAGGTAAGCCCAATGCACTCGACCACCGCTCGAGAGGTAAACCTTCTGAATGTCGAAGCCACCACTGGTTACAGGGTTCGCTGTGGTTGCCATCACAAAAGGTGAGCCGTATTCAAGGAGTCGCTGCACTGCTTGCTGAACCGAGGCATTCATCTTTTGAGCACCGTCAAAGTACAGGTTTTGAATTTGCCTCCCGGCAGCTTCTGCAGCAAGACTGTCTTCATCACCAAACACGCGAACAAATTGAGCCTGAGTCATCAACAGAATCTGATTTTTATTGGTAGCACCAGTTCCATCGTCGAACAGAAGCTCTTCGATCTGGTCAGAATTTAAACGACCACTGTCAATAATCGAAGGAGGAGCGTGAGACAGGCTTCTGGCCTTATTAGCAATTTGAAGCAGATCGGCCTTGTAATCAGACAACAATCTATCATTAGCACTCACCAGAATCTGTACCCCTCCAGTCTGGCTGGTTGCCCGAAACTCAGATACCCCTAACAAGCCGTACGAAATCTGAGGCATAGCCTCTGCCATAGCGATTCTAAGAAGAGCATCTTCTTTACCGGCACCATCAGGCAATACGGCCAACAGTCGGCTAAGCCCCTGCCGTTTTGCCTCAGCATAGGCCTCAACCACAGAGGGCTGAACTGGGGCAGATGCGCCAAGCATACTCACTTCACCCTTTGGGAGACTACCAAAGTTAAGCTGAGGCCCACAGGTTGATGCCGCTGTGCCCTGACCGCTCAAAAAGACCAGGCCCAGTGCAAATAAGGCTTTAACTACTGAATTTCGCATGGCCAGAGGGTGTGCAAAGCACATTCCTGATCAGGGTGACCAAGCCGCTTTTTAGGCCCCAGATTCATGAACAAAGTTCAAATATGTAACGGATTAGGGCTCTCTATGACTACTCAGGGTGCGGGCCGCCAGGGTGCGGGCCGCTAGGGTGCGGGCCCAAGGTTGCCAGTTTTTGGAGATCAAAGCACCGGCCGAGGGCAAGCCGTCTTAAACTAAGAATTCACTTCGAAGAAGGCCTCGCACGTGTCTCAAACAAAGCATGAACAAGGGCTTTGTACCAACCTGGAGCCCAGCTCTCAGCAAAACGTCTGAACCCCTCACTCAAAAAAACGGCAAAACCGAATAACATTACAAACCAATTGCCAGCCACGAAGCTCAATGCCAACGAACCAGCCGCTTGATTTATACCAGTTGGGTCTTTCTGTTTGAGGTTCTTCATCACTGCAACCACCAAGGCCACATTCACAACTTGTAGCAAAGATAGCAGCGACATTGATACGAAAGGCTCTATCCCCATCAAACCGAGATCCATCATCGAGCTCACTATCAAAGGCAGAGCCAAAACTCCCTTTAAGAAAAAGAGCACTGAGGTGAGAATGGTGGCATAACAGTACCAGATCCAAAGGGTGTTTCCATTTGCCCAGAATATACGAAACAGGTTCATAACTTCTTCGGCCAATTTGTAAGCAACACTTTCAAGCTTTTTCATCGCCCCTCCATCAGACAGTTCAATCACCCTTTACTAGAGCAATTTGAACCTCTCCCCCAATTCACAGCAGATCCAGTTACAGGTCTTTCCTAATCCGAGGGTGTCCGAAGAGTGCCCAGATTAGCCGGAACTGTTAAATCTACAGGAATTGACAGTGTCGTTTTTACCCATGGGCCTCAAATCAGGCAATCACGAAGCAGCTCAACGCAGAAATTGATATACCAGGGCTTCTAAATGGGAGGGGTTAATGAGATTTCTACAAATATTATTGGTATTGCTTTTGGCAGGTATCACAACTGCCGAAGCTCACGAAATTGAGGGCATTGATAGCGGCATTTACAAAAACGAAGGTAGCGGCCTGATTGGCTCAGCGAAGATCGAAAGGGTCGGCGAGCATAATCTCTTGTTGGCGAAGTCTTGCGTTAGATACGGAGGTCACTGCTATAAACTAGATCCAGCAATGCTGAGCTGGAATGAAGAGCTGGGAGCCTACACGGCTCGTGACATGCGGCTAACCTTTACAATGCGATCTAGCGGCGACTGCATCGCCACTCAAAACAAGATTCAGGTTTACCCCAGTGGCAATCGACAGTTTTATGTAAGAATGAAGATTATGACTAGTGCAGCCCACAAGCAAAACGGAAAGTGTGTTTGGAAAGACTATGGCTGGTTCACACAAGAAGCCCCCATGACCTGGGACAGCTTCGGCAACTAACTTAGGCTCCAGCCTGTTTGAGAAATTTAAGTTCACCCGAAGGTCTTGCCTTCAGGTGAGCTTAGAAATCTTCACAGAAATCTACTTCATAGCTGCGATGTAAGAAACCCAAGATTCGCAATCTTCTCCAGATTCGACTTGCTTGAAGTCACCATCGCCTTCTCCGTCGTCAGTCGTGCCTTCCCAGTAAACAAATGTTTTTGAAAAGCCAGCTTCCATCATGATCTCTCTCAACTCAGGAATACTCCACATACGCCAATCGTAAGTGAATACTTTTTCTCTCTTCTTCTCACCTTTTCTTTTGAAGTGAATGTAGAACATAGCTTCGTTAGTCACCGGATCCCAGCTGTCTTGATCCCAGAAGTAGCTAAAGCCTTTGTCAACATGCTCAGTCTCTTCTTCGTTGGGCTCATAGCATTGGCTACCACCGAATATGTCGCAAACAAACACGCCGTCTTTATTGAGGGTCTTTTGACAGTTTTTAAAGTACTGACGAAGGGTGTCTCGGTCTTTAAACAAAGAGTAAGAAAAGTTCAGGGCCGCTACAACATCTGCAGCCGGCAGCTTTTTGTCTAGAACGTCTTTCTGGTAAACATTAACCCTAGATCGAGGCCCCTCTTTGAGCAACGGCAAGTAGTTCTCCATTCCGTACTTGATCGGCTCTGGATCAAGATCAACACCTATGGCCTCATGGTCGCTATGCAGCTTGGCCCACTCACAGCAAATAGAAAAAGTACCGCAAAAGTCTTCACGTAAAACTTTTGGCTTCTTACCTGTGATCTCTTTGTAGGTATCTCTCAAAAACACAACATCAGTGTCAGGGCTTTGCACTGAATTGCGGTAGTAATAGTACTTGTCGAAGTCAGCTGAAGCTTCCATCTTTTCTTTCTTGGCTTTGCCCTTTTTATTCTTGTTCTTCATTTTTTTATCCGATTGCTTTTTTGACATTCTTTTCCCCTATGGAATCTCAGCTAGTAGTTCGTCTAATTCTCTCTCAATATCTCGCTTCTGAGGCACTGTGTTCTCTTCGAGCTCGGCTGGCAGCCCAATACCCGGCAAGTTCTTAGCTGCCAATACTCTTGGCCGAGCCATTAACTCGTAAAACAACTCTTGGGTGCAGCGGTAAACCAAATGCTCTGCAAAGTTCGTAACCTCAGTGTCTTCGTTAACAAACAAGACTCGACCCGTCTTTTGAATCGAAGACTTAATCATTTGCCAATCGTATGGGTAGAGAGATCGAAGGTCGATGACTTCGATCGACTTGCCTTTTTGAGCGTACTTTTCAGCAACGTCTTTGCACATCAAAACGTGGCGGCCATATGTCACGACAGTGGCATCTGTTCCCTCATGAACAATTTTGCCTTTGCCGATTTCAACCCGGTAGTCTTCTACCTTTGGCCACTTCGGCTTCCATTTGCTTCTGTCGCCCAAAGGAGCATCAATCATCGACTTTAGTTTCTTTTCGTCGTCAGGCTCCCCAGGTATCAACTCTTCACCTCGAACTCTCAACAAAGCCTTCGGCTTCAAAAACATCACGGGGTTGGGGTCTTCAATAGCTGATAGCATCAGGCCATAAGCATCTAAAGGGTTTGACGGGATTACGACTTTCCACCCGGGAAGCCGAGTTGCCCAAGCATCAAAGCTGTGTGAGTGGTAAACTGAACCCCGGATACCTGCGCCGACAGGGGTCATCAGAACTATCGGCATCGGGTAATTGCCATGGCTTGTCCATAGCGTATTACCAGCTATCTTGAGCAAATCGATGGTATTGAAAATGTAATCGGCAAACTGAATCTCAGCGACACATCTCTCACCGGTCAAACCAATACCCAATGCCATGCCGACAATACCCCTCTCATCTAGAGGAGTGTTCCAAGCGCACTCAACACCTTGTGTGGCAGTGAACACACCGCCAAGAGGTGGGCCAGTGTCTTGTCCAAATACATCTTTTACCTCAAGTTTCGTTTCGCCGAAATGTAGAGCCATTCGAATGGCTTGTGCCATGTTTGCCATTTAGAACTTCCTCCAATCGCCGTTTTCACCGTCGGTATAAACATGATCCCAAAGAGTCTCTTTTTGAGGAGATGGCTCTAAGCGCACTTGCTCCTGAGCCGCTCTCGCCTCAGCTTCATACTCAGCTTTGATCTGGGAAGCGTCATCTTCAGTTAAAAGGCCTGCACGCATCAACCTCTCTTCAAACATGTTGATACAGCAATCTTCGTTTTGAACAAAATTAGCACCACTTGCTGAAGAGTGACCGTAAAGTCTTGAGACTTTCGCCTCTAGCAGCACCGGCTTTTGTTCTTTGCGGATGTACTCCATCTCTTCTTGCAAAGCGATGTAGCTTTCTATCGGGTCATTACCGTTAATTACACGGGTTCTCATATTAAAGGCCTTACCTCTGTCGGTAATACTAGTTTCACCGTGTTGCCCATCATAATCGGTCGAGATACCCCAACCGTTGTTTTGCACAGTGATCAAAATCGGAAGCGGGTTCGCTGGTCGAGAAGCCCAAACAAGACAAGATGCAAAATCACCTTCGGCAGATCCTGCATCACCACCTGTTACGATGGTTACAGCTCCCGCTTTGTGACGCTTTTGAACATGAGCGGTTCCAATGGCCATCTGATACTGAACCTCAATGGGTGAACCCACAGGCACCACGTTCCACTCGGGGTAACAGTAGTGGTTTGAGAAGTTTCTACCACCCGTAGAGGTGTCAGTAGATCTATTCATGATCAATCGAATCGAGTCGATCATTGGCATTCCCAGAGCCACCATTGTTGGTGTGCAACGGTAGTGCAAATGAAAGTAATCGTGCTTAGGTCCCTGGCCTTTGTTTGCCAGAAGACCAAGTGGCACGCCGTAGGCCTCTTCACCGGGGCCACCGATCCAGAAGAACGCTTCACCCGTTTTGTAGATTTTGATGAGTCTTTCTTCTAAGGCTCTCGATTTCACCATCAATCGGTGCATTTGCAGCAATAGCTCATTACTGAGACCCAACTTTGGGGCCGGCTTAGGTGTTGCTTTCTTTTTACTCTGTGCTGATGAAGCCTTCTTCTTTGTTGTCTTCATCTTGCTAGCCTTTTTCTTTTTGCTAGCCGACTTAGTTTGCGTCTGTCTCGCCATTGACACACTCCAATTGAAGTTGTGAGAACCCCTTACCCCAAACTCATCTTAGAATCTCTACCTGGCTGGACTCTAAAGGGTAAAAAAACCGCACAATTTTGAAGCTTTATGGGTAATGGGAGAGGTGAAATTTGTCAAAAAAGAAAGCCCCCAACGGATAGCTGAGGGCTTGATTCAATCTGACAATTTGCATTTGGGCCGCGGTGCGGCGCACACTCTTCTAGTTGGCTGCTGGAGCCTCTTTCATACCCTTCTGAACGTTCTTTTGACTGATCGTCACCTTCACACCATTCATCTCGGCAATGAGGTCAGCTGCGATATTGATCGCCTCCTGCACATCAGCTCTTTTGAAGTACTTCTCTTTACGCTCCTTGCGGGTCAGCACACGATCCTCATCTTTGTCTTTATCAGGATCGACTTTGCCATCTTTTTTGTTTTTCTCTTTGTCATCCTTTTTATCAAGCAACTCGGCAACCTCAACTTC
Source organism: Bdellovibrionales bacterium (assembly GCA_013216195.1). Classification (GTDB taxonomy): domain Bacteria; phylum Bdellovibrionota; class Bdellovibrionia; order Bdellovibrionales; family UBA1609; genus JABSOQ01. Next base: position 8,730 of record JABSOQ010000121.1, read on the forward strand.
GTCGCCCCGCTCTTTGATTTTTTTGATGTCATCTTCGATCTCTTTAAAATCTTCTGATGCTGACACTCTCACCTTAGAAGCCTGCTGCAGCCTCTGGATCATACCCTTTTCAACAAGCTTGAATGCGTCTTTACCACTAAACTTGTAGGCCTCTTTCGAAACGAAACTGGCGATTTTCTTAGGTGGTAAGGAGTAGTCGAGAGTCTTCTCTCCGATATCCTCTGACGCTGAGTAAGCACTCGGAATCAACACATCTGCATCAACACCACGGTGTTGAGTTGAGTTTCCACCAGCCGTAAAGAACATACCCACAGTCGTTTTGATCGCACCTAGACCAGGCGGAAGATACTCAACTGACTGAACGCTTCCTTTTCCGAAAGTGTGGTCGCCACCAACGATGACTGCGCGCTTGTAATCCTGCAGAGTGCCCGAAACGATCTCAGAGGCACTAGCTGAAATGCGAGAGGTTAAGACGACCAAGGGGCCATCGTAATCTACTGTGCGATCATTATCTCTCAGCACCTCATAGCCAACAGAGTCTAAACCATCAACTTCTCTTTGCGATTGCTTCACAACGTTTCCTCTAGCGAAGAACAACCCTGCAATGTCGACGGCGTCTCTTAGAGAACCACCACCGTTGTTTGAAAGATCTAGCACTACGGCATCAACTTTTTCTTTGTTGGCCTTGCGAAGAAGCTTTCTGATGTCACGAGAAGCCGAGCGACCGTTTCTTCTGTTATCAGCGTAGAACGACGGCAATGTCACCAAGCCGATCTTTTTCTTCTGACCGTTCACCTTACGATTGAAGACCTTGAGCGAAGCGGCATCGTCTTCAAGCTTGATTTTGTCTCGCACCAAAGTGACTTCAAACTTTTTCGTCTTGTCCTCTAGTTTGCGCAGTATTTTTAAGCGGACGTTGGTACCCTTGGGTCCACGAATTTTTCTGACAACATCACGCAGAGGCATCTCAACCACGTTCACAAAATCGTCTTTACCCTGAGCAACTGCCATAATCTTATCTTTCGGCTTGAGCTGCCCTGATTTAAAAGCGGCCCCTCCAGGGATCAACTGCTCAATAGTTGTGAACCCATCTTTAGAGCTTAGAGTGGCTCCAATACCATCGAGCGACAATCTCATTTGAATCTCAAAATCTTCGAGCGCATCATTTGAGAGGTAACTCGAATGCGGATCCATAGATCTTGAAAATGAATCAAGCCAAGAAACATACAAGTCTTCTTCATCAGACTCTTCGATACGCTTCAGAGCTCTCTCGTAGTTTTTGATGATCTTCTTCTTTGCCTCGGTCTCAGTCTCATCAGCTGCTATGTAAGTGGCAACCTGGTACTGCATGTATTTGTTGTGAAAGGCGTCAGCTTCTTTGAGGCTCTTAGCTCTTTTTCTCTTGTCAGGGTCAAGGATCACTTTGGTCTTTTTGTTAAACTTAAAGTCTTTACCCAAATACCTTTTCGCATAAGCGATTCTCTCTTTGACCCTATCTTTGTAAAGATCATGAGCCTTTTGAATCGCACTACAGTCTTTTTTCTTTAACTGAGCAAAAATGTTATTCATGGACTTCTCGATCTTCTTCGCGTCTTTTTCGAGTAGGTAGATCTTAGAGCCATCAAGTCGTTTGATAAATTGCTCAACAGACTGATCTTCAAGTTTGTCAGACATTGTCGAGTAATTCACATGACGATCTAAGTACTTTCTTTGAATCGGGTACACATGGATACACGACAGTGTCAGCTTTCGTGGCTTTGACGAAAGAAGCTGAGCATTCGATGAAGTCGATGGCAGCAACAGTGTGCCGGCTATCAAAATCATCGCAGTAGATAAATACGAAGAGAGAGAAAACACTGAACTCATTTTGGATCCTTTGCTGGTCTAGAGGATGTATAGGCTATGCATCCTTTATCGGATAATTATACGTTAAAACTATGTTTTTTTTGCGGAAATTCGAATCGTGTCCAGCCCCAAGTCTCATTATGGTGCACAATCCCCCCTCAACGAGAGCTAAACCTAGACCAGAGTGAAATCATTATGTTTCGAAGATTAAAAGGCTTTAATTGCGGCGCCAAAGGCTGACCTAAAACTTTACAAAAAAGTCCAGTTAAACAGGCACCGTTGAAGTGAAAAGCTGCAACTGTTGCTGCTCTTTTTCAGACAATTCATGTTGTTCTAAATGATCTGCAAAGACTTCGTCTTTCAAAAACTTTCCGTCTGCTGTTTCGATCACATAAAATGACATTTCAGGGTAACGCTTTTTTAACTCTGTCATCTCGGCGATGATCATTTCAATGTTCCTGGGATCATCATCTGACATACCAAAACGGTGATGTGGGCTGTGACCGTATTTTTGTATGGCCTTCTCAACAGAGGCCCGAATCGCAGCCCTTTTCAAAATCGAAATTGGCGTGTCAAACTCATGCCCCAGTGAAGCCTTCACTTCCGGGTGACTGACTGGAAACAAACTTAAATAATTTGGCTTGTTTGGCAAATAGCCCCTTTTGACCATTTGGCTAATGCCCTTTTTAATAGTCTCAGGATGATGCCCTCTGGCTGTTATGAGAGAAAGTGG
>JABSOQ010000122.1 GCA_013216195.1 Bdellovibrionales bacterium
ATCACCTAAAGGGTTGTTGCCTCGAGATGAGTTGGCTCGTGAGTTTGTTGGGAAGAGGCCATGAATGTCAGATTTTTGAGTGCTCTTCGAGTGGCGTGATGAAAATTTAGACTGCGGCCACGTGTGCTCAGCATTCACGATGAGAGTATTTGGTATTTGCCCAGGGCGAGGTGGTCTATTGCTAAACTCTGACTCAGGAATCCAGCGGTCGCAATAGACGTCTTGAACGTGATACTCACCGTTGATTTGTTTCAGGTGAATGGCTCCAAAAAGCACTCTGCGGGCTTGCTTGTAGCCTATGGGCGTATGTTTGTAGCAGTCTGCGTTTTTACATTTGTCGCCTACGCTATCAGGGCCATCATTTGAAGGGTTGTGGTACTTTGATAAAATTCTGTAGAGTTCATCTTTGAGCTCTTGGTTTTTCAGTTCACCATTTTCAATTTGCTCTTGAAAGTGTTCAGGATAGTAGTCAGGGTTAGCTAGAGCTTGGCCGCTCAAAAAGAGAGTGCCTAAAATAAGTGCGATAGTTCTCATCTTTTCCACCTATCCTTGGTGATCGATTGGCTTCTTGCCAAAACGTGGATCCAGACTATCAAAAATTTGTTGAATTACTTGTTTGAAACCAAAACCGAACCAAAGTCCGACAAAAAGGTGGCCAAAGGTCTGGTGTGCGAGTCGTTAATGAGGATAACTTTTAAAGAGATCTATACAGCTAGGGTATGAGTGCTTAATGAAAGTGCTTTCGAATCAGTTTCACAAGAACAAAGGGCTGCAGAATAAGGTACTCAAAGCTTGGTTCTTCTTCTGCTTCAGCGAAGCTTTTGGCTTGCGTCTCGGAGCACTTACTAATGGTGCCGTCGGCGAGCCAGGTCTCCACTTGATCTTTTTGATCATCATGAAAAGCAACGCCTACAGAGACCAGTGACTGCTCTGGGGCCACGATAATGAGGGCTCCTCGATCGTAGTGAGGTTTGAGCTCCCCCCAGGGGGCGCTAGCCAAATCTTGCTCTAGCTTTTCTTTGATTTCCATTGGGCCACAATGCACAAATTGTGAGCGAATGTCATCCGGTTATTGACTTCAAGCCTGGTTCAGCAAATTTTGACCCTGGGAGCCCGTCTCGGGCAGGAGTCACAACTTGAGTAGCTGGACAGATCATTTAAACCCGCAGCAAAAACAAGCTGCAGAACACAATCATGGGCCAATGTTGGTGCTTGCAGGGGCGGGTTCGGGCAAAACCACTGTTTTGGTTTCTCGCACCGGGCGTTTGATTGATGAGCAGGTTGTGAAGCCTGAACAAGTGCTGTTGCTAACCTTCACCAACAAAGCGGCACGTGAAATCAAAGAGAGGGTCTCTCAAAAGGTTGGTCGAAAAGCAAAGAAGATTTGGGCGGGGACTTTTCACAGTTTCGGTCTGTCGATCATGAAAGCTCAGCCCGAGAAGTTCAATTTGCCCAAAAAGTTTGGAGTGATTGACGCCACCGATGCGCGAGGCCTCGTGAGAGAGATTTTGAAAGACAAATTTCATGCCGACAAAGAGGCTTTTGATCCCGAGAGGCTGCTCGCTATCATTTCTTTGTGGCGTGAGGGTAGAGAAGTGCCTCCGACTTACCACCCGGCAGACATTGAAATGGCTCAGTTGGTAATGCCAGAGTATCTTGACCGACTTCAGATGTGGGGGGTGGTCGATTTTGATGGTTTGCTGTTAGACCCTTTGGCATTGTTTGAGAGGGACCCAGAGCTGCTGAGTGTTTATCAAGATCAGTATCAGCAAATCATGGTCGATGAGTTTCAAGACACAAACAAAGTTCAGATGAAGCTGGTGCGAATGCTATCAAACAAGCACGGCAACATATCTGTCGTCGGAGATGATGATCAGTCGATTTACGGTTGGCGGGGTGCGGAGGTTTCAAACATCTTGAATTTTCCTAAACGGTTTGCCGGTTGCAAAACGGTACGGCTCGAGACCAACTACCGCTCGACACCGGCGATTTTGAACCTAGCCAACGCCGCAATTGCCAACAACAAAGATCGTCATGGTAAGACCTTGAGATCGTACACCCATGACAAGACTGAGACCAAGCCAGAGGTTTTTTGTTACAAAACCGATGAAGAAGAGATTGAAGAGATCATCTCTCAAGTCTTTCACTTTGAAAGAGAGGGCTTTCAGCGCGGTCAGATCTCAATTTTGTTTCGCTCGAACTCTCAGGGAGGTCTATTAGAGGCGGGTTTGAGGCAGAATCGGATTGACTATCACATCTCAGGTGGCGCAGGCTTCTTCGATCGCAAAGAGATTCGAGATGTGCTTGCCTATGTAAAATCAAGTTATGCTCCCAATGACCTATCTCTTCGGCGAATTTTGAATACGCCCTCTAGGGGAGTGGGTCAAAAGTCTTTCGAGTCTATTGACCAGTTGGCTACCGAAAAAGGGGTCAATTTCTTTGAGGCCTTGAGGTTGTGTGCCGATTCTGAGTTGCCTGAAAAACTCAAGAACAGCGTTGCAAAATTTCTTGGGCATCTCGATGACTTAAGGTCATTGCTATTGTCACCTAATCATCCAAAATTTGAACTCGAGTTGCCTAGATTTATGAGAGAGCTGGGCTATCAAGACTTTGTTTTGAGTCAGTACAAAGACCGAAATGTGGGTGCAAAAAAGTGGGCTCTTGTCGAAACCCTGGGTAGAATTCTCGACAGTTTTTATCAAAGGGCTGAGGGTGGGCCTGTTGTAGGTCTTAAAAGCTTTTTGGACGCAATGGATTTGCGCGACTATGAAGATTCTGAAGAGGAAAACTCAGACCAGAAAATTCATTTGCTCACTCTGCATGCCTCAAAAGGTCTCGAGTTTCCTGTGGTGATTCTAATGGGGCTCGATGAGGGTATATTGCCTCATGAGACCCTCGGCATGAACATCGACGAAGAGAGAAGATTGTTTTATGTGGGTGTGACCAGGGCTCAGAAAAAGCTCGTTATGACCCGCGCTCAAAAGAGAAAGCGCTATGGCCAGTGGCGTATGTCGACGCCCTCGCGTTTTTTAGAAGAGCTACCTAATGAGTTGTATCTTGATTTTCCAAATGGCGTAAGGCCGCTGGCTGATAATCAGCGGCAAGACATGCTCGCCGCTCTTTATGCAAAGCTCGGAGAGTCTCCGAGCTAGTTACGGTATTAGATTAGATTTACGAGGCTTTTTTCTGCTTTTTCTCGTCAGGCTGTGCCTTTTCTTTGCTAGGCTCAGCTTTTGGAGTCAGTAGGCCAGTTAAAGCATTCTTGATCGTGTCTGATTCAGGCGTCACACCAGAGCGAAACCTTTTGATCACTTTGCCGTTGCTATCGACTAGAAACTTCTCAAAGTTCCAAGAGATTTGGCCATCTTCTTTTGTTAGCCACTGAAACAAGGGCTGGGCTTTTTTGCCTTTAACAGGCCCTTTAGAGAATAGGGGGAAGTTAACCCCATAGTTCAATTTGCAGAACTTCTTTATCTTCTCGTTTTTGTCGGGCTCTTGGCCACCAAAATCATTCGAAGGAAAACCCATCACGACAAGGCCCTGATCTTTGTACGTCTCATGCAGTTTTTGCAGGCCTGAGTACTGACTGGTGTAGCCGCATTCGCTGGCAGTGTTAACGATCAGATAAGCCTTTTTCTTGCCTTCATAGTTTTTCATATTGAAGGCTTTGCCATCGATAGTCTTGACTTCAAAGTCATAGAGAGTCTTTGCGAGACTCTCTATGGGTAGGCTCAACAAAATAGCCGCGGTCGCTAGCAGTGAGACTACTTGGCGCACGCGAAACCTGCATTTTCAAGATTGCCGACGATTCTCTCAGAGATCTTTTGGCAATGTGACGTGCCACTTAGTGAAGTTGCCACAACTTCTTCGTTGCCGAACTTTGAGTAGGCAAGTTCACAGCCACCACCAGATTCGCGCACTTCAACAAATCTTTTGTCGTTTTTCATGCTGCATTCGACTTTGCCCATTGCCATCATTTTTGGCTTTTCTTTGGCCATTTTCTTTTCGGCTTTGTCAGCGGTTTTAGTCATCTCTGCCTTGGCTTCTTTAGAGGCATCCATTTTGCCATCGGCTTTTTTCTCGTTACCTGCACAGCCCGCGAGAGCGAAAACCAAGAGACCTGCCAAGATAGAAAACTTCATGTTGTATCCTCCAGTTGGAATTAGAGCTAATCGATCGAGAGAGATCTCTCGAGCAAGTGTTGAATCTTAGGGCCATTTTTTGGATCAGAACCTCCAAGAAACATTCAAATGGTAAAAGGCTTTGAGCTCGGGGTCAAAGAAGATTGCAAGCAATTGAGAATTGTGGTCTCCTTTGAGATAAGGACTAAAGTCGAGGCAAGGGGGCCGTATGAATCAGCTAAAAAAAACATCACTAATTTACATAGCAGTGCATATAGCTAAGTTACTTGGGCTAGTTTTCGTCTCACTCCTGTTCTCAAGCTGCGCGGTTAAGCACTTGCGTGGGCCAGACCCTCAGCCGATCATCGATGCTTACAAAGATCAAAAGCAAGGGGTGCAAGACTGCTATTACAGAGCCCTTGAAAAGCACCCGAATCTCTCAGGCGAAGTGACCTTGGCTTGGACGGTTCTGGGTTCTGGTGTGGTCGACACAGCCTGGATCAAAGAGACAAGCCTCGATCACCAGGGGCTTGAGGCTTGTTTGCTTGATCATTTGAAGGCGGTGCAATTTCCGAAGACCAAGAGGTTCGCCAAAATCTCAGTTGAATACAACCTTACCTTCAAAAAGCAGGTCGCAGAGTAGTCTGGGCCACTTCGCTATGCAGTTCGTCAAGAACGAGATCTCTAAATCAAACCTTAGGTTCTAGACTAAGGGACTAACAAGACTTTCCTTTTGCTGGCCGATAGACCTTTAGCAGATTGGCCAAAAAGGATCGGTATTGTGAGTTTAGATTACGACAAGTTCAAAGCTGAAGAAGACAGTGGCAGTTATTGGGCCTCTTATTCAGATCTATTTATGGTGCTATCGCTTGTTTTTCTGCTGCTTTACGTAGTTTCAAGTCTTCGTAGCGGCTCGTTCTCAATTCAAAAACAGATCGAGTACAATCGTATGGCAAAAGAGAACAAAGATCTTAAAGAGCAGATCGAGGTCTATAGCACACTGAAAGATGACTATCTACAGACTGGTGCCAGTCAAAAAGAGCAGCAGGTGTATGAACAGTTAATGGACAAATTGAAGTTGCTAAAAGAAGAAGCCAAAGATGAAAAAGACAAACTTCGGTTGGCGGCAAAAGAGAACGAGCAAAAAGAGCAGGCTTTGAACCAGTATCAGCAGATGATTCGAAACATCATCAACACAAACTTGATTGCTCAGGCCCGTATCAAAAAGCGTGAAACCATCATCACTAAAAAAGATGAAGTGATCGATGAGAAAAGACAAGAGATCTCTCAGCTCGAAACGACTGTGAAAGACAAAGAGAAGAAGATCGAAAAGAGTGAGCGTGAAATCGCCAAGGTCAACCAAGACCTTGAGAGTAGTGTGGCAAAGCTCGAGCGAGCCTATAAGCGCAATAAAATCACTAAGAAAAAGATGCAAGCCCGCATTGCTAAGGTTCGCGAGCAGTCTGAAAAGAAGGTTGAAAATTTAAAGCAGCAGTCTGAGCAGTATCAACAAGAACTTTCGCAAGTGGCAACCCAGCTGAACCAGGCTGAGTCGCAGTTGCAGTCGGCTGAAAAGACTATACAGGCTAGAGAGCGTATCATAGCCAGTCTTGAGACAGAGAAGAATAAGTACAAAAAGCGCATGGATTCTGTTGAATCTGAATATGAAAACAAGATTGAAAAGCAAAAAGAGGCTTTTCAGGCCGAACTTGAAAAAGAGAAAATGTCGTCGACGGAGAAGCTTCGTAGGCAGGTTCAGTTTCAACAAAACCTGAAAAAGCAAAAGGCAGAGATGCAGTCAAAGCTTGCGAAGATACAGCAAGACGCTGCCAAATCACAAAAAGAGCTCGATCAAGCCTTAGCTGATAAAACAAAGTTTGCTGCCTCTGTTGCGAAGCTACAGGGCGAGGTGAAAAAAGCAGAGGGTGAAAAAACCAAGCTGAACAAAGATCTTAAGAAAGCTCAGGCTGTGGCAAATGCCAAAAAGCGTTTGATTAAGAGGATCAAAAACAATCTTCAAAAAGCAGGTATCAAGGCCACGATAGATCAACGAACAGGAGACGTGATTTTGTCGTTTGGCGATGAGTACTTTGATACTGGTAAAGCCAATCTCAAGCCTGGTATGAGAACAATTCTTGAGAAGTTCATGCCGATCTACTCAAAGAGTTTGATGCAAGATAAAAAGACAGCTGAAAAAATTGAGTCGGTAGAGATCATTGGTTTTGCCTCACCAACTTACAAGGGTAAGTATGTTGACCCTGTTAGCTTGCAGTCAGTTGACAGAGATGCTGCCAACTTCAACCTGGATCTCAGCTATTACCGAGCCCGAAGCATTTATAAATACATTTTTGACACTGAGAAAATGAAATACGAGTACCAGAAAGGGATTCTGCCGAAAGTGAAGGTCTCGGGTAAGAGTTTCTTTGCTGAGGGTAGCCAGCGGGATGTCGCCAGCGGTATTTCGCAAAAAGACTATTGTAAAAAATATGACTGTAAGAAAGCGCAACGAGTAATCATCAAGTTTGATATGACGAATTAAAGGAGGGCATAATGGGATCAGAGTCTTCATTAGTGTCTGAGGTAGTACAAGCAATAATCGATGGTCTAGTGGTCCGTGCCACCGATCTCTTGATCCCCTTTATGGTGATCTTGTTTCTGTTCGCAGTCGCAGCTAGGGTCTTGCTCTATTATACGATTAAGCGAGAAGAGATGTTCGCTAGGCAGTTTGAAGCGCGGGTTGACGATTTCGTAACAGAAGTTGGCAAAGACGAGACTCTGTCTTTTTACATTGAGACCAAGAGACTTCTTGAGAAAACTTTTTATGAGATCTTTGAAGTGCAATCGTATTTGAAAATGAAGCAACCTGATTTCATTATGACAATGGGAGATCGCCTGTTTCTGATTAAACAAGGTTGTGCCTGGTTTGTTCATGACATTTTGAAGCAAATTAAGCACTTGCGATTTAACGATCAGGCTGCGCCAAAGATTCATCAGATCTCGAAGAACACCTTCTCTCGAAACCCTTGCTTCAACAAGGTTCTCGGGGTGTTTCCTACTGGCACGTTGAATGACCTCGTCAACATTTTGCCAGCCGTGTTCATCGTGATGGGGATTTTTGGTACATTTTTAGGGATCATGAAGGCATTGCCAGACCTGGGCGAGATGGATCTCAACGATATCAACGGTACAAAAATGGTGATGGATCAATTTCTAGTGAAGATCTCGTTTTCTATGACGACCTCACTATTAGGAATTTTGGTGTCAGTGACAATGAGTTTTGTGAATACGATTATGTCTCCTAGCAAGACCTTTATCGAAAGTGTTGATCGTCTCGAAAGTAGTCTCGATACCATTTGGAATCTGAGCAGCAACAATGATCTGCCATCTGACATTCCTGATTTTGACGAGCACAGAGACCCTCTAGAGGCCCTTGCTGAGCAGTTTCATGAGCGGCAGCTGGCCTATTCAAAGTTCGCTCCGAAGCCAAGCTCTAAAGCCTCTAAGGCCAAGCAGGAAGGGCAAAAGGCCTCCTAGGCATTTGCTTTACACATATAGCTATCTAAAACCCAGGCTCAGGTCTGGGTTTTGTGTTTTTAAGTCACAGTTCTCAAATAAGGCCTGTAAAAACCCGATCAATATAAGGGTTTTAACGAATTTTTGTGGGATTAACTTGAAGAGAATTATCAAGGAACTATTTGTAGAAATAGAGCTTCGAGGGCGTGTTGAGTCGCACTCAGTGGATTCCTTTGATTTCGTGATGGGGAGATCAGAGGCCGTTGACATGCCTTTGATGGTCAAAGAGATGAGCCGCAGTCACCTTCGTGTTGTGGCTCGCGATGGGCAAATCTACATTCAAGATTTGGGTTCGAAGAATGGCACCCGGTTGAGCGGCGATATTATTCCGCAGAACGAAGAGGTTCTCTATCCTATTGGTGCACCTCTGCAGTTTGGTAAGTCGAAAGAAGTTGTTCGAATTAGAGCCCGTGTTGAAGCGGTGAAAGAACCAGCAGTAGAAGAGGTGCAGCCGCCGGTTTCGGCAGCGCCTCCATCAGAGCCCCCTGTGAACCCATTTCATAATTCCAAAGAAGATTCTCTGTCTGATGCCAGTTTTCGTTTTGCCCAAAACACAGAGGACTCTGTGAGCCAGGTTGCTGAAGACGAGTTAGGTAAGACTGATGTTAGCCATGAGGTTTCTGCGCTCGAGAAAACCCAAATTTTACAAGAGCATGCTGACGACGAGGTCGGGCGCGTGCAGACAGATGTCATCGATGCCACACAGCTTGATGATAGCCTGCCCAACTTAGAGATGCCTGAAGATCTTGAAGTTGGCTCTGGAAACACAGATCACTCGATGGTCGCTGACCCCGAGAGTCTCACTCGGGTTGCAACAAGCCCCGATAGCCTGATTGATCAGAATGAAGTCGAAGACTTAAAGAGAGCAAAGGCCCAAGAGCTACGCGCTCAGATGGCTGAGCTTAAAGAGTACGACGAAGACGATGCGACGGTGCAGCCGACAAAACAAAAACCCGAAGAAGACTCAGCTGAGGTGAGTACCCACAAGCTCTCTCAGGCTGATGAAGAGCCCCATGGTGACCAAGCCGAGGAGGGCATCCCAGAGCCACCTCAGTTCACCAATCACACACAGACGCGACCGATGCACATACCGAAAAATACGGTATCTCAGGCCACCAGTTCAGGGACGAAGTCGCGCAAGATCAGTTTCTCAAAACTGGAGAACGTAAAAGAGTTGGTGGCCGAAATCACTCGCGATGCTGGTAAGGCCATCGACGAAAACTTCTTTAACATACCTCCTGATAAACGGGCTGCGCGAAAAGCCGAGAAGATTCTATCTGAGGTTCGTAAGGTAGCTGCTGAGCTACAAGAAAAAGCCTACGATAAACATGACCGCATTATTAAAAAAGCCTCAGAGAAAGCTACAAACATGCTGACTGAGGCCGAGGCCGACCGCAATCATATTCTGACTGAAGGTCGCGAAATGATTCAGAAGATGCGGGCCGATCAAGAGCGTGCCAATGAAGAGGCTCTCGACAAGATTATTGACGAAGCCAACGAAAAAGCAAAAAACCTACTTGAAGAGGCCGAAAACCTCGCAGACAAAGTAGATGGTGAGGCGAGACAAAGGCTTGCCGAGGCCCAGCTCAATGCGCAAAGGCTCCTCGAAGACAATGGTCAGGTGGCAGAGCAGATTGTCCAAAAAGCGGAAGCAGAGGCCGAAAATATTCTGAATTCGGCGATGCTGAAAAAAGAGCAAGCAGAAATTGAAACCAGTGAGCTCGAGTCAAGAGCCTCAGAGCTAGAGACTCTCATTGATCGGTTAAAGAGTGAAATCGAGGGTTGGGATGAGAAAGTTCAGACTTCGAAAGAGGCAGCCGAAATTGCTCTGGAACAGGCTCAGGTTGAGAGCGGTAAACTGGAAGCTCATAAAAGGCTGATTGAGCAACAGCAAAGTCAAATCGTTGCGGACTTTGAAGAGTTTAAAAAACAGCGCACCGAAGACAAAACTCATTTTATTGCGCAAATAGAAGACGACGAAAAACGGGTCAGTCAGACTCTTGAGGATCACAAGTCAAGAGTAGAGGCCGAAAAAGCTCTGCTACTGAAAGACTACGAGTCTCAGAGACAACGTCTCAATGCCGACTACGTGAGAGCGCAAGAGCAGCATGAGAAAAAGCTAGGCGATCTAGATGTGCGCTACAAAGAAAAAGATGAAGCTCTGAATGTTGAATACCTGAAGCGCCGTGAAGATATCGAGAGTCGAACTGAAGATTACCAAAAAGAGCACGATGAAAAACGCGCTGAGGTTGATAGAGAGACCAAAGCGATATCAGACTCTCATGATCAACAGCGCTTGTCGATAGAGGCCTCGACAGAAGATTTTCAGAAAGAACATGACGAAAAGCGCATGGGTATAGAGAAAGTGACTCGATCGTTTCAATCAGAGCATGATGAGAAGCGAGATGGTATCAAGCAAATCACAGATTCACTTCAAGCTCAGCACGAACTTGAGAGGCAGAAGTTAGCCGACGAAACTCAGCGCGTGCAATCGGAGTTTGATGAGTTGAAGTCTGAGCTTGAGGGAGAAAAGCAAAATCTTGCAAGCCGAATAGAGTCGTTGTCACAAAATGTTCGTGAATTGTCTAGATCAAGAGATGATCTGCAAGTCGAAATGAAAGAGACCGAGAAGCGAATCGAAGACAATGAGAACACGTGGAAGCAGGCCTCTGCCGAGTATGAGTTCGCACTTGCTGGCAAGGATATGGCCAGTAAAGAGAGGGCCGAGCTCGAAAAACAGAAAGAAGAGCTGCACCAAAAAATCTTGCAATTAAGGCAAAAACGGCAAGACACCGAAGATGCGATCGACAATCTCGAAAATACCAAAGCACAAGAGCTAAAAAACATCTCGATTATGAAAGAAGAGGCCTTAAAGCAAATTGGTCTCGAAAGAGAGAGAGTTACCGATGAGATTGCTTCTCAGAGGCAGGATTGGGAAAAGCAGCGAGAACAGATGGAGCAAGATGCCAAAAATCAATCTGATCAGTTGGTGACGTCTGCATCTCGTGTGAAAGCAGAAGCAGAGCAAGAGGCTGAGAGTATTGTGAAAAAGGCCAGGCTTGAAAGTCAAACTTTGGCTGAGCAAGTTGAGTCTTGGAAAAAAGAGCAAGAGATTTCGATGAAACAAACAGCAGACTCTTGGGGGCAAGAGTTTGAGTCTGGTAAAGCCAAACTTGAAGCGGAGCAGGCCGCACAAGCAGCTGCTTTTGAAGAGGAGCTTTCAAGTAAGCGAGAGAGTCTTGATTCTGAAATTGCATCACAAAGGGCTGAAGGGCAGAAGCGAATTAAGCTGGAGCTTGCCGACATGAGAGTCAAAAGAACCTCTGAGATTGAGCTCGAATTAGATCAGTTAAAGGCTCAGTATGAGTCGCAAAAAGAGGAGCGGGCCACAGTGCTGGCGAAATCACTAGACGCCAAACTGATCACCCACCTGAAGCCGCTCTTGGGTGATAAGGCGGCCGGCGAAATTGACAATGTCAGCTCTGAACTACAAAAAGTGGTGATGAATGTCATGTTGCCTGACGGTGACTTTAAGGATGAAGACTTCCGTGAACTTATCGGAGCGCAGGCTAGTGAGCTAGTCAGCTCGCGG
>JABSOQ010000123.1 GCA_013216195.1 Bdellovibrionales bacterium
AGGTTTGCGATTCCCGGGCTGTCAGTTTATCAATGGGTCAGCATCGACCGAGATTCTCAAGTTACTGCAAGCTTGCAAGCCCTCGAGCAGACCCTGCTCGCTTATAGAAGATTGGCTCATCAAATCGACTCTCTGGTACTGGCTAGTCATCAAGGAGGCCTTGCCTTCTCTCCTGAAGATCACTCCCCGCGTTTACCTGAGAGTCTCATCGCACAACTAGATGAACTCGTTGAACTTTCAAAATCAGCTTTTCAGCCGTCAGCTCATGCAAGAAAATTGCTCGGCCTTTCGAAAAACGCGCCTCTTGCCGCTGAGTCTCTTGCCAGTGCACTCGACTCTGCCGCTCGGCTCTACTTATCAGCTATGGATTACAAACATAGCCTGCAAGAAGACTTTGATTCTCGATTTGATCTTGGCCCAAGCGTCGTCAGACTTGTGCCAGGTAATCCGAACTCAACTCATGACAATGCTGCCGCAAAACGCGTTCTCGAGGAGGTCATTGCTGACAATCAGGCTCAGCTCGAGGGGCAGTACGATCGGCTTCGCTCTGAGCTCGAGCAGATCACCGCTATACAATGGGCGTTGAGAGCTCACCTGAGAACCAAAGCAAAACGTGAAGACAAGCAGCTTGTCGCGATCTATGAGATCAGTAGAAGAGTATCTTCAAAACTCGACAGAGCGATATCGGCCTACTTTGTTTTACTCAGTGGGAGAGATGAGTACTTTGAACAGATTCTGTCGCCTGGAGGTTTGGGCTTTGATTCGTTACTTTCACATGGTTTTGAAATGTATTTGAGAAAGGGCAAGCCTGGTGCTCAAACCTTGATCGCCGAAATCGAGCGCACTGTTAGCCCAACACCCTTGTCGGCTTGTCATGTCGAGACGAACTCTAAGCGCCACCGCATAGACCCAGCAAATGGCGCAAGCTTTTTAGAAACGGCTCAGTAGCCGCCTCAATCTAGGCTTTTACGTCGAGGTAGCTACCCGGCGGTGTGTAATCATAAGCTTCTGCATCAGCCTCAGCGAGTGAAACTCTCTCTTCAAAATTTGGCGTCAATTCGAGACCAGATTCGAGATTTTGAACACTCAGCTCGTCTGCCGGAGCAATGTACGATGTCGGGCCGATATCTAGATTGTAGTTGATATCAACATCTCGTATCGGCTCGCCAGCTTGTGACTCATTCTTCATGAAGAACTTGTCAGCCATGTCAGTAATGATTTGAGGCTTGTGAGCGTCACCACTTCGCCTCGACATAAGATCATTATGTGCTGCGACTGCTTTTTCAGCTGTAGTGAGTTGCTTGCCGTCTGCCAACGAAGAGACTCCAACTGGTCTTCCGAACGTGGGCACCCCTGGTCTAAGCGGCTGCGAGTCTTTTAAGTTCACTCCCTGAACTCTTGAAGATGCCGGTACTATACCGCTAATCTTGTCCATCTCCTTCACCTCCTGTGAAGACTTGCAAAGAAAGATCTCTCTGCTCACCTATCATTCGGGCGTTTCATCTCGAGACAAGAGGGTACGATAGTCTAGATTTCAGTGCGAACTTTCGACAGGTCAAAAGTCGCACTCGCATTAATCCATACAGAAAGGGTCAATAGAGTTCGAGCAGTTGATCTTGCCATCATCAGCGAGATCACCCTGAGTCTCAAGAATCGCACGGTTCACGGCTTCTGGATCAAAACCCTCTGCAATAAACTGAGACTCGACCCATTGCCACATGTAAGCCGAGTTATCTGGAAGATCACCTAAGAAGTTAGTGGTGGCATCCCAAGAGGCACTGACATCCCAAATGCCGTAGTAAGCTGCAGCAGCCGAAACGCCAACTGACCCGCCAATGACCATAGTCCAGCCAACCCGGTTTGCGGTCCAAAAACCTTGGCGGTGTTCATAAGACATAGAAAGTGGTGCCATGCCACCCGCGATTTCTTTGGCGGCTTTGATATTATCTTGCACAGCTTTGCTTCGACCCTTTGCCAATTCATCAAAACGCACTCGAAGATCGTTAAGAACGCGGTCTGAGTCGGCCAACCGGTAAAAAGCGACTAGCGGATCAACTGTACCAAAAACACCGACTCGGTCATAAAGCATGTCGAATAGATAATAATCCATAGCGCGAAGCTTAAACTTTTCACCAGGATCAATAAAATTCGCCTCGCCATCTTTAGGCTGTTCATCAGGCAAAATTGTAGTGTCTGCTGCCAGAGCTAGCTCACTGCCATAATTGCCCAAGTTACCCGCGGTTAATCGCATAAAGATAATCTCTGATCGCAGAATGTTATGATGAAGCTCATTCAGCATTTCACGCGTGAAGAATGCCCAGGCACCCCGAGTGTACTTAGGCAGAGGCAACAACTTCGGATCAACGGTTTGCAAAGAGCTCCTGACACGATCAAACACAGACTGTCTGCGGCGTGTCGCCTCTCGCTGTTTGTTTTTGTTAAGTCTCGCCTCTTCGACCACATGAGTTTGAGCATGGTACAAGATCTCTCTATGAGTGGGTGGCACAGCTTCAAAGCCGAAGCGCGCTTCTTCAAGAGCTTTTTCTAAGTCTCCCCTTGCCTGCATTGGTATTGAAGAATCATTAAGCAATCTATTGAAGATCGCCCAAACCATGTCATAGGCCTGGATCATTTCACCCAGCTGCTTTTGGTGACCAAAGAATTTTGAGAACAGAACCATCATTTCGTTCAGTTCTTTTTCATCGTCTTTTAGATTCGGAAAAAACTCTGAAGCTCTAAACTGCTCAGGGATACCTTCGTACTCTTCGAATTTCTTAACGATCTGTAGTGCCTCATCACGGGTGTAGCCTTTTGCGGCTATTGCCGCCAAATCATCACGTAACTTATGGGTGACCCTCCAGGTTTCTAAGATCGAAGACCTCACTCTTGCGGCAACACCTTGGTAGTCGCCTCTCAGCAAAGCGTTTTGCAAATCCATAATTCGGCGATCTTGCTCAAACTCTTGTAGACTTGTGCCTTGTTCCGCCATTTTTATGATGTAAGAGATTCTGCGATTCAACTCAGCGATTTCTTTGCCCTCTTCTACTGTCTCACCACGGTAGAGATACATGCGCTCAGCAAGACTTGTGCGTCTAATCGGCTCCGAAGGCTCAACGTTTGTTCGGTTAGCTCGAAAAAAGATATCAAGGCTTCTTCGCTCTTCAGCACTAACATACCTGGGCACTTGGCTCTTTTGTTTAAGATCTGCTAGTGGCAAAACCCAATCGTCTTGCTCCGACAAAGTGATCCATTGCCAAGGCCCATCTTCAGAGGGCGGCTCAGGCTCTGATGCCAGAGGTAGCATCGGCTGATCTGGATCTTGCTTTTCTCTTTTGGCGTAAGCTCGAACTGTGATGCGTTTAAAGCCTGGATCATTCTCTTTTATAACTACAGCTCGGTATGTGACCCCTTGAACCTCAAACTCAATATCACGACCGATGAGATGATAGCCGACCTTTGTTAGCTCACCTGAGTGGAACACCTGACGACCAAAGGGCGAAAGAAACTGCTCCCCGCTTTGATCTTTCATATTAAGGGCAGGTGCGGATACGCCATCTCCTGCTCTGACGGCACCTTGCTCAAGCTGTCGCCATTCATCGACTGAGCTTTCACCACCTGCCAACAAGAACTTGCAAATGGCTCCTCTCGAATCGTCAGCGGATGCACAAACACTCACAAATAGGCTGCTGAAAACGAAGATAGTTAAAATGCTTTTTGCGATTTGTCCGATCACGACTCTACTCCCCACTCGAGATATAGATAAAAAATTGAGCTTCGAAGTAAGATCACGAGCACAATACATGCCACTAATGACCGCCAGCTGTACCAGAAAATATACAGTGAAATTGACAGTTTACAGGCCATTCTGACAAACGCAGTTCGCAAAATATTGAAGATTTCTGCAATCTTTTCGCTAAGCCCAGATTTTGTGCTCGGATTCTTTACATCTGAAACTAACCGCTTAGACCACCGCAGAGCTTGTGCTACCTCCTTTTGTGGGGGGTATTTCATGCGTAAATCTATATCTATAACTGTATCTGCGTCTAACGCAGCCGTTCGTATGCTTCTTGGTCTGAGCTTGGCACTACCCGTTAGTGCGACCGCCAACAGCCGAGAAGATCTCAATCAATATTTCAACAAATCGAAAGACTACAACCAGAAGTACTATCGATTGCTAGACCTAAATGCTACGGCTCGGCCTGACATACGGTTCTTAGAAGCTCAAATTCCTCTGAAAAGAGAGGCTCTGCAAAATGCAGAAAACGTCTATCAAGACCTAGCTGGTCAGCTATCGACGATGGATGCTGAGTTGGCGCAAATCCCGCTCGATATACAGTCAGAAAACGATACGATTCAAAACTCTGAAAACACTATTCGTGACACAATCTCTGCCGCAAAGTCGTCAAAAGACTTCAACCCAGATGATGAAATCACACCCGACAGTCTTCAAGCCAAGGCAGATTTCTATCAAACTCTTGTGAATCAAAAACAAGGAGAGGTTGACGCTAAGCGCTCTGAGATCTCTCAGGTCAAACAAGATGAAAACTACCAACAAGATCTGTCACAGAGAAGCCAGCTTGAGCGCGAGCTAGCAAATGCTCAAAGTCGTTCCTCGCGCCTGAGATCAGACAACGCAACCTTGAATCGCCAGATCGATCAAGAGCGTGACTCTTTGGCCACTTGGAGAAACATTCAGCGCACCACAAGCAACCAAATCAGCAATATCAACAATAATGTACTACCGCCTCTTAGAGACCAAGAATCAGAGCTAGAAGATGAGTGGAGCGAGGCTGACTCAGCTCAAAGAGATCTAGTATTTCGCCTTCAGAGAGTTCAAAACAACTTGCGGACTCTTAAAAACAACGAAGATGGCCAAGAGCGTATAGTTCGTCGTCTTCGTGGCGAGCAGCAAGAAGCTCGTCGCAGGCTTGAAAGAATTAATGAGACTTTAAATGCGATCCCTGGTCACAGACAAGAAGTTCAAGACATCAACAACCGCCTTCAGCGTGTTAATCAGCGGATCAGCGGCCTTGAGTCACAAATTAAGCAAAAGTCAGGCGACCTGACTCAAGCTCAAAACCGCAAGCGACAATTGGTTGCAGAGCGCGACCAATTGCGGCAGCAGAAACAAAGTCTTGAAAGACAAGCCAGCGATATTCAAGGTCAAATTGCAAATCTGAGAAAACAAAAGAAAAACCTCGAAGGCGCAGATCAAGAAATTGGTCGCTTGCGTGGTCAGATCAGAGCAAAGCGTCAGCAGAACCAGGCACTTCGTGGCGAGGTTCAAAACCTAGAAGGTCAAAGACCTCCTCTTCGTCAAAGACGCCGTGCTATCAACAGCCGAATTGAGCAGATCAAAAGCGAGCTCGAAAATGCAGAAGGCGATCGCAAAAAACAGCTTCGCCAAGAGCGCAGACGTTTGGTTGAAGAGAGAAAAGGCATCAACCAAAACCTTCAAAGACTGAACGGTCAGATCAAAACCAAGCAAGACCAAATTGCAGCTACCAGAGCTCAAATTGAAAGAATGCGCAGCCAAGTTGCCGAACTCGAGAGAGGCAAAGAGCGCTTAAGAGAGATTAACCAACAGATTGCAAACCTTAGACAGAGAAAGAGCAACATTGAAGGTCAGATCCCAGGTGTTCAGCAGCAGTTGACTCAAAAGAATCAGCAGATCGAAAGAGTCAATGGCCGTATCGCAAACCTCAACAGAGAGCTCCAGCCTTTGAGAGATCAGTTGGCTCAAGCAACTCAAAGACGTCAGCGTTTGAACAGAAGAAAGTCTGAGCTGCAAGAGATCATTGCTCGCAAACCTCAACTTGAGCAGAGACGAGAGAGAGTTCGCAACAACATGGCCAATCGTGAAAGAGAGATTCGCCAAGAGACTCGTGAGCTTGAAAGAATCAGAGAAGACATTGAAGTTGCAGAAAGAAGAGTGCGCCGACTGCAGGTGGCTCTGGCTGACATTAACAGAGAAAAAGACTCTCTCAACCGTGATTTGAGATCTGTAAGATCTGAAATCGCTCGTAATGAGTCAGAGTTGTCTAGATTAATCTCGAGAAGGGATGAAGCGATTCGCGGCGAAGCTCGAAGCATCAGGTTCATTGAGTCGTCTGAGAGCACCATCGCTCAAAACAGAAGAACTATTGAGAGCCTCGTGATTCGAATCGATCAGATTCAGGGTGCACTACCTGCAATCATCGCCAGAATCGAAGCCTTCGAAGAAGAGAATGTTGCGCCACTTGAGCAGGAGCTCGCAGTGCTTCTGCAATCTCAGCGATCTTACATGGAATCTCGCGACACGCTCACAGCTTGGAAAGGCCTTATCGTTGACGCGACAACCGCCATCGAAAGAGCTCTACAATCTATCGAGCGTCTTGAGGCCCGAAAAGTTGAGCTAGATTCAGCAAGACCTGGCCTTGTGGCTAGAGTAGAAGTGGCTCAGTCAGAGGTCGAATCAGCACAAGCCGATCTTGCTAGTGTCCAGCAGCAAGTGACTGATCTTACAAACGAGTTCTCGAACATCGAGGCAGAAGTTAGCACGCTAGCCGGCGAGCTAAAGTCTATGCTCAGAGATATCCGAGACAATACTGAAACAGACCCTGATAGCGCGATTGTATTGGGCGAGGCTGGCGTCAACAGCGATGAGTCTTTCGAAAAGAACGAAGAGCTATCTAGCAAAGACTGGGAGACTGGGATCATCACAAACCACAAGTTGACGGGCGAGACGGCTTGCGTAGCCTTCACAACTATCAATGATGAAAATGGTGTCGAGGTCGCAAGGCTCGAGGTGTACGCTGCTACTCAAGAGCTACTAGACGGAGAGCAAATCTACTCTGAGCCAACGATTCAAATCGTGACTAGCTCTGATGATATGTTCTTTCTTGACGGTGCATTGAAAACGAACCGCACCAACAACGTGAACATGGCTTACTCTGGAGACCCTGCGGGTGATGCTCCTGAGCAAGGTGCCGTTCTTGACTTAGGCGAAAAAGACTTCATGGTCACACGCCTAAGAGCTGACAACAAGGCCACTGTTAGCCTGTCTGATGATGCCGGTGAAATCGTAGAGTACGAATTCTCTTTGAGTGGTTCATCGAAAACGATTCGTAACGCTTATTCAGCTTGCGGCTTGAAATAACCAACCAATCCTGATTGCAAACCAACCTGTGGGGCCTCTGCTGAGGCCCCACTTTTTTTGCGCTTAGTTCACGATTTACTGACCTTTGCCCGGTACCCAAGCCTTCCGAATTGCTGTTCAATAACAGTGACGGCGTGCACAGATAAGTGAAACGATTACAGAAGCTTGGCCTTTTGCGTTGGGGCCGAAATTATGGTTTGTTAGCCGTCCTAGCTAGGTTATACCTACAACCAAATAAATGGGTTAGTTTTTACCTTATATTTAGAAGGAGTCCACATGGCGAAGGTTACGGTTGCGTACGGAGATGGTATTGGCCCAGAGATTATGAAGGCCACACTCAAAATTTTCGAAGCTGCTGGCGTTGAGCTTGAATACGATGAAATCGAAATTGGGGAACAGGTTTACAAGCAGGGTCACACCTCTGGCATTAAAGAAGAAGACTGGGAGAAAGTTGTTAACAACAAAATCTTTTTCAAAGCCCCGATTACAACTCCTCAAGGTGGCGGCTACAAAAGTTTGAACGTTACGATCAGAAAAACTCTTGGGCTCTATGCAAACATTCGCCCAGTGAAGTCACTTCATCCATTCGTTCAAACAAAGCACCCTAAGATCGACATGGTTATTGTTCGAGAAAACGAAGAAGACCTGTATGCAGGTATTGAGCACAGACAGACACCTGAGGTTTATCAATGCTTGAAACTCATCACTGCGCCAGGTAGTGAGAAAATCTGTCGTTACGCTTTTGAACTCGCCAAAGCTTATGGCCGAGACAAAGTCACCTGCATGACCAAAGACAACATCATGAAGCTAACTGATGGTTTGTTTCACAAGACTTTTGACAAAATTGGCGAAGAGTACTCAAGCATAAAGCAAGACCACTCGATCATAGATATTGGAATGGCACGAGTCGCTGACACGCCTGAGAACTTTGACGTTATTGTAACCCCCAACTTGTATGGCGATATCGTCAGCGATGTGGCAGCTCAAGTAGCTGGCTCTGTCGGTCTTGCTGGCTCAGCCAACATCGGAGAAACTTGCGCAATGTTTGAGGCGATCCACGGCTCTGCCCCAGACATCGCTGGCCAAAAGATAGCAAACCCAAGTGGTTTACTCATGGGTGGCCTATTGATGCTCAGACACCTGGGAATGGCAGAGTCAGCCGTCAAAATTGAGAATGCTTGGTTAAAAACAATAGAAGACGGAATTCACACTGGCGACATTGCGAGTGATGCCCACACCAAACAAAAGGTCGGCACAGATGATTTCGCTCAAGCCATTATCGATCGACTTGGGCAAGAGCCAGCCCAGCTTAAAGGTGCAAGAGCCACTTCTAGCAGTGAGCCAATGAAGCTCGGCGTTCAATCTCAGAAAACTGAAGTAAAACGCGATCTAGATGGTGTCGACATATTTGCCTTTGAAGACGACAGAAACCCTGACACTCTTGGTGGCAAGCTCAAAGCTGCTTGCGCTGACCTGCCGCTAGACTTGGTGATTATCACCAACCGTGGAGTGAAAGTGTTCCCTGACGGCAAGCCTGAAACATTTTGTACCGATCACTGGCGCTGCCGTTTCATGAAAAGGGAGTCTGCCAGCACGATCACGGGCTCTGACCTTATCGCTCTACAGACTGCAGTGAATGGTGCAGGAGTTGATATCATTAAAACCGAAAATCTCTACACCTTTGATGGCGACAGGGGCTACTCTCTCGGTCAAGGGCAATAACTCAGCTCCTTGAGTTGGCTGGCTTTTCAGTAGTTGATTAGCTGGCCTTAACGAAACCTCAAAAACTCGTTCTCTCAAAATTGAAAGTATAAAAAAAGGGACTCTGGTGAGTCCCTTTTTATATGACTTTTTAAAGAACAATCTGGCCCCGACATTCCCGTGCTGGCCTTTACAGAGCGAGCCACCAGATCAGCCCCTCTGCCCTTATCTCTCTGCTGACTTCTCTGCGGTAGGGCTCAATCTCACACCCAATTCTAGAAGCTGCTCAGGCGCAACCCGACTTGGCGTTTCAGCCATAAGATCTGTTGCTTTAGCCGTTTTAGGGAACGCAATTACATCTCGAATCGCATCGGTACCACAAATCAACATCACGAGCCTATCTAAGCCCCAAGCTACACCCCCATGAGGTGGAGTGCCATATTTCAAAGCCTCTACAAAAAAGCCAAACTGCCTTTTTACTTCTTCTTCAGAGAAGCCAAGAGCCTTAAACATGGCCGCTTGAACATTTTGTCTATGGATTCTGACACTTCCACCGGCTAACTCGTAACCGTTGCAAACGAGATCGTAGGCTTTAGCTTTGAGGTCTCCAAACTGAGCAGATTCGCCATTAACCAATTTGTCGAGATCTTCGTCTACACAGGTAGTGAACGGGTGATGTCTAGCCACCCATCGTTTCTCTTCAGCTGAGTACTCAAACAACGGGAAGTCTGTTACCCACATGAAGCGATCTCTAGATGTGTCGATGAGGTTTCTTTCTTTACCAAAATGAATTCGAAGAGCCGACAATGCCGAACATGAGACTTCAAACTGATCGGCAACGACGAACACGACGCCACCCTCTTTGCCGCCTGCAGCTTCGAAGATTTGTTTAAACTTATCGGGCTCAAAGAACTTCGCAATCGGTGAGTTCAGTTCGCCATTTTGTGACTTGATCCAAACAAGGCCCTTGGCCCCCATCTGCTTTGATAGAGCCGTCAGCTTGTCGAGTTGAGCACGAGACAAATCTCCTGCACCCTCAACAGCTAGACATTTCACCACATCGCCTCTCGCAACAGTCTCATCGAACACCTTGAAGCCGCAGTCTTTAACAACTTCAGAGATATCACCCAACTCGAGTGGGTTTCTCAAATCAGGCTTATCGGTTCCGAATCTCGACATCGCCTCGTGAAAGGTCATTCTTGGGAACTCTTCAATGTCGACTGACTTCAGCTCTTTCCATAGAACTTTGACCAACTCCTCTTGCATAGCCATAACGTCGTCAGCGTCTACAAAGCTCATCTCGATATCAATCTGTGAAAATTCAGGCTGACGATCGGCTCGTAAATCTTCGTCTCGAAAACAACGACAAATTTGAAAATAGCGGTCCATTCCACCGATCATGAGAAGCTGCTTCAGAGTCTGAGGGCTCTGAGGCAATGCATAGAATTGGCCCTGGTTTACCCTCGAAGGCACCAAGTAGTCTCTCGCTCCCTCGGGAGTGCTCTTGTACAAGATCGGAGTCTCGACCTCGATACACTCGTTGTTGCTTAAGAACTTACGCACGATTTGCAGTGTCTTGTGACGACTGATGATGTAGCTCTGCAAAGTTTCTGATCTCAGGTCAAGATAGCGGTACTTCAAACGCAAGGCTTCAGTCACATTCTGGTCGCCGATTCCGATTGGCGGGGTTTCGGCCTCCGACAGCACCTGAACCTCAGTGGCTTCAACTTCAATCTCACCAGTGCCGAGATTCTTGTTAATCATCCCGTCAGGCCGTTTTCTGACTTGGCCTTTAATGGCTACCACCCACTCGTTACGCAGGTCTTTGGCTGAACCGAGCGAGTTCTCCTGCGGGTTGATTACAACTTGAACCAAGCCCTTACGATCTCTCAGATCGATAAAAATCAGACCGCCGTGATCTCGTCGGGTGTCGACCCAACCCATAATCGTGACTTCCGAACCATCATTAGAGGCATCCAACTGACCGCAATAATGTGATCTTTTTGGTAACTTTTCAAAACTAGAAGCACTCATAAAAACCTGTCCTATACCTGTTTCTTGGTGTGAGCTGCAACCAACCGGGCCTAGAGGCTCATCTCAGTAAAAATCCTTGCGAGAATTGCCGGCACTTGCCCTATGTGTGCAAAAATAACGCGATAAATTCTCACGAATGCCTTAGCAGATCAAGAGCACCGATTGATGATTGGACCTTTTT
>JABSOQ010000124.1 GCA_013216195.1 Bdellovibrionales bacterium
GAGATGCCATTTGATCGCTCCCTCTGTTGCTTTGGTACCTACGATCCCTTCATTATGATTGCAAATCTGACCAGTGACAAACCACCCCGAACAAGACTGGCCGACTATCTAATAAATCAATACTCACCTGCAAGAACCTAGATATGGTGCGCCCTAGTTCTCTGACGTCTAGGTCTGATAGGTCTTAAGTTGTTTGGCCGAAACTCCCTGGCCCCTTACTCTGACTGGGAGAGGAGGCTTTATGCAAATAAGCCTGAAGACACTTGCACTCGCCTTTATCACTCCCCTTTTGGTGGGCTGAGCCACTATTGTCGACCAAGACGAGGTCGGAGTAAGAGACTACCTGGGTAGCTTTTCAAAAGTGCCGTCTGGCACAGGGCTAAAGTTCTACTTCTGGCCCTTTGCTGATATCAGAAAGTTCACAATTCGCACACAGAACCTAGAGGTGAAACTCAAACTCCCCTCTAAAGAGGGTTTGAATATACGAGCTGTAATTTCAATTCTTTATAGGGTCGTGCCAGATAAAACCCCAATTGTTCTCGAAAAGGTTGGTGAAGAGTACGAGAGAGATTTGATCTTACCGGTGTTCAGGTCAGCAGCAGCAGACATCACAGCTCAGTTCAACGCGAAAGACATGCATACGGGTAAGCGCTCAGAGATCGAGAACAGTATACGAGATAGAATGGCTAGCATCTTGGCAGACAGAGGCTTCGAAGTTGAGACAGTTTTACTCAAGTCGATCACACTTCCGACAAACCTTGCGTCTAGCATTGAAGCAAAACTGCAGGCAGAGCAAGATGCGCAACTTATGAGCTTTGTGCTTCAACAAGAAAAAAAGGAAGCCGAAAGAAAGCTGATCGAGGCTCGTGGTGTTAGCGATGCACAAAAAGCCATTTCGAAGGGTTTAAGCGAGAAGGTGTTGAGATTTCAGGCTATTCAAGCTTTCAAAGAGCTCTCGAAATCAAACAACAGTAAGGTTATTATCACTGACGGTAAAACACCAATTATGATGACTGACGGAAAGTAGAGGCTTTTCGATAAGTCGTTTTCGGGCAATTTTAAAAAACAAAAACCGGGCTACTAACCCGGTTTTTTCAGTCTGGCCCGAGCCCTAGTAGGGGCTCTTTTAATTTTGCCAGATCTTTGTTTCGCTTAAACGCCTTATGTTCTTCTTACTTGAAAGTTCGACCCTTTGATAACTAGTAGTTATTGGAGAACCGCTTGATTGAAAAGCAAAAACTGCACAAAAGGCACAAATCTCACATTTTTGACAAAGCCTTGGTGGAGAAGGTCCTCCAAAATTCAAACACTGGCTATAGACTTTTCAACTTGTGAATGACTCGGCGAAGCAAAGAGCCCCGAATTAGCAGAACCAAATATGAGTTACGCGAGAGGTCGCCTGCCTAGCTTGGTGAAGTCTACCTCAAAGGGTGCACTCATAACTGTCTTCTTCAGCGCCGCCTACTGAGCCAGAGTCGGCCTTTGCTGAAGAGGTAAGTTTTGAACGAGAGCTCTCCTCACCCTGCCTCTGACCTGACTTCGAATCAGAGCTACTCGAAGCCCTCAATTGGGAGCTTCTGAGATCAATCTTTGAGTTGGATTGAGTAGAACAGCCCGGCTTTGCCTCTAGTGCTGGAGGTGCACCCATTACAGCTAGAGGTGCCAAAATCAGGCACAATGAGCCTAAAATCAGTCGAATTTTGAACCCACTTCTGTCAGCCAACATGCCTGAAATCCTCTTTTAGCGGGCCTCATAGCCCTGAAACCACTTCCAAGCCGACTTGATCATCGAGTTCAAATCGTGCTCTGGCTCCCAAGAGAGCAACTTGCGTGCCTTGCTAGAATCGCCAACCAACTGAGCGGGGTCTCCAGGTCTTCTATTACCCATTTTGATTTCAAAATCGACCCCAGTGACTTGTTTGACGGCTTCAACCACTTGCTTGTTTGAATAGCCTTGGTTCATCGAGAGGTTAAAAGCCTCAGAGCTCTCGCCAGAAAGAGATCTCTTCATTGCCAGAATATGAGCTGAAATAAGATCTTCAACATGAATGTAATCGCGAACACAAGTGCCATCTTGTGTTGGGTAATCGTCACCAAAAAGAGTGAAACTCTCGCGCTGCCCCGCTGCGGTTTGCAACAGCAACGGAATAATATGCGTCTCTGGTTCGTGAGCCTCACCAATTTCACCATCGCCGTCAGAACCTGCCACATTGAAATATCTCAAAAACTGAAAACTCATATCGTGAGCTACCGCATAGTCTCTGATCACTTGCTCAGCCATCAGCTTCGACCAGCCGTAAGGGTTGGCCGGCTTTTGCGAATCACTCTCTACAAAAGGTTTTTCAGATGGCTGATAGGTCGCACAGGTTGATGAAAAAACGAGATTCTTAACACCGGCTTGCTTCATCGCCATTAACAACGAGAGCGTTCCCCGAACATTGTTGTCATAATACAGTTCTGGTTTTTCAACTGACTCTGCAACCAAAGCCAAAGCAGCAAAATGCATGACTGCCACAGGCTGAATGTTTGCAAGCGCTTCTGCCAACTGACTGGTCTCACGAATATCTAGCTTAACGAGCTCGCCATACTTCACAGCCCACTCATGGCCACGCTCTAGATTGTCGATAACAACGGGTTCATAGCCAGCATTTTTAAGAGCTTTCGCAGCATGGCTTCCGATGTAGCCAGCTCCACCAGTTACTACGACTTTCATTGCTGACCTCCAGCCTCTTCACCCGGCTTCTGCTCTTTGCCGGCCAGAGCTTTTGGCAGCTTTTGCTTTATGTACTCAGCCAATAAGTTAGCTTGCTTTGATGACAACACATTCGACCAAGCAGGCATACCAGCATTCAACCCCATTTTTGCTCCGCCATTGAGTATAACTTTTGCGATGTAGTCTTTGCTTGATTTGGCTTGCCAAGTTTCGTTCTGAAAGTTTGCCATCTCTACATTGAGAGCCGCCGAAACTTCTTGCTTGCCCATTCCGTTAAGACCGTGGCAGCGGCTACAATACTGCTTGAACATTTGATGGGGCGGCATTTGATCTTCGAGCCCGGCATCAGCCATTTTAACATTAACAGCCTGCTTCTCTTTAGTGAGTAACCAGATGCGGCCCGTACCGGAGCCACCTTTGCCAAGAGAGGTCATGTAGACTTCACCATCGGGCCCTTCGATTAAATTGGTCAGACCCATCTGACCCAAGTGAGGAAGCAGGGCAATCGTCTTCGCCTCATCACTCCATGTCTGCCCCTCTGCAGGGATGGCCATGATTCTGCCTGAGTAATTATCGCCAAATAGGTAAGAGCCCGTGAGGTCATTAAACCGGCTACCTCGATAAACCTCGCCGCCAATGATGGCGCGATTCAAAGCTGTATGGGTGTAGTAAAAGTAAGGTGGCTTTTCGTTCCCAATAAAATCTTTGGGCTTAGCACCAACCTTTGGGCCCTCAGCATAGGGAAACTGATAGTTGCCGCCAGCCACCACGATGTCGACCTCTTCGTAGGTAATATTGCCCACTTCGCCTGCCCACAATTTGCCAGTCTGCCTGTCGAAGGTCATTCGAAACGGGTTTCGAAAGCCAATCGCGTAAAACTCGTGCAGAGCTTCTTCATTTTGAATGAATGGGTTGTCGCTGGGTATTTTATAGCCGGCTGTCTTACCACCTGAAGGCTGATTGCGAATCGGTAAGCTTGAAGCCTTGTTGTCGATATCGATACGCAGAATGCCCGAGTAAAGAGCGTGATCAATCTGTTGGTGGTTTTTGTGATCAGTGGCCTCACCAACAGCTACGTAGAGATAACCATCTGGCCCAAATTCAACTGCACCTGCATTGTGGTAGCCGTCGTTTTTGCGCGTTTGCTCGATCAAAACGGTTTGCTCGATCTTCTTTGGTGTGTTTCTTTCTGGCAGAAGAAACTCACTAAGCCGGTTCTTTAGAATGTTGTCTTGCCAGTGGGTATAGGCCACGAACACTCTGTTAGAGTTCGAGCTGTCTTCTTTGCCAAACTCTGGGTGTAAAGCAAAGCCCAAGGCTCCGTTCTCCACGGCCACTTCGCCAACCTCAGATGTAAAGTCTAACAGTAACTGCTTCTCTTGACCTTCAACCAAAAACAGTTTGCCGATTCTCTCGAGCACAAACAGTCTGCCTGATTTGTCGAATTCAACTTCAATCGGTTGTTCGAAAACCAAGTCGGCATACAGAGGCTTAACAAAGTAGGGTGTCTTGTCAGATTGCGATATCGCCCGCCGGGTCTTGTGAATGATATTGGCAATGTTGCGATCTTTTTTGTAACCCACCAAAAGTAAGCCAGGAAGAAGCCCAATGAACACCGTAACCAGGCCAAAGGGTCGCACAAGCTGTGATCCAAAGACCCCAATGGCAAGCCTAAGCTCGCTCTTTAGTGCTGCAGCGGCAATCAACCAAGCCAGTCTCAACACGACTGCCAACCCAAGAAATGAAACGAAAAAGTTCGGGCTAAAGTTTTTCTCGGTGCCCACAAAATAAAAAGTCACAGCGAGAGTAGAGGCAATGATCAGAGAAAAGGTGTCTTCGACCCCAGCCTGTGCTGTTAGCCACCCACGTTTTTTTCGAAAGACCACAATTCCAGTGGTCAAAAAGTAAGTCACGGCCAAGCTTAGGGTGAGAAAGTAAACCAACTCTGAGTTGGTCATGATCACCTTGGTCAGCTCTACCAACCCTCGTGGGATCACGTAGACACTTCGATAAGACTGACCGGCCAGCGTGGCTGCCAGACCGCAGATCAACATATTAACCAATAGCCTCAAGCTCGATTGAATAATTCTAGCTTTCAAGACAGACCTCACTGCAAATCATAGTAGATGGGGTACCATTTTTTGTGAGTCTCGGCCACTGGCAATGGCCTCTGGCCGCTTAAGACTTACTCCCCCACCCCGACAGCTGCCACTTGGCGTTAGATCTCTGAAATTCTTATGATTTACAGCCCTACAGGCAGCAACTGACTAATCCCACAGCTGCCTCACCTCTAGAATTAATTCTTCGCCAAAAGCCTCAATTTTGGCGTCACCCAAGCCGTAAACATAGCCTAGCTCATCGACTGTTAGTGGCATTTTCGAGACCAAATCTCTCAGGGTCTTATCGCTGAAAACCATAAAGGCCGGAATATCTTGGCTGCTAGCGTAGTCTTTCCGCCAAGCTCTGATCTCTTCGACCCATGCATTTTGCTCAGGTGTGAAGCTAGGGTCAGGCTGCCAACCCTTCTTTTTCTTCTTCTTTGGTTTAGGAGCTGGGCCACCTAGGCTACTACCTACGATAGGCTTAATCCGACGCACTGACTTCGGGTCGCAAGTGTCGCAGTGACCACAAGACTTGATTCGGTTCGAGTCTTTAAAGTAGGTCAATATATCGGCGTGCCTACACTCGGAGCCTTCAGCGTAATTGATCATCGCATCGAGAGCTTCCCAGCGCATATTTTTGATTCGTGACTCAGCCTTTGAAGTCTGGATGAAGAATGATTGCAGGCCTTTGTCTTTTTTCGAGTACACCAACAGACAGGTAGAATCGAGCCCATCTCTGCCAGCTCGACCAATTTCTTGATAGTAAGACTCAAGGTTACCTGGCACTTGGGTGTGAACAACCAACCTCACGTCAGGGTGATCGATACCCATACCGAAGGCATTCGTAGCTGCTAAAATGCGAATCTCGCCTGATGCGTACTTTTGCTCAATTTCTTTTCTCTCTCGTGGAGAAAGACCAGCGTGATAAAAGCTGGCTGAGTGTGACTTTGCGCTTAGGTACTCAGCCCACTCTTCGGCCCCTTTGCGAGTTCCGCAGTAAATCAAAATTCGCCCCTCAGGGGTTTGCTTGACCGCGCCTAGAACATAGGTTTGCTTGTCGTACTCATCATCGCAAAACTCAACTTGGTAATACAGATTTGGTCGATAGAAACCATACACATGCTCGATCGGCTTCTTAAGCCCGAGTTGCCTAATAATATCTTTTTTCACCAATGGGGTTGCGGTCGCCGTCAGACCTATAATTGGAACTTCTGGCTTCAGCTTTCTTAACTCTGATATCTGAGCGTACTCTGGCCTAAAATCATGACCCCACTGAGAAACACAATGAGCTTCATCTATCGCAATCAGATTGATGTTTTGCTCACGAAACCAGGTCAAAAAGTTAGCTTGCTGCACTCTTTCTGGCGAGATGTAGAGCAAGAAACTCTGTGCCGCCTTCAGGTCTGAAAACACCACTTTTTTCTCGTCAACAGACATACCCGAGTGAATGCAGCCTGCCGGAAGCCCAAGCTTCTGAAGTGACTGAACCTGATCGTTCATAAGAGCTATCAAAGGCGAGATCACCAAGGTGATCCCATCAGACAACATGGCCGGCAACTGAAAACACAAAGACTTGCCACCACCTGTGGGCATTAAAGCCAGCACATCTTTTCGGCCCAGAACAGAGTCAATGATCTGCTTTTGACCATGTCGAAAACTGTCGAGATCAAAATGCTGTTTCAGTTGTGCTTCAAGCTGTTGACTCAAACGACTTCTCCCACGAGTTGAGGGCTGATGTTGCACCCTCGCTGCTCGGCTGTCACCTTAGCAATTGTGAATCCGAGTTGAAAGTAAAACCAGGGCTGTTCAGGCTACAGATGCTGCCATCTTCCGGACTATGATTAAACCCAATCTAGCAGCTCGAGACGGCCCTTACGTTCGATACTGACCAAGCATCATCTATGGCCAAATTGCACCAGGTTTTAGCTGAATGCCTGCTCACCTATGAGCACCCGTTATTGTCTTAGTAAAAGTCGAAGCAAAGGCAAAAAGAACTGCTTGTCAGTATTCGGCGGCACTGCTATGCGTTGTACGTGTCCTTTTCGAGGTGAAACTAGCAATATAAAGCCTCAGTCGTAGGAGAGAGATTTGAAGTATTCGGTTGTCGTACCTTGCTATAACGAGGAAGCAGTCTTGCCTGTGTTTCTGCCAAGAATGGTGGCAGCGGCAGAGTCTGTGTCAGCCGACTATGAGATTTTCTTGATCAATGATGGCTCAGCTGACCTCACTTGGTCTGTGATCAAAGAGGCCTGTGCTGCCAATTCAAGAATTAAGGGCATTTGCTTGAGCCGAAATTTCGGCCATCAGCTGGCTGTCACAGCGGGCTTGAGCTACTGTTCTGGCGAGAGAACCCTCATCATAGATGCCGATCTGCAAGACCCACCAGAGTTGATTAAGCCTATGTCTGAGAAGATGGATGAAGGCTTTGATGTGGTGTTTGGCAAGCGCAAAGCCCGTGAAGGCGAAACATTCTTTAAAAAGTTCACTGCTGCTGTGTTTTACAGAATTCTAAAGTCGATGACGAGTTTTGAGATACCTGTTGATGCTGGTGATTTTCGCCTGATCAACAAGAGAGTGCTCGACGTGCTACAAGCCATGCCTGAGCGAGATCGTTACTTGAGAGGAATGGTCGCTTGGGTGGGTGGCAAACAAGTTGGCTTAGAGTACGACCGCGATGAGCGGGCCATGGGCGAAACCAAGTACACATTCAAGAAAATGCTGAAGTTAGCCATTGATGGCATCACGGCCTTTTCGACCTCGCCTCTTCGCATTGCCACTTCGATGTCTTTCTTTGCAGCCTTTTTGTCTCTTTTAGCCGGTGGCTATGTTCTTTACTCGTTTTTCTTTTTAGATGTAGTTCGTGGCTGGTCGAGCATGATGGCTGTTGTGAGTATTCTTTTTGCCATGATGTTTTTCTGCATGGGCATTATGGGTGAATACATTGGGCGTATTTTTGAGCAGGTGAAGTCTCGACCTATGTTTTTGGTGAGTGAGGCGGAGAATGTTTCTGGTCCAAGGGCAGCAATTGCACCTAAGGCACAGCCTTCTTCCGAGGCAAGATTCTAGGAAGCATAAAGCAATTTGGCGCTTCTACATACATATCAAGCAGACTTTGATTTTCTGAAATAACAGCAAAACTATAAGTCTGATACCCAACCGGCAGTTAAAGGCAATCGACCCGGGCAGTTCTCACCTTTGATATGCAGTGCGATTCTCTGAGCGGCGAGCATAGAGGCTTTCTCAAACGCCTGCTGGGCATAACCACCAACATGTGCTGTGACAACAACTTGATCTCGACGATCACGAAGCTTTGATTCACTTGGCAATGGTTCACTCTCAAACACATCAAGAGCCACACCGGCCATGATCCCTTCATCCAGCCCCTTAATCACCGCCTCCTCTGAGACAACTTTCCCACGAGCGGCGTTGACCAAGTAAGAGCCTTTTTTCATGAGGCTGACAGTATCAACGCTAATCATATGGCGGGTTTTACTCGTTAGAGGAACATGCAGAGAGACCACATCGGAACTTTTCAAAAGATCTTCAAAGCTCACGCTTTTGGCTCCAGCTTCTGCAAACTGGTTCTGCTCCAAGTAGGGATCATAAGCAATCACCTGCATACCAAAAGCATTACAGAGTTCCGCCACACGTTTTCCAATCAGGCCCAAACCGACGATTCCAACGGTCTTTCCAAAAAGCTCTATCCCTCTGCCAACATTCTGGCGCCAGCCCTCAGAGCGCAACTGGTGGTTCCCAAAGCTCACCTGTCTCGTCACATCGATCATCAAGCCCATTGTCAACTGAGCCGCTGACTCGCGATTGGCTTCGGGACAATGATAGACAGCAACACCTTTTTCATCACAGGCTTCGAGATCTACATGATCAAATCCACTAGTTGCCGTTCCAATCACTTTGAGAGTCGGGCACTGAGACAGCAACTCAGAAGTGACCTTTGTACGACTTCTCAGATGAATCGCATCCACACCCTTTAACTCAGCTTCAGTTGTAATAGATCTTTCCTATTTTGCTATTTCAGCTCCTAACTCGACCTTTAGAAAATCAATTGCAGCATCAGAACAGTCCTGAGTGACAAGTACTTTCACCTCGACTCCTTTATTTTCCAACAGCATCATAGATGTCGTATACTAATCGCATCACTTTGTAGGCATCCTCAGAGCTCCCCGTAGGTCGCTCTTTCTTTCCGACAATACAGTCATAGAAGTCTTGAAGCTCTAGCTTCCATGAATCATCACGATCAAAATAGATCGTCTCTTCGCGAGGTTTACCGAAAGCTGTTGCCTCACCTTCGAACTGTTTTCTTGCAAAGGTGATCGATTCATCGCCATAACTTCTCGTTGAAGATAAGATTCCATTTAAACAGACATAGCCGTCTTCCAAATAGAGGTCCAAGTTAAATTTATGCCTCCACTGGGTGGCACTTGAGTGAACCATGGCGACCTGCCCTTCATCTGACTTCAAGAGTGCAAAGGCATTGTCCTCCATAGGAACATCTTTCCAATAGGCATTTTCAACGAAGCTCTTCGCTTCGGAAAACCCTCCCATAAAGTAGAGAAGCAGATCCAGCATATGAATGCCCTGATCAAGAAGAATCCCTCCTCCGGCATGCTCAGGGTTCGAACGCCAATTGTTAGCAAAGGAGTTCCCACCAGCCTTACCATAAGTGCCTCTGGCCCAAAGAATCTTGCCGTACTTTCCACTTTCAATCATCGCTTTGGCTTCCATCACTGCGTAGTGAAAGCGATGATTGAATCCAAATTTCAAAACTCTATCGCCAGCTTTTTCTTCGGCTGTTCTCATCTGCTCAATATCTTGAACAGTTCTCCCTGGAGGCTTCTCGCTGAACACGTGCAAGCCTCGACCGAGAGCCTCACAAGTGATTTCGGGAATAAACTGATTGTAGGTGCAAACAAACACCACATCGAGATCCTGATCCAAGACCTGCTTCCAGTCTTCGCAAAACTTGTATTGTGGAAACTCTCGGGCCACATCAGAGTTAACGTCAGTGAGGGCGACAATCTCGAAGGCTTCATGAGCTTCAGTCTCTTTGAGGCGGATTCGGCCCATCTTGCCCATGCCAATAATTCCAGCTTTTAATTTACCGTTTTGACTCATGACTAGGCCTCCGGCTTTCTCGCTACTGCTCGCATATGAGAACTCAAATTATTTTGTTGCAAGAAGCCTTGCAACCTCTCATGAAAATGAGAGTCACCAACATCGAACAAGTAGCGTTGAAAGAATTGATCTTTAGGCAGCAAATCTTTGTCTCTTTTCACGAGCTCTACATCGAACAGCCCAGGCGTTCCCAACTCAAGAATCTCGAACCCCGAACCCATCAACAATGAGTTCAAGCCTTGAGGAGAAGGTAAGCAGATATGATCAAGTGGAAAAATGGTTCGAGAGAAATCTCTCATCGTCATGATATCAAAACCCGCACCATTTCGGCATGTCAGAAGCAAAATCCCACCAGGCTTCAGCTTTTGGTAGGCCCGCTTTAACAAGCTCGCAGGATTGGCCTCCCTCTGTAAGACATCAATCATAGTGATCACTTCACAGTCGGCCGACAAAACTTTCTCCTGCAAGGGCGCCAGTGTCTCAATCGCACCGACCTCAGAAACCTGACGTAGAGTCGAAAGCGTTTCGAGCCAACCCGAGGCACGTCCACCCCAATCGAGAAGTCCTGCATTCTCTTTCACACCGTACCTGGCCAGACGGCCACCAATCCAATCCAACTGATGAGACCAAAGGTCTTTGCGAGCATTTTCGCGGGCCTTTTGGTACTCTTCAGAGGCTCGAAAATCTGCAAGCTCAGAACCCCAAAAATAATCTCTTCGCGTTTGCTCATCCGGCAATTGAGCAAGGCTCAAGTTCCATGTTCTAGGGCAATAAGAGTAACCCTGATTCCACTTTCTAAAAAATAGCTTGTCTCGGCTTTCACCACTCATTGGACAATCTGCCACCGAATCGCCCAGCTCAGGCATTCTCTCAGCTACAAACTCTTTAGCTAGCTGTAGTTCTCTTTCAAAAATTCCTTTGGTGTGAACATCTGTCTCTTTGACAGAGTCATCACTGTACGAATAGCGGATCATATCCCCTCCCCTTGTGGAAAAACGGAAAGCAACTCACTGGTGGCTCCAGCCATGACATG
>JABSOQ010000125.1 GCA_013216195.1 Bdellovibrionales bacterium
TTTATCATGTCAAGTTCTCGCCACTACTGCTGCACTAATGTTGCTAACAGCCTGTAGCCAACCAGAAGTAATCGATACGACCGGCAACCGGATTTCTCCGACTTTTAATGGCCCACCTGAACAAGATTACTGTGATGACGTTCAGTCATACGGAGATGCTGTCGCAATTTCGGGAACAGGAGCCTTCGAATACAGAGCTTACACAGGTAGCGGCTTGGGTGCTGTTGAATCTACGCCAAAGCCCATTCGCCATGCTGAGGTTCGAATTCTTCAGGGCAGCAATATAGTTCAGTGTGGTGAAACCGATGCAAGCGGCAACTTCAGTCTCAACATTCCGAGAGACACTGGCAGCTACACTCTGCAGATAAACTCAAGAGCCAACAATAGTTTTGCGAGAGTGTCGGTTTTGAATGGCCCTGAAAAAAACCAGTTCTACTCAATCGAAACCACGGTTTCTTCATCTAGCAGCCGGAACATTGGCACAATGATCGCTCCAGCCACCGGCTCAGTGATCGCAGGCGCCTATAACATCTTGGATCAAATCGTAGACGCCAATGCATACCTTCGCAACAATGTAGGCCCTGGTGATTGCGCTTCCAACGGATGCACAGAGGTCAGTGTAGCACCAAAGGTTGCGGCCTATTGGCAGGCCGGCTTCAACCCCGGCGAATACTTAAACGGGTCACCTCTCAGCTACTACATACGTGGCTTCAGACGGCTGTTCATCTTAGGCGGCCTCAATGGAGACACTGACTTTACTGATACAGACCATTTCGACAACACCATCATATTACATGAATACGGTCACTTCTTAGAAGACGTGTACTTTGGAACAGACACGCCTGGTGGGCCGCACAACGGTAACAGCATTATTGACCCACGATTAGCCTGGAGTGAGGCCTGGAGTAACCTCTTTCAAGGTGTAGTTCGAGGAGTGGGCTCTTACTTAGATACCGAGGGCAATGTTGATGGTGATACAGACTACCTTGTCTTCATCACCTTCGAAAGCAACAGCTCATTGGTGAACGACTTTCCTCAGTTTGGAGTCGACAATGGCAAAGGTTATGGCCAACGCGGCGAGGGTAACTTCCGTGAGTACTCCATCACACGTTTATTATGGGATTCAGTCGATTCCAATACAGATGGTGAGTCAGTGACCAATGGGTTCGAAGAGATGTGGACTTCACTTAGCAATACCACCTTCGGCTGGAACAACAGTCGTTGGAAGTTCAGAAGCATGGGGACTCTTCACAAGATTCACAACGATCGCTCTGGGGTAGAAGATTGGACGACATTGCAGACAATCGAAAAGCACGCTCCTGACCGTGGAGAGTATGCTCAGTACATTGAGCCAGATGCCGGTTGCGCTGATGCTGACTTTTATGTCACCTTAACTCCAGGTGGCCCCGGGTCAGGCTCTCCTAGTGTCGATTACTTTCGCGACCATGACTTTTACCACCTGAGAGGCCCCGCCTCTGGCACACTCACTGTTGAGTTTCAAGATACTGACAGCCTGGGCACTGAAGCCGACCTTGATATCTATGTCTATGATGAAAATGCAAGGCTGTTTAATAGCGATGACCGACGTGCTTCAACCACTGCTACAAACAACACCCCTACAGTGCCAGGAGATCTTGAAGTTGACTCAGTTCGATTGAACCTTGGCTCTGGTGACTACCTGATTGACGTATTTTCATTTACTGGACTGGGAACCAGAGTTCGATATGGGTTAAAATTAAATGGGACAAGGCTATGTCTGAAGGATCCTCCATGACGGTGAAACAAGATCAACATCAAAAAGGAAGCTGGCAATCTTGGATGTTTTCAAGAATGACCATGTTTTTCGGCCTGGGTGTTCTTGCTGCTGGCACTTATGTTGCCGACTATCTGAGGAACCCACAAACCAACAAGGCTCAACAGCATCATCATACTCATAATCACAAGCACGACCCGGGCATTGAGTACCCATTGATACCTCACACGACAAAAGCCAGAAGCCCAATGCAAGCCTCGGTAGAATTGGTTGGCGATGAACCTCAGAAAGCCGGCGATGAATTTGCTCTGAAAGTCACCTTGCTTTCAGACAAGCCTGTTCGAGATGTGAAAGCTAAGTGGATTCTTCCAAAAGGGGTTGAACTGGTTCAAGGCACTACTCGCGATTACATCAATGAACTTGGTGTCGACAAAGAAGTGGTATTCTCTGTTCAACTAAAGCAGCTATCGAGCTCTAATGAGAGAATTCACTTTAGAGCCACTGCCAGCCATTCGGGCATGAGATCGAGTTTGACTCTTCAATACAACTCGATAGATCAAGCCGAAATTGACAGAAAGAACCGAAACCTGCGTGAGCTGGCTTCAGAGCAAATGCAAAAAGACCTGGCAGTCGATGCCCTTCAAAAAGAAAAGGCCCTCAAGTCTTTCAAGCCTGCTGAATAGACCGAATTTCGTCACCTCTTAATAATATTTTCTCGCAACTATATAATTCAAAGCGAATAAACTGACAGGCTGTTAAACTCTGCCTAGAGCGGGGGCTGGAGACAGTTCTTATGCAGAGATTTTTAGTTCTCGCCACTATTTTGTTTTTGACCCCCTCGGCTTTCGCTAACATGCGAGACTCTCGAACAGCCTCATTACTTGCCAATAAAATTGCATTTTTATCTGCTCACCGAGCTCTCGAGTTTGTCGATTTGTACCGAGATACGGTGAGGCCTTGTATTGACCGCCTAGAAAACCCAAACCAACAACAAAGAATTGACTGCTCCTACGAGGGCATCGAGGCTGTGAATCAAGCCTTCATTGCAGACATGGGCTCTGAGGTCTATGCACAGAGGCAAATGCAAGAGCGTATGAGAGAACTACGCTCAGCTGGTCATATCAGCACCCTAGCGGGTATCGTGCCTGACCTTAACTACCCAACATTTGGTGTTGCCGGCGACAGTTTAGCAGTTGGCTCTTCTGCAGCAGAGCATATTGAAGCCCAAATCTTCAAACTTTGGGGCGAGGCCTTGATGGGCTATCTTGGGGGCTATCACCCAAGACGAGATTCACTGGTGCCCTTAATTACAGGTGAAACTGTGCAACCAGAGCGAGTACTAAGAATCTATGATTCGCCAGGCTACCGCAGCGGTTTTTTCGCTCGATCATTTGAAAATCGAGCTTCACGTTTTGCCG
This sequence comes from Bdellovibrionales bacterium, assembly GCA_013216195.1. Taxonomy (GTDB): domain Bacteria; phylum Bdellovibrionota; class Bdellovibrionia; order Bdellovibrionales; family UBA1609; genus JABSOQ01. The sequence goes on from JABSOQ010000125.1 coordinate 3,172, forward strand.
ACTGCGAAGAGTGTTCTTATGCCTACACGGTTGCCAGAAATATGGGAGTCCCGGCCAACAATGTCTTCTTTGCAGGCCAAGGTGGCGCTGACATACAAGAGCTCGACAATCAACTAAGACGCCTTGCACTCCCCTTGGGGCATTTACCCGACACAGTATTAGTCTCATTCACTGCCAATTCGATTTGTGGTGAACACAATGCTGACCGAACTTTTGATGACAGATACGAATGGTACAAGAGACGAATGAGAAGTCGACTCAATGAAGCCTTGTCTGAGGTCGTAGCAGCCCCCGGAGGAACCAAGTTTTACGTAGTTGCAGCTGCAGACGTCAGCAATGTTCTTACGAACCCAAAAATACTGAATCGCCCCATTTACAGCTATTACCCAGATGGCAGCTTTTCAAGAAGTAGCACTTGCCGTGATATGCGCAACGGCACACATGCAACAACAAACGGATCAGGTCGCGATATCGTTGCTGGAATGTGCAGATATCTTATGTACACTAGCCCTGACGACACAGAGAGAGTTGAACACATCGCAGATCTGCATGCAGCAGTTGTGAAGGCTCAAAGAGAGGTTACAGAAGAGTTTGCTCTGGGCAATCAGTACCCAGGAGTTAGCTTTGAATTTCTCGACTCGATTCTGAATGTTGAATTCGAAACTGAAGACGTATCGCCAGACTGTTTTCATCCGTCGACTAGTGGTCACGATAAAATCGCAGACATATTACTTGAAGAGATGGGCCGTTAAATAGGGATCACTGAAATTTCAGGGTTCGCCATTTCATGCTGTAAAATGCTTTGTATCGCATCCAAAGTACCCATCATCGAACTTGGGCAACCGCCACATGCACCTTGATACAAAATGTAGACTTCGTTTCCATCCATCTTTATGACCTCAACATCACCACCGTCGGCTTGTAGACCCGGGCGAATCGTTCGATCAAGAATCTCTTCAACTTGTTGCACCTCAGGTGAAAGGCTATCACGGTCTTTCTTTGGCCCCGCCTTGGGTTCAGGCTCACCAAAATCAGGATTGTGAATCGGAATTCGTGTTTTTAAAACAGGAATCACGTTCTCGATCAGTTCTTCTGGCGACAGAGAGCCCTCATGAGTGACTGTGACCGTATTCTGAAAGAAGTGAAGTTGCTTTACGCCTTGAACCTGAAACAGGCTCTCTACTAACTTAAGCTCAGGAACTTCTTCTGGAGCATTGATAGTGGCCTTACCCTCCCGCTTCAAGGGTTGGTTTACAACGAACTTCAAGGCAGCAGGGTTTGGGGTCGGCTGAGGTCTTACCAACACATCATCTGGCGAAAGCGTTGTCTCTGATTGCTCAGACATCACAAAAACTCCTTAGTCTTTTTGACCGCTCTCAGCAGCCGATCGACATCTTCTTCAGTATTATACAGGCTGAACGAGGCTCTCACAGTACCTGGCACGCCCAGGCGCTTCATGAGCGGCTGACAGCAGTGATGGCCTGTACGAACAGCCACCTTCTGTTGATTCAAAAGATGACCGACATCGCTCGGATGGGCACCTTCGATTTCAAAAGAGACAACATTCACTCGCTCTTCAGGGTCAGCAAAAATTCGAAGCCCAGGAATATCTCTCAAACCCTCAACCGTTGCCTTGACCAGTTTCTCTTCGACACTTTGAACCGAATCTAGCCCCACTGACTGCAAATAAGAAACCGCCGCATCGAGACCCACAACACCTGCTACGTTCGGAGTACCAGCCTCATAGCGCTGAGGTGTTTGAAGATAAGTCGTCTTATCAAATGTGACTTCGTCAATCATTGAGCCACCACCCTGATAAGGAGGCAGTTCATTCAATAGCTGTTCTTTTCCGTAGAGCACACCTATACCGTTAGGGCCAAACAGCTTATGCCCCGAGAACACTAGAAAGTCGCAATCCCAGTCTTGTACGTCGGTTTTTAGTGTACTCACGCTCTGAGCAGCGTCCACCAAAGTCTTCGCACCAACCGCTTTAGCTTTTTCTATTATCTGCTTCACTTTGTTTTTAACGCCAAGAGCGTTCGAAATTGACAAAAAGCTTACCATTTTGGTTTTCGGGCTGAGTAACTCATCATACTTCGCCAAATCAAGATCGCCAGAATCAAGAATAGGGATAACTTTGATCTTCGCACCCACTTCTTCGGCAAGCCTTTGCCAGGGAACAATATTGGAGTGATGCTCGAGCTCAGTCAAAATGATCTCGTCGCCCTCGCCAATGTTAGCCCTGCCGAAAGCGTTGGCCACAAGGTTTACACCTTCTGTCGTACCTCTGGTGAATACAATTTCGTTAGGCGATTTTGCATTTATAAAATTGGCAACATTGCGTCTAGCTGACTCATAATTTGAGGTACCCATGTCAGCGAGCTCATGAGCGCCGCGGTGAACATTGCTGACCTCAGATTCATAATAGGCTTTGATTCGGTCAATTACAGCGCGTGGCTTTAGCGTCGTAGCAGCGTTATCTAAATAGACGAGTCTCTCGCCCTCTCGCTCAAGTCTTGCCTGTGGAAAATCTTTTTCATAAGACTCAGACACTCTTCACCCCTGCCTCTTCTTCAATGCTTTTCTGAAACTCACTAAATTGTGTGAGAATCCACTTTTCAGCTTCTGCCCTAAGGGCTCGACTTTGAAGGTGCAAACTCACATCTCGAACAAAGCCTCTAGCCAGGTATTGCACGGCCTCGGCTTTAGACAAACACCGACTCATCAAATAAAAAAGCTGGTCTTCATCTAAACGACCAATTGCAGAACCATGGTTGGCTTTTACGTCGTCAGCGTAAACCTCAAGCTCAGGCTTCGAATCGGCCTCTGCTCCTTGGCTCAAAATCAAATTGTTATTCAATTGGTTGGAATCAATCTGTTGAGCATCTTTTTCTATGTAGATCTTGCCGTTAAAGACAGAACGAGACTTGCCTTTCAAAACACCCTTGTAGAGCTGCCTGCTTCGGCCATGTGGCTTAAGGTGCCTCATCACAACTCGGTGGTCTGAGTGCTGACTGCCATCGCAAAGATACAGCCCGTTACAAACAGACTCGGCATTTTCACCCTGCTGCTCAATAATATAAGCCTGACGGGTCAATCCTGAGGCTGCATTCATCGTTGTCACTGAATAAAAACTATCTCGGTCTTGGCTAATAAAGCCTCGCCCAAAGTGCTGACAATTCTCTGCCCCGTAAACCAATCGCAAGTGCTCACAGCGGGCATTTTTTGCGACCTTTACACTCAAATAATTGTTCGACAACAGCGGGAGCTCACTGCTCTGCTTGAAGCTCTCTACCAATTGAACTTCGGCTCCTTCTTCAACCACAATCTCGAGCCAGGTGTTACAGATGCCTTGGGTGCCTTCAACTAGATCAGAAACCTGAGTGTACACATGCTCGATCTCTAGGGGCTTCTCAATTCGGGTACCTTTTGAAATGGTCAGCTGAACTCGGTCTCTTTGATAAGCCAGATTGATCAAAGTAAAGGCCGACTGAGACTCAACTGCTACCTCTTGCTCTGAAAAGCCTGTGCTTAAGCTCTTAACCGCCAACCCCTCAGTAAGCTGGGTCGTATCGTATTGCAATATACCGTTAACAAAACAAAGCTCATTCACACCTAGAGAACTTGTGGCCTCTAGCTCTTTGTCAGAGATCTTGCCCGATGAGACTACCTTCAGGGGCTGTTTCATATGTTTGTTTAGCTCTGTGTACTTCCAAAACTCATTGCGTGTACTCGGCAAACCTTCAGCCATCAGTGCTTTAAAAGCTCGCTCCCTTACATCAACGGTTTGGGCTTCAGTAAAACCACCCTCAGCTTTGAGGTCCTCAAAGCTCTGCTTTAAGCTATCAAGTATCTTTTGGGTATTTTGAAGTTTCATGCTTCCTCACGTCTTCTTTGCTTGAAGAGAGTTTCATTAATCAACGATGCCTACTGAATCCAGTCGTAGCCTTTGCTTTCAAGCTCAAGAGCTAGGCTCTTATCACCTGACTTTACAATCTGACCATCTCTCAATACGTGCACGTGATCAGGCTGAATGTAATCCAAAAGGCGCTGGTAGTGAGTGATCAACAAAATAGCATTGTCTTGAGACTTCAACTTGTTAACACCCTCAGCTACAATCTTGAGTGAATCGATATCTAAACCAGAATCGGTTTCATCAAGAATCGCCAACCGCGGATTGAGAACTGCCATCTGAACAATCTCATTTCGCTTTTTTTCTCCACCAGAGAAACCCTCATTCACGGCTCGGTAAAGGTAATCGGGGTTCATATCTACAATTTTGCACTTCTCAATCGCAAACTTCTCAAAAGCCTCCTCTGACATCTCTTCAACACCCTGGTGGCGACACACAGAATTGAAGCTTGCACGAAGAAATTGAAGGTTTGTGATACCCGGAACTTCAGTTGGGTACTGAAACGCGAGGAAAATGCCTTCTTTCGCTCTTTCATCCGCCTCAAGATCTAATAGGTTCTTGTTTTCAAAGTTGATGTCGAAGAGAACTTCACCACCGGTTACCTCGTAATCAGGATGCCCAGCCAAAATCTTAGAGAGCGTGCTCTTACCTGAGCCATTAGGCCCCATAATTGCGTGCACTTCTCCTGGCTTAATCGAAAGATTGAGGCCTTTCAAAACTGAGGTGTCATTAATGTTTGCTTTCAAATCTTTAATCTCAAGCACAACTTGCTCCTTTTAACCGATGCTGTTCTCTAGCTTCATTTCAATAAGATTTACTGCCTCTACCGAGAATTCGAGCGGCAGTTGTTTAAAAACTTCTGCGCAAAAACCATTTACCAACAAAGAAACCGCTTCCTCAGTGCTCATTCCACGAGACTGTAAATAAAAAAGCTGATCTTCGCTGATTCTAGAAGTCGATGCCTCATGCTCTAAATGAGCTGTGTTGTTTTTAACCTCTATATAAGGAAAGGTATTGGCACTGCATTCGCTACCTACCAACATAGAATCGCATTGAGAGAAATTCCATGCGTTTGTAGCAGAGGGTAGAATCTTAACCTGTCCACGATAAGAATTTGAAGACTGATCAGTTGAAATACCCTTCGAGATAATCTTGCTCTTTGTGTTTTTGCCCACATGAATCATCTTGGTGCCGGTATCAGCCTGCATTTTGTCATGAGTCAGCGCCACAGAATAGAATTCACCGACTGAGTTGTCGCCTTGTAAGATACAGCTCGGATACTTCCATGTAATAGCAGAACCGGCCTCTACCTGAGTCCATGAGATCTTAGAGTTCTTGCCGATGCATTTGCCTCTTTTAGTTACGAAATTGTAGATTCCGCCCTTGCCGTCTTTATCGCCAGCATACCAATTTTGAACTGTCGAATAATTGATCTCGGCATTGTCTAATGCCACAAGCTCAACGACTGCAGCGTGAAGTTGATTCTCATCTCTCTGGGGCGCAGTACAACCTTCAAGGTAGTTAACAAAGCTGCCTTCAGCTGCGATTAGCAAGGTTCTCTCAAACTGGCCCGTCTCTTCAGCGTTGATTCTGAAGTAGGTACTCAGATCGAGAGGACACTTCACACCTTTTGGGATGTAACAAAAAGACCCATCAGTAAACACTGCCGAGTTCAGCGCCCCAAAGTAGTTGTCTGCCACAGGCACAACAGTTCCGAGATACTGCTTTACAAGTTCTGGGTGGGTTTTAACTGCCTCTGAAATTGAGCAGAACACCACACCCGCTTTTTCTAGCGTGTCTTTGTGTGTGGTTCCGAGCGATACGCTATCAAAAACCGCATCAACAGCTACACCTGAGATACGCTTTTGCTCACTCAGAGGTATACCTAACCGCTCGAATGTCTCAAGCAACTCTGGGTCGAGCTCATCGAGCGACTTCGGCTTTGCTTTTGCCTGCTGTTTCGGTGCCGCGTAGTAGCTTATGGCTTGGTAATCAATCTTTGGAATGTTCAAATGAGCCCAGTTCGGCTCTTCCATGGTTAGCCACTTCTCGTAGGCCTTTAGCCGCCACTCCAGAAGCCACTCAGGCTCTTCTTTCTTTTCTGAAATCATTCTGATGACATCTTCGTTCAAACCCTTTTTTAAGATGTCATTTTCGATTTCAGTGAAGAATCCGTATTTATAGTCTTTGTTAATGTCAGGCAATTCACTCACTGGCTGACCTCCTCTGGTTGGGCTGGCTCTACTGGTTGGGCATCTCGAATCTTGAGCAGCTCTTTCAAAGTCACGCTCTTGTAAAAATCGATGAGTCTCTTATTGAGCACACTAACTGGGCTCACAATGTTGCAAGAGGCAATCAGTTCACACTCTCCATGAATGCATTTGGAGATCCCTGTTGGCCCCAAAATCACTTCGATCAAATCGTGAAAGTTGGCTTTCGAAAGATCTCTAATGATCGAATAGCCGCCGCGGGCACCTTGCTCAGACCTCAGCAGACCCGATTGCGCCATCTGCTGCATAACTCGAGCTGTGGCATCAAAGGGTACACCCGTCGCCTCAACAACTTCTTTGGCTGACGTCAGCTCGCCGGGTGTTTTCGAGCTCATATGTTTGAGTGCGATCAACGCGTACTCAACCTTTCTATTCATCTTATTCATGATCAGTTCTCCATAGGACTTCAAATAAATACGTCTGAAACAAACCCTGATGCCTTGATTGTGTGCACATGTAACTACCTGAAAACTTTCAAATTATCTACTTGAAAATTAAACGATATTTGAACCCACCGCAATATAAATAGGGCAAAAAAAAACTTATTTTTGTTTCATTTTTACACAGCTCTAGGCCGTGACAATCCCCAGCGATTTCAGTAGCTTAGTGGCGATGAAAAATGCTCTCTTACGCTTTGTAGGCCTTATCATCGCAACGTGTGCGGTGATCTTCTCAATTTTGATCATTATTCGGTGGATGGGCGCGGGCCAACAGTACGCCCCAGTTAAGCACGCCCTCATAAATGATGCTCCTATGGTCATTGTCGAAATGCCAACTGACGAACTTGGTCCTCAGCCCCAGTCGCTGACGGCAATCTCGAACATCGCAAAGCAGTGCCCAAGCTGCATTATTAAGGTAGATAGCCGCCTGAGCCTAGATGGCAAGGCCTATGTATTTGCCGAAGATGACCTCAAGCCCGAAACGGGTACAGAGGGCTTCTTTTCTCTTAAAACCTCAAGCGAAATCGGCGAGCTTAGCTATACTCGAGACGAGAGCTCTCGAGTATTGCCACTTGAGCGACTGCTTGAAGAGCTACCTGACACCGCTTTTTATGTTGTCATACACTCTCGAGACGCCTCGAATCTCAGAAACTTTCTTGGTGCCCTCGAGGCCAGAAAATCGAATCAAAATTTGATTCTGGGCTCGCCCTATCGCCAGATACTAAAAGAAGCACGAAAGGAACGACCTACTTGGCTCTTTTCAACCCCACCTTCTTACCTGATGAGAATACAGGTTCTAGGCTCTCTCATGATTGAAACAATGGCTGACATTTGGCCTGACATCTTAATTTTTGATCCCAGTGCAAAAACTGAGCGCCCTACTGCTGCGGTTATTGGCGAGTACCAGAACCGAAAAAAGACCGTAATAGTCAGAACTGACGCCCTCCTTGATGAGTACCCTACTGCTCAGTTCGGTCTCATGACTAAAAACCTCGACCTCGCTATAGAGATGGCCCAAAAAGACACTTCTAATTAAGCAGTT
>JABSOQ010000126.1 GCA_013216195.1 Bdellovibrionales bacterium
CCTTTGTGGGAAGCCCCACAGGATGCCCGAACAACATCAAGTCTTCTTCGAGCTGAATTGGCTGAGAGAAGTTAGCTGAAAGCGGCATTCTGTCTTTGACCTTTCGATCTAACTGAATGACTGCGAAATCTGCAGAGTTGACGTGAACTTCAGAATGAATCAGTGTTTTGCATGAATAGATGTTGCTGGCCGGAATCTGCTCGTGAGGCTGCTCATCAGGGCTGTCTATCAGGCCGTAGCCGAACACAAACTTAGCGGTGTTGCATGAACCTTGTGTGCGTATGCAGTGGCCAGCTGTGATCAAAATGTCAGGTGCTAGTAAAAAGCCCGAGCAAACCGCGCCAGTCCTTTGTTCGCGAAAGGGCTCGTCTTCACAAAGCCGGTAGCGTTCGCCAAAAATTTGAGTTTCAAGGTTGTAGTTTCCAGTTTCACTATCTTTAGTGAGAAGTCGCTCGCGTACCATGGCGGCAGTGGACATGGCCATAAACCTTACTGACGTGTCTTCGACTTCGTAAAGATCGAGGCGGTCATCTTCGCCGTAAATAACACTTGGGCGAAGCGGAGCGTGGTCTTCGTTTGCATAGGCTAAAGAAATTGGGCCGGCAAACAGACCAGTTAAAGACAAGGTGACTAACACAAAGTTGAGTATTCGACGTAGATCCATACGACATGGATCGGTGTCACTGCGTTAGCCATAAGCAAAACCAGACCCTGGCTTTTGAAATAAGGCCGATGGTCTTGTTTACAACTAGGGTTGTGTCTCAGCTTGGGCGAGGCTATGGTTGGGAATGAAGAAAACTTCGCCAAATTTTGAGGCCTTCTTCTCAGAGCTCTACGGTGAGAGATGGCCAGCTTTAGAGTCCGCCTTGGCCTCGCAAGTGAAGACTGTGGTGTCTCTAAACGCCTCAGATGCGTCATGTCGGGTTGGGGCTTTGAACGTAGCATTAGGTGAGCGAGAAGCTCACTATCAAATGGACTTGGCTTCATTGCTGGCTGTTTTGGCATTGCCGGTAGATAAGGGCCAACGTATTTTAGATCTTTGCTGCGCGCCCGGCGGCAAGTCATTGGCCACAGTGCTTCGGCTTGGCGGCGATGCGGAGTTCGTTATGAATGATTTGTCTGAGCCTAGGCTTGTGCGGGCCAAAAGAGTGATGAAAGAGTTTAGCTCTATCTACGGCGAAGACAGCCTACAGTTCTTTAAGCGCGATGCCTCAAGGTGGGGTTTGCATGAGCCAGAGGCCTACGATGCTGTCATTTGTGATGTGCCATGCTCGGGTGAAGGGCACGGTGCGGCTCAGGCTGGGGCTGAGGCGAAGTGGTCACTAAAGACAGTTAAGAGTTTAAGTAAGCGCCAGATTGCTATTGCCTGCTCGGCCTTTGATGCTTTAAAGCCTGGTGGCTATATGCTCTATAGCACCTGTTCGGTAAACCCTATTGAGAATGATGGTGTGGTTGAAAAATTGATGAAAAAGCGAAAAGAGAAAATCGAATTTGTTGAAGACAGCTGGACCAGTTTGCTTCACAGCATTGAAGCGCAAAGTTCTGAGCTTGAAAGCAAAATTATAGGGGTCGAATGTGAACAAGCTGGGTTCGGCCAGCAGCTGTTTCCGGATCGTTCTGCTATGGGGCCAATTTACTTTTCAGTTTTGAGAAAGAAAATTTAAAAAGAAGAAATCGAGAAGTGAATATCAAAAGGCGCTTCGTCTCGTTGCCTGTCGAGTTTAAAACCAATATCTAGAGCAGCCGGCCCAACAGGAGTGTTGTATCTCACGCCAAACCCAGCAGCATCTCTATAGGGGTCAATAAAGTCGTAACCCGACACTAAAACTGAGCCACCATCGTAAAATACGACACCACCAACGTCTTCCGAAACCGGGAACCTCAACTCAGTTTTCAACATGTAGTAATGGCTATCAGATTCAATCAACAAGTCGGTCGCACTCGTCACCGGTAAAAATGTTCGTCTTGAGCCGTCATCTTCACCTTGACCTTTTGGAATCCTGTTGGCTTCTTGAGTAAAATCGTAACCTCTAACCGTTGAGTAACCACCCAGAAAGAAAGCATATGATGCCGGAACACCAGACTCTTCTCGCTGGCTGAGGTTGGCTAAGTAACCTGACCTGAACTCATTGGCCCAGACAATTCGGTTTTTAAGCGGTATGTAGTACCGAAACAATCCATCTAAACGGGTAAACTCAATACCATCAGAACTACCAAGCTCCGGAGCCGAATAATCTACGGCTAGTCTCGAGTAAGAGCCCTCAGTTGGTAAGAACGGGTTGTTTCTCAGATCGTAATCGATCACTGGCCCAATGAGACCAACTTGCTGGAATTCATCAAAGCAGTCCTCGTCAGGCTGGCCTTCGTTTTCGCATCGACCATTTCTCTCACGACTCGTTCTGGATTCTAGGCTCAGAAGAGTCCAGGTGAAAGTGGTGCGCTTAGAGATTTGTCTCTCGAGCAAGATATTCAGGTTGTCTTTCGTGAGAATACTTACCAGGTCTTGCTGTTGATCTATGTTAAACACCTCGTCACTTCTGATCAGGTTCAATCGACCGCGAGTCTGTGTGCCGAATAAAAAAGGCTCGATATAGGTAGCGCTCACTCGGTGCTCAAGGTAGTTCACATCGGCGATGTTAGAAGATAATTCTCCGAGCAAAGACACACCTCGGCCAGTACCGTAAAGGTTGTTATATGAGATTCCTGTAAAAGCTCTCGCTGTTAGATCGTTTTGGCTGTTTAGCCCTGTACCAAACCGAAGAGCGCCCGGGTCACGCTCTTCTACTGAGATTAAGACTGTTCTTTCACTTATGGGGGTGCCTTCTTCAAGAAACTGAATTGATACTCGAGAGAAGATGCCCATTCGGTTGATTCTTGAAATTGAAGACTCAATGATCTCCGGTGTGAGAACGTCGCCCTCTTGAAATGACAATGATCTCGTGACGACTTCTTCTTTTGTAAAGTCATTGCCCTCAATGAGAATAGTTTTGGCAATCACCTTAGGGCCTTCTTGAATGCGAATGTAGATGTTAGCTTGAGTGCCTTTTTTGTTGTACTCAACTGTGTCAGGGCCTGAGCCGAGAACCTGCATCTCAAGGTAGCCCTTGCTGTAGTAATACTGCTTAAGCTTTTCAATACTGCTTTCGAGCTCATTGAGTCGTAGAGGAGAGTTGCTTTTCAGGTCAAAGACTTTTGACAATTGCAGGTCAGAGAAGTCTTTGTTGCCCACAAATGAGATCTTTCGAATTTGAGTTAAGGGCCCTTCATCTAGGGTCACTGAAATCTCGGCGTTCTCGCCAATTTCACCAGTATACTCCACCCGTGAGCTTTGAATTTTGGCTCTCAAGAAACCTTGGTTTTTCAGTGCCGTGACCAGGTTTTTCTGCCCCAGTTCGAAGCCTTCTCTGTGAAAGTAACCCTTTTGCATGAGGCCTGAACTGTTATCGACTATAAAGTCAGAGTAATAGTCTTCTGATCTTGAAATTCGACCAAGCACCGACCAGTCTTTGACAGTGACGCGTGGGCCTGGGTTGATTTGAAACACCAAAGTCTTGAGAAAGCTTGTGTCGTCAGTAGTCGTTTTGGTCTCAACTTTGATTTTTGGGTAGCCTTGATCGAGAAAGTACTGCTTGATTCGACTTCCCATCGTGGATTCAGGGTCGATCATGTAGTTGTCATCTTCAAGATGAATAGTTCTTAAGATCTCTGCTTTTGATGGTAAAAATCTTTTCGAGCGAGGAATCTCTTGAAATCTAAATGGGCTGGCTTGCTTGTAAAAGTCTTGCCCCTCTTCGATGCCATTAAATACGAATTCAAAAGAGTAGGGCTCTGTAATTTCAAAAACGATGACAGACTCTGTTTTCTCTTTGTTGTAGCTCGCTTTGGGCCCCTCTACTTTTGAGCTTAAAAAGTCTCGAGAGACCAAATACGAGTCGAGAGACTCTTTGATATTTTCGATATTCTTATCAGACAGTCTCTTTGATACATAGCTCTTGTAGCGGCTTTCAAGAGTCTTGTTCAATGAACTGTTTTCAGATCGAAACCGAACCTCTTTGATCTTGCATTCTCGGCCTTCAGAAACCTTATAGATCACTGACATTTTTCGGGCATCGAGAGGTTTGATCTCAATCTCGATAACCGCGTTGAAAAAGCCCGATCTTCCGTAATAGGCTTTAATCTCTTCTCCGCCCGCTATAGCGGCTCGTTGTACAAACTTTTGCCCCTCTTTGAGGCCCGAAATATCGAGTAGGCGAGATCTGCTGTAGCGCTCATTGCCGCGAATGATCACGTTTGAAACTTCACGAATCGGAATCGCTTTCACTTGGATTCTCTTTGGGCCAAGACTGTAAACATTCACCGACTCATACGACTTGGTCTTCATAATGAGTTTCGAGACTTTGTCAGCAATGCGCACGCTGATATCTTGACCAGGCCTTACCGAAAGCTGATCTTGCACACGCTTTTGATGAACGGCAGACACGCCGGAGTAGACGAGTTCACGGCCATGGGCGGCCCAGGGCAGGCAAATGCTAAAAAAGAGTATCAAAGATGCATATCGTATCATTTAAAGCTTTTACGGAACTCTAAATCCACTCCGATCTGGTTCTGTTGGATGATCTGCTCACCAACACTGTTCTCTCGGCCTTCCCAGTTGCCGATAAAGAGTAAGTTGTCGTTTACATTGTATTGCAGTCTAAAATCACTTCTAGGGTTTTGTTCGATAGTTCGGCTAGCTGAGGTCTCCCATTTCGGGGTCCATTGCTTGCTGAGTATCACTCGAGGGGAACTGGTGTTGTTATCGGGGTTTACCGAGGTCGAGATGGTCATATCAATGCCCAGCCGGTCTTTTAATGGTTTGCCAAGCTGTCTTCCAAGAAGCTGAGCTCCAATTGAAGTTCCAATCATGCCAGTAGCGGCATCATCGGTGGCTCCGCCTTGGAAGCGATCATCATTGACGGCGGTGGTGGCAGTAGTCACGCCGAGCGCCAAAAGCGAGATGATTTGTTGCTCTGAGAGCTGGGGCTGAGATTTCAGATTGATTTTGAGGTTTGGTGACTGCCCCTGAGCCAAGAGATTGATCTCGTAATTGGTCTCAACCACACGTTCGTTGGCATTGAGTGAAGTTTCAGTGACCGTGGCATTCGCGTCAACGTAAACAAAAGGCTCCTCTGGAGAGTTTTGTTTGTACTCAACGTAGCTGTTAGCGATAACGAACCTGGTGTCACGAAAAGAGATGATGCCGCCTGGTTTAGGCTTCAAAAGGCCGTTGAATTTTAAATTGTTGGGAGTGCCTTTGATTGCCAGGTTGCCCTCGGCTGTTGCCTCAAGCAAAGAGTTGTTCACTTTCACAGGCTTCACCGTGTTGATCTTTAAGTCGAACGCCAAAGGCTCGAAGACCTCTTCTTTAATCGACTTGGGCAAAAACTGTGAGGGTTGAATCTCGCCACTCGTGCCATCATCGCTCGACGAGAACTCCATGGTGACGTTTCCTTCAGTGATGTCGTAGTTTCCAGACAACGTGTAGGGGAACCCAGTGCCGTTGAATGCGACTTTGCCAGAGCCTTTGGTTTGAACTCCCTCTGGCACATTGAGTGTCGCACCTTTGATATCTCCCTTTATCGATACCGGTACAGTTTCGAGAGATTTGAGAACGACCTTGCCTTGAGCTCTCATGTCTCCGCCTCCAAGTTTGCTCTTGAGGGCATTGATAATGATGTCTCTTTTATTGAATAGAATGTCTGCGCTTGTGTCTTCGAAAGCATGTGGAAAGGCCGAAAGCTTCAAGAAGCCAGAGTCGATAAAGGAAGAGCCAAAGAATGTGGGCTTGTCGATCGGCCCTTGGGTTTTCACTGATAGTGCCAGGCGGCCTCTGAGTTCTGAAAAGAATGGGGTCAAGATCGAGAGCAAGTTCATTTCAAGTTTAGCATCCATGCTCGATCTGAAGTCTGTTTGAGTGGCCCGGTCGAGTTCCAACTTGAGAAACGAGTTCTCACCAACCAGGTAAAAGCTCTTAGTTGAAATACGACCTTTGTTAAACGCAACAACAATAGGTTGCTGGTTTTCGAGTTTTTGAGCTCCTTGTCGAAGTTCAAAATTAGTGATGATGATATGGCCGTCTGCGCTCCAGATACCGCCCTTGTCAGAGTGCAGACTGACTTGAGTGGTCAGTTTGGATTTAAAGTCTTTTTTTGCTGCCGTTTCAGATACCAGGCTAAACAGGTTAGTGAAATCAAGCTCTTCTGTTTTGAGATCAAATTTGAAGCTATTGTTTTCATCGTAGGGGAGTGAGAACGATGTGCGAATCTGATCGCCCAGGAGCTGACCTTTACCTCGAATTCGCTGTTTCAAGAACTCCATCTCGAAGCTTGAGTCTTCGGTTGGTGTGTCTCCTAAGAGCACTTTTCGTAGTCTACCAATAAGAATGATTTCAGGTCTCAAGATGGGCCCTTTAAGTGACATAGTTGCATCGAGTTGGCCAGTCGCATCGAGGCCCACTTTTTCAACGGCCTCTAACTGTTCAAGGCGGAAGTTCTTGGCCACTACCACGGCATCTAGGTTGCCCTCTGGGTTAAGTCGGCCATTGACTCGTATTCGGCTCTCGGCTTTCTTAATGACCACTTGCTCTGTTTTTAAGTTGCCGTCTTTGGCACTGGCATTTAGCACAAATTCATCGAAAGACTCTCCGGCAACTTCGCCACGAAAGAATGACGAATCGAGGTCTAAGCTCATCTTGTTCAATTGCAAAGGGCCCCAAACGCGAGCTGTGCCCGAGCCCGTGCCTCCAATTTCAACAGGCAGAAGGTACTTGCGCCGCATTAGCTTTCTGAGATCGGCTAGGTCTAGATATGGAATCTGAGCGGTAACAAATATTTGGTTGTTTGGAAAATCAACGGTAACGTTCCCTTTGTACCTGCTTGTAAGATACTGACCTTTTGCACCCTGAAAAAGAAGCTTACCTTTTTTGTATCTAACTTGAGAGTTCAGTTGGCCGAGAGCATAGTTCTCAAACCAAAACTTTTTGGCTCTAAGATCCATTTGAAAAACTCCCCACTTCGATGTGCCTCTAGTAGTGCCAGCTAGAACGGCGGAGCCTTCAATTTTTAAGTCTGCAAGGTTCTCAATGTCAGACATCTCGAGGCGGTCGGCTTTAAATGAAATGTTAAAACCTTTTTTGTAGGAGATCTCCCCAGCAGACTCGCCTGTAGACTTCTCGCCCCCTTTAACTTTAGCCTGGTAGGTTACTTTTTCGGCATCAACCTGCACTTTACCTTTCGCCTCTAAAAGGGGAGCCTTCACGATAGTCTTTATACTTTTGCCGTCTTCCTTGGTGTTGTAGACATGCAGCCCCTCTGACTTGACTTCACCCTCACATTCAAGCTTAAAGTTTGGTTTGATTTGGCCTTTGCAGGGGAGTTTACCAGAAAGATTTGTGGTCACCGGAATTTTCTTGAGGCCGAGTGTTCTTATCATAAACGGCTGAAAGCGCAAACGATTTACCGTGGCGACGAAAGACATAGGCATTTCTTCTGAGATTGTAATCTTACCTTTTCTTATTTTCGCTTTGAGCTCATAGTTGTTGATATTAACGTCTTTGATTTCAAGAGAGCGGTCTTTGAACGCACCCTTAAGGCGAGTGTCTCCGACTCCATATCGACCAACCTTGACCGATTTTGTTTCAGCAGAGACTGTTCCCTTCCACTTTTTCTTTTTAAAGTTGTATGAGACTTTCGCTTCGAGACCTGTTGAGCCTTGCAAGACAGGGATCTCTCGCTTTGGAAAGTAAGTCTTTGTCAGTTTGTCTATCTGATTTAAATCAAGAAAGGCTCTTGAGTTAAAGTCTGCCCCTTTAAAGCGCAACTTCTCAGTGTCACCTTCGATCGAGCCAGAGGCCACCAAGAAGCTGCCACCGCTTTGCAGTTTCACCCCTGTCAGCTGGACACCCTCTTTTTCGATAAGGGCTTTGCTAACAAAAGAAACGTTCATAGGCTGCTCTTGATCAACGACTTTGAGTTTCACCTTCGGTGCCTCAATTTCAACTCTCAGAGAGGAGAAACGATTCTCTAGTACAAGCTTGAGTTGTTTGGCCTGAATGGCCGCTGCATTGGCTGTTGATTTGGCAGTGATTCGCGAGTCTTTAATACGAAACGAGTCGATAGGAATCTTTCTCATAAGAGAGATCCACTTGAAAGGCTTTGGTTTCGTCTCCTCAGTTTTTTCTTCAGCTTTTGCCTCGGTCTGAGCTGCCGATTTGTCGAAATAGATCAATCTAGCTTTGTCAATTTCGATGGCAGAAGCTCGAACCTCGCCTTTAAAAAGAGCTAGAAGAGACAAGTAGGCTGAGACACTTTTGATTTTTGCAGGGGCTAAGGTCTTCTTTAACTCATCTTTTGGTAGAAGCTTCACATTTTTGAAACTCACACCCGGAGGGAAGTAGGTCAGCTCAACTGACTCAGGCCAGACTCGAATAGGTAGGTGGGCCTCACTTTGTTTTTCAACTTCAAGCAGAAGCCATGATTGCAGTCTAGGTAGGTGGTAGGAGTAGAAGAATCCGAGCGTCGAGAAGAAAGCCGCGACAATTACCATTTGAAGTGAGAACTTCAAGTAGCCACGGCTCTTTAGCTCAGAGACCCACTTCCTTAGCCCCATCGTTGCGCCCATTCTGTTAGCAAAGAGTTGGCAGACCGGTAGTCAGGACGCACATCGAGAATGCTTTTAAGCAGATCAATGGCTTTGCCACCTTGACCTAGGTTGTTTAAGGCTCTTGCTCTCGCATAGGTTGCAGCGAAGGTAGTCTCTGGATCGTCACAGTAGCGCAATTCGATTTCGTGAATTTTGTCGAGACACTGTACATCCATGCCGGCCTCAAGCAAGAGATCGATTTCTAGCCATGCCAGTTGAGGCGTTTTGACGCCAAAAGGTACGACTTCCAAAGCCACCTTAGGTTGACCCATCATTCTGAACATGATCGCAAAATTGTAAGCGGTGTGTTTTTCTTTTCGAACCGCCTCTAGTACAAAACCTTTTAAGTTGCCGAGAAACAAAGTTTCAGCCTTGCTTAGCGGCTCTTCTCTCGGGATGAAGTCTTCGTGAGGGTCTTGTCTTGAGCTGCGTGCAATGATCTCGTGAGCGTGAGCCTCTTTAAAGCGGTGCATCTCTTCTTGTATGGCAATGTCCATAGGAAACATTCTCGCCATGATCTTTAACAGCTTCTCTTCCTCATGGAACATTCGCTGCGAACGATAGAAGTTGAGTTTTTCATACATTTGGTTCTTCTTTTGACCAAACTCTTCTTGCTGCTGTTTTAAGAACTCAATTCGTATATCGAGAAAACGCTTGTCAAACTGATCCCAAGACTGAATGAGTGCTAAGTCTGCTTCTCTCTCTTGGCGTTTTACACCCTTGAGGACACTCTCGATGACCTCTTTAGGTGGTTTGATTTCGTTACGTGCAAGCAGTTCCATGAATATGTGCCAGGGGATAGTGTGTTTGTCGTGAAACATATCAGAGAACACAGACATCAGGTCTTTGTGTAAACCTGCATTCAATCCAAATTTCAGAATCGAGATTTTTTCTTCATCGCTAATCTTTTTTCTGAATAGATAAAGAGTGAGCTCTTCAAACACCTCTTTCTGGTGTTTACCCACCATTAACATTCTCTGAATTTTCTTTTCAATTCGGTTTTGCAAGTCGACCCCAGAATCAACGTATCTCTCTAATTATCCTAAAGAATCGTTAATTTTCCGAGGCCAGATTTGACTTGTTTTGAGACCCTAGATGTAAGGTTAGCCTATTGATACCCTCTCCATGTAGCTTCCATCAGATGTGTTGATTTTCAAAGTGTCGCCCACGTTGATGTGAAGAGGAACCTGTACCACATAGCCAGTCTCAAGGGTGGCGGGTTTTAGAGTATTGTTCACGGTGTTGCCCTTAAATCCAGGGTCGGTTTGGCTCACCTTGAGCTCAACAGTCTTCGCCATTTCTACACCAACGGCTCGCTCGTTGAAGAGGCAGACATTGACTTCCATGTTCTCAGTAAGAAAATTCTTTGCGTCACCCACGACCTCTTCACTTAAGGCGAGCTGCTCGTAGGTATTTTGGTCCATAAAATTGAAGCCGCTGTCGTCAGCGTACAAAAAGGTCATGTCTTGGTACATCACGTCTGGTATTTCAAACTTTTCGCCAGACTTAAAAGTTTTTTCGAGGTTTGATCCGGTAACAAGATTACGAAGTTTCGTACGTGTTACCGATGTTCCTTTGCCTGGCTTAAAGTGCTGGAAATCAACTATGGTGTAGGGGTCGCCATCAAGTAAAAGTTTTGCGCCCTTTTTAAAATTACTCGTGCTTAACATTTCGACACTCTCTTTTTAGGTTTAGACCAATTGTTTATCTAATCGACCCGCATAAGTAAAGAACAGGCTGCTTCAACTCAGGTGGGCAAGTGCCCGGAATCACGACCAGTATTGGCTTCGGTCTGCGATTCTCGCGAGTAGAGTCTTGAGCATGATGACTCGGCCAGCAACCTGTGGAGGTAGGTTAGGCAGATCGGCAGTTCTGTCGAGATCAACAGGTTCAGGTGGTGGTTCAGGTGCAGTCAGAGGTTGTGTGTTGTTTTCGGTGTCGCCGAAAACTTGCCCAAGAATTCTGCGCCTCTTTGCGAGTTCGGGCTCCTCCGAGTGATAGCGTTCGGCCTCTTCGAGCACTTGTTTCGCTTTTTCAAATTCATTGCGCACAATAAAGGCATCTAAAAGGCTGAGCG
>JABSOQ010000127.1 GCA_013216195.1 Bdellovibrionales bacterium
AGACCTCTGGTGACTTCAAAGCCTGGGCCTTCTCAGCTTTGATTTTTGCTGGCTGGAACCCTTGTAATGTCAGGTCTGAGGCCTTGATTTGATCAGGTCGCCCAACATTCAGCTTTGCGATCTTCTCTTTAACAACCGGTACCGATCGCTTGCCCTTTTTCTTTTTATCAAAGGCTTTCGCTGTTGGCACACCTGACTTGGTTAATGGCAGTTTGGCATCAGGAGCCATTCCAGGTTTGACGACAGCTGTACCCAACTTGGTAACAGCTTTTTTTGCCTCTTCAAGTTGTTGGCTTGTGATACCCTTGTCTTCAGTCTTGTAGCTCGGAAGAGCGGCATCGAGACTCTTTAGCTTCTGCTTTCTTTCAGCCTGCTTCTTTTGAACCTCTTGCTGTCGTTCTGCCAGTTGCTTCTCTTCATCAGATGGAAACCACTTCTTTCGTGTCGAATCCAGCCAAGAGCTCATCTTATCTATTGTAGACTCGGCCTTTTTCGCAAGAGGCTTCATACTGCGTTTGGCTCTTGTCACGACCTCTGTTATTGGCTCTAAGACCTGCGAAACTTCTGAAGTAGAGCTCAATCGATAAGCCTCTTCCAAAGTACCACCAACATCGACAGGTCGAGCTTGTGAAACCTCTGAGAAGCTTACAAAACAGATTAGCAAAATTGTTAAACGTAATGCCTGCATGGCTTACTCCTTAAATTAAAAGAAGAACTGGACCCCAAGTGAGAAAGTCGTGGTGTTATTAAAGGTCGTTCCTAATTCTTTTCTGTCAGATTCTCTCCAGCGAGTTCTCTTCTCATCAAACCAGCGATTCTTGAGGTCAGCTCTAACTGTCCACCGCTTATTAAGAAAGAAGTGCTGTGAAATATTGAAACCATAGGCAAAAGCTGTTTGATCCCGATTGCCACCCTGGAGCTCCTGAGTGTAATCGACAACACTCAAAGTCGGCGTGATCATCATATCGAAGTAGATGATTCGCTTACCGAGTAAGCTCACCTTCGCGTAGAAAGGTACGTAGTTGAAGCCGACCTCATAAATTGAATCAAGTTGAGAGAAATCAGGTCTTGTACCGCCCGAAGCGAACCTCTCAAGGTTGGCCACAACCTCACCGTACTCTGCATTGACTTTCATCCAAGAAAGCTCAACACCGAATCTTTCACTGAAGTAGTAGTTTCCGGTCACCTCATATGTAGTGGCATTGTTGTAAGGGTCATTGACCAGAATCCCCACACCTGTCGAAAGAGAGTAGCGCCCTTCTTTGGTGTAGAGTCTATTTTGTACCACTTTGAAGTCAGTATCTTTAGGTGCCCAGTACTTGTTTTCTAGGTCTGAGATATCGACGCGGTCTCCGGCCGTCTTTTTCTTTTCGGCCTTTTGCTTTTGCCCCTGAGCAAATGCCTCAGGCGCGAGACCAGATAGTATCACAGCTGCGCACAATACGATGAGTGCATTTAGTCTGCGTTCCATAGATGTATCCTCCCTAAAGCTTTCCCTAAAAAGCTCTAAACGTTCAGCTCAAGCAAGCTGGCCCTATCCGGAGGTTGTCAAAAACTCGAGAGTGTTATCTCGTGCTTTTAAACAAGAATGGATAAGACACATTAACTGTGGTTCCACCTTGCGGCTTTGGAAACCTCCAGCTTGCGATTCGCCTCAGAATACATCCCTCTACCATGGCGTTTTTTAATGATGTTCTTTTTACTCTTTGGCTCACAACTGATCCCTCAGAACCAATTGTGAACTTAACTTTTACTTTTCCATAAAGATCTGGGCTAGCACTCAGCTGTCGCTCGTAGCAATAGCGAATTTGACCCAGTTGCGACTGAATGTAGCGAGCAATCACTTCTCTCTCTAAACCACCCTGTACCTCAGTCTCTTCTTCTAAGATTCCAACACTTGCGTTACCGACATTGCCTAGACTCAAGCCACCAATACCCTTGTAGGCAGAGCTTCCGCCTCCTTTACCAGCGGTCTTCACTCCTGAAACTCGTGCACCCTTGTAAGCTGCTTTGCCTGAGGCCTTCCCTAGTGTAGGGCTTCCAACTGAGCTCAAAGCTTTGCCAGTTGTTGAATCAGGGCTTCTGCCTTGGGCAACAACGAACTTAGCTGATTTCGCAGCTCGCTTCGATATCTTGCCGATTAAAGCACCGAGCCCTGCAGCCTTGATTTTACTCACAACTTTAGCTGCCTGCTTCGATGCTGCAGCTTTAGCCTGCTTGCGTGTGCCGGTCGCAGCCGTTTTCTTTGTGGCCGCTTTTGATGTGCCCTTGATGTTCTTTGAAACCTTGATTGACTTCTTTTTGCTTCTCTTGATTTTCTTGGCATCGTAGATCATGCGTGTGTATTTGTTGGTATCGGGCTTGATCTCTTTCATCTCAGCATCTGGGTCTTTTGGTGAGAACATGATCAAAGCGAACAGCAATAAAACTAGAGCTGCAGCCGCCCCAAGAGGAGCTCTAAGTGATGGGTCAACAAGCCCTTTGAACTTCTCTCGAGTAGACAACTCCATATTGGTGCTATGAACCAGACGCTGCTGAACCACAACATCTCCAACCTCAGTGGTCTTCCATTGATAGGCTTGAGCCGGAACGGTCAAAGTCTGTTGGTTTTGTCCAATAGCGAGGTTGTAGTCCTCTGACTGCCCAAGCAGCAGAGACTCAACTACAAAGCCTTGTTTTCTAACAATGACTTGGTGAAAAAGCTGGTCACCCGTAGCCTTTTCCCCTGAATGCTTAGAAGTTGTGAAAAGGTCTTTGTTAATTTCTTTAATTGTAAGTTTAAGGCTATGTCCGCCTATATTTATGAAAGTTACACCTTGGAGCTTTTGCTCGACAATTGGCTTCTTCTTCATCCAAGTACCGTGATCTGAACCCATATCCAAAATCAACCAGCCCTGGTCTGTATATTCGACCACAGCATGAATACCCGCGACATTGTCACCGAGTAACCGGATACTGGCATCTCTGCATGAACCCAGTGTCGTCACATCAGAAGTCGGTTTCAATCGGTGCTTACCGACATAACGGTTTTTATATGAATGTTCCAGTTCTAGTTCAACTGATCTCATAGTTTACCTCAGGTATTTCACCGAATCCTTAATGTTTTCATCAAACTGCTTCTTCACCTTATAAAGTGGAAGAAACTTGACCCCTCGTTTTTGTACCAAATAGGCACCATCTGGAGTTCTCGCAACTCCATCAATAGCGCTTCCGTCAAAGTCTACATTCTGTGACTTTCTATAGATCACTTTTTTGTCGCCAGCTTGGGCTTCATTAAGAAATGCAAATAGACATACAACAAATAGAATCAGTCTCATTTATTCACCTCTTCTTTAGCTGGGTTTCGCTTTGAAACCTGCTCACCTGGCTTAGCCTGTGAAACCTTTGTCTCAAGACGCTTGATTGTGTCTAAAAGGTTGTTTGTCACCGGCTGATCTAACTTTTTTCGTTTGCTTAGCTTCACTATGGCCTTGTAGCGTTTTAGTGCCGCTTTGAAATCTTCGAGTTGATTTTCATATATACGGGCCTGCCGCATTCTCAGAGCCAGGTTAGCCGGCTTCAGTGAGATTGCCTTTTCGAGATAGTTCACCGCAGCTGCTTCGTCTCCGTCTTCGAGCTCACATTCAGCAAGACCGATGAATGCGTTGGCGTTACGGCGGTCATATTTCACCACCTTTTCAAAATGCTTGCCTGCTTTCTCAAATTCTTGGTCTCTGTAATAGACCTGAGCCAAGCTCATATGTGCATCTACCAATTCAGGAGTTTCCCGAACCGCAGCTTCATAGAGCTCCATCGCAAGAGTTGGCTTGTTTTGCTTCCAAAGCAGGCGCCCTTTTTGAAAAAGTAAAATGCCTTTTCCTGGTGCCTTCTTCAGTGCCAGATCGATCATCCAAACAGCTCTCATAGCTTGACCTTTTTGCTCAGCGATCAAGCTAAGATAATATGGTCCCCACGGGCTAACGTGGTGTTCATTTGCCAAAATCTTGGCAAGCTTCTCTGCCATTGCCAGGTTCTGCTTGGAGATACATGCATTGGTCTTGTTCATCACCTTCTGCCAGTTTTTCTTGTCGAGATCTTTTAGAGATTTCGGGCAGACTTTCGACTTTGAATAGGCAATTACACTCTCGCCAAGTACGTTGTTGGTGTAGACCTTAGACTCTTTGCTAGCCTTGTTTTTTGAGTAGTTACCGCCTGTCGTGGCACAACCGGCAAAAACAAATATTGATGTTAAACTGGCTAATACTGAAAGATTGCGTCTCATGATCCCAACCCTTTCTTCACAACAGGCAGAGCAATCTGAGCTGGTGTGAACTCCCACTTCAGTCTTTGATCTTTGCGGAGGTTCATTTCATCTAGAGCTTCTCTTAATTCGGCAATAGTGCCGTCTCGAAGCTTCAAGTCTTTTGCCTTCTCGAGAGCATTCGCCATCGCCTCGACGCCCTTTTCTTCTAGCGGGATAGACAACTGAGAGATTTCACTTCTAAAAATCGGTTCATCCGCTGCGGTAAGCCCTTTTGGTACTGGCATTGTTCTCAAATGCTCAACGTAAGTGCGGTAACAGCCAGCAAGTCGCTTCATTGCCATCACAGCCATTTTAGGGTCGCCGTATCTCATCGTAGACTGATAGGCTTTTTGTGCTTTTTCTAACTTCTCAGTCTTAATGGCCAACACAAGAGCAACCTTTTCAGCTCGAGTTTTCACACTTTGCCTTACAAACTCATCTTCAAGAATTCGAGCTTGCAGAAATCGCGCTCGGGCTTTTGCGTAAGCCGAGGCCTCTTTACCCATATTCAGCACCTTTTTTGCCTCGATAAAGGCTTCACTGAACTTCTTCTGCTCAAACATCTCTTCAACGATCTCTATCTTGGCCATTGAAGCTTGTGGTTGTACACCAAGCTTGAGGTATTGTTTACGCAGTATCAGAAGCTCTGTCGTGTCAGCCTCCGACTCTGCTAACTTTTTTAACGAGTCAAGAGCGGCAACTGCAACTTGAGGGTCTTTGTTCTTGCTAAGTTCTTTGAACTCAGCTTTTGCTCTCTGAGACTTACCTGTGAGCAGTAAAAAGTTTGCATGCAAGCCTCTCCATTTAACAGCGTTCTTTTTGTCTGTCTTCATTAGCACTTCAAGCACTCTCGTTGCTCGTGAAAGGCTACCTAAAGACTCAAAAGTTTGTGCTGATCTCAAAAGAGCATCTTGCGATTTTTTGTTCTTAGGGTATTTCTGATAATAGGCAAAACCACTCTCAGCTCCCTCACTTAGTCTTTGCTGTCTGTAAAGCAGCTCGGTTGAGTTCCAGATAGCAACCTCTGCCAACTTTGATGATGGGTTTTTAGTAGCAAACTTTTGATAGCCAGCAATGGCTTCGTCGTACTTCTTTTGATCTTCAAGCTCTTGAACTTGTAAAAATGAAGCCTGCTCGTAAATATCAGTAAGTTTCTTTTTACGGTCTTTGCCCAAACCTGCTTTCATCAGCTTCGCAGAGTAAGCAACAAGGCCTTTGTAGTCTTTTTGAATGTTCAAAATGTCGAGATAGAGATCTTGCGACTTGAGACCTTTTTCACTTTTTGGAAACTCGTCACCAATGGCAAGAAAGAGTGGTCCAGCCTCTTTGTAGCGCTCTTGTTCATAAGAGATCATTGCCAGCTTGAACTTGATATCAAGACGGTACTTACCCTTCGGGTTCTTCTCAATATAGTGCCGAGCAAGCTCACCGAAGCGATCTTCGTCTTTTTTATTCCAGTCTTGGCCAACCGCCTTTTCAAGAGAAAGTAAAGCTGCGTAACCGGAGTCGTGACCAAGGGTTTTGATGGAGGTCGTCGAAGCCACTTTGAAGTACTGCTCGCTCGCCAAACGAAATTTCTTTCTCTGAAATAGCAACTCAGCTAGCGCAAAACGTGCCTCACTGCCCTCTTTGTCAGCAATTGATCTCCGCAAGTAGATTTCGAACCCACGCTCAGCTGCATCAGCAAACTCAGGGTAGCCTTGGTTCTTTTTCCAAGTGCGCAACCACTTGCTTGCCAAAGTCAAAGAGGTCTCCTGCAACCTTCCCGCACATTCAGCAGCAATAATCTTGTTTTCAGGTAGAGCCTTTGTTTTGTCTTCAGGCATTTCGTATTCAGCTACTGCAGGTACGGCCCGGGGGTCTTTTTTGGCTAGATCGACCATTTTACTGACCCAGCGGCTATTGCTTTCGCAAACCTTATAAAAGCTCTCCATTTGAGCAATCGCCTGCGGTTTCATCTTGCGATTCTCAAAGTTCAGAACCAATTGATCATGAATCTCTGGGGTCGAAACTGAATAAGGGCGCTTTTTAAGCATTGTCGTCAAAATCACATGCTTGTCTTGCCAACGACTATGTCTTTCATAGAGGTAACCCAACTTCAGTAAGAACGGGCCAATATCAATACTGCCTGCTTGCTTAGCGAAATAGTCGAATGCCTCAGAGGATGGGTAAACGTCTTCATAGAAGATAGTCATATCAGCTAAGGCTTCTCGCCTCAGGTCAAGCCGGGCATCCCAGCCCTGCTTCTCAACCTGCTTGCCATAGGCCACGACATTCTCTAGTTTCTTAAGCCCCTCCACTGCGTTTCTTAAGTTGTAGTAAGACCAAGCTGCCTTGTAGACTCCGTAAGGAAACACTCTAGAAGTCGGGTACTTCTCTATTGCCAAAAAGTGATCCAGGGCCTTTTTAAACTTCTTTGCTGTGAAGTTTAGCTCTCCGATCGCCAGATGCGAGTCTGGAACCAACGGTGAAGCAGGGTATTTTGAGATCAAACGCCAATATAGCTTCTCTGCCGTTTTGTGTTGATTCAATTGCTGCCTAGCAAAGGCATTGTTAAAAATTACGAGATCCATTTGAACGAACTTTGGAAACTTCCTTTGAATGCGCTCATACACATTCACAGCCTTGACGACCTCACGTTTCGACGAGGCCTTTTTAACAATCTTGGGAGCAAGGCCGACCACAGTGTCAGACTGCCTATTCAATTCGAAAAAACGCTCAGTCTTGCTTCGTCTCATATGAAGTTCAGCCAGGCGAAACCAAAGCTCAGGCTCAAGATGAGTGCTTTTGTGCTTTCTCAAAAGCATCGTTATCTGCTGCAGAGCCTTCTTTTCAGTCGCAGCCACCAGCAGCTCGGCTTTCACAGCCCTTTTTTCGTTGCCTGTTTCGTCACCTTCTACGTACTTCAACTCACCCAAACCAGCCTTCTTGGGTGCAGATTTCTCTGCGCCGTAGCTCACCTGTGGCAAAAGCAGTGTTGCGATAGTTAGAATGTACAAAGACGTGAACTTCATCATTTTCTCTCTCTACTCATATGCAATAGTCGCAAGCCTCATGTCGGCGTAGCCGGCCAGAGAAGCTGTGTACATTACCTTTTTTAGTGTCTTATAATTCAAACGAGAATCGGCTTGCATAACCACTTTGCCATCAAACTCGTGCTCTTCATTCACATCAGCAATCTCTTTTGACTTCTCAGCCATCTCATTCAGTTTCTCATAAAGTGACTTCACAAAGTCTGGATCATTGGCATCCAGGTCAGCCGCAGCGATTTTACCCTCTTCCATCGGCATGACCTTTTTGTCGTCGACATAGACGCCATCAAGAGCCACAACCAACTTCAAAGCTTCAACCGGCTGTACATACGAAGATGAATTCGGAAGCTTCAGGCCCTCTTGCGGAGTGATATGAACAGAGCTAGTCGAATAGCTCTTGAGCAAAAACACAATCATGATTGTGAACATGTCAACCATCGCAGTCAGCTGCAGAATGAAAGTCGACTTTTTATTGTTCTGTTTAAATCTTTCGACTGCTCTTCTCACTTAGCCCTCCAAAAGATTTCCGAAAACTACGTCTGGAAACATGATATCAGTCTCGGCAGTTTCCTTTGTGTCTTCATCAGTCACAGTTAGTTTCACATTTTCATCACCAGTTTTACGAACGGCATCCATAAAGTTAACGATATCGTCGTAAGGTACGTTTTCACCTGGGTACAAGCTGAGCCTAAAAGTCTTAGGGTAAGCTCGCTTCACAGAGATCAGCTCTTGTCTAAGACCATCGAAGTTCCAGCTCGTCGAAGAGGCTTTGAAAGTCTTTTTGACTCTAGCCTTACCATCTTCAGTAACTCTGAGCTCCATAGACTTGTTGTTATTCATCACAACCGTCACCTCGATCTCGCGATCCTTCTTCTTGCGATCTTCTTCGATCGCCTTCTGAACAACCTGAGGTAGAGGAGACTCAATCACTGTCACCTTAACAAACACCGTCGACAGCAACATGATTGGAATCAAGCAAACCATTAGAGCTAGCATAGGGGAAAGGTCTAGCTCAAAACTCGATTCCATATCTTCGGTTTTTATGTGTCGATAGGTCTTTGCCATTGTTACACAGCCTTGTTGTTAGATGCTGGTGGTTGTACCTTCATGCCTTCAAGCTCATTCTTTGATAGGTTCTGTGGGAAAGCTCCCGTAGCTGTGAACGGCGTGTAATGACGAGTCGTTAAAAGATCCACAACCTTTGAAGAATGCTCAGAAATTTCTTCTAGTAATCTGTTTTGACGAGAGTGAAGAAACGCGTAAGCCATCATCACAGGAATCGCAACTGTCAAACCAAGTGCAGTTGTGTTCATCGCCATCGAGATACCTTGCGCAAGAATGGTTTGTTTCTGGGCTGGATCAGCAAAACTCACAGCCTGAAACGACATAATCAGACCATGAATAGTTCCAAGTAGGCCTGTTAGAGTGGCAACGTTTGCAATCATCGCCAAGTAGCCTAATCTTTTACCCAAGTTCGGAATCACCTCGGCCAGAGCGATATCGAGCCCTTGATTAATGCCTTCATCGTCACGGTCAGATCTCTCGAGAACACCCTTTACGACGTGAGCAAGTGGTGCTTTGTCGTTGGCTGCACAGTAAGTAACTGCATCTTCAATTTTGTCGCCCATGACTAGGCTTTTAACCTGACTCATAAAATCATCGGTTTTGATGTTGTAATCGAAATAAAGAACTTTCGCCCTTTCAATGATCAACGCTAAACCGGCGATGCCCATTGCCCCGATGAAAAAACCAGCCAAACCACTGTCAGTAATCATTGAGATTGTATTCTCCACTGTCTAACCCCCTATTGAGCTAAATAAATCAATTACTCTTTAAATTTGGGGATAGTTTAGACAAGGTACATACAGATATGACCCCCAAAGCCTTGACCCAACAATTGGGTACAAAGATGGGCTCTCAGGGTACATGCACTAGAAACGAACCGCTTTATTCAAATGTCAGGGTTGCATCACTGCAACCAAATGGCTTTGCAATTAAGCTGCCGAAGGGGCTGCCGTTTTGGCAAAACCCTGTAGCATCTCTTGCATTTGCTTGTTGATACCCGTGAACTTCAAGCCATATTTCACAGGCGCATTTTTGTCTTTTAATCCTTCAACAAATTTCTTACTTACGATTTCACAAGAAGCATTGAACGCTGGAAAGTTTGCAGCTGGTTTGAAGTGCACTATGACTTCATCTCCAGGCACTAGCATTGCATTCTCAATAACAACGCCCACTCCACCAGCACTGATTTCAACTCCCTGGCCCTTCCAAACTTTGGCATTGTTATGCACTAGAACAGAGCCATCAAATTCTATGCGGCGGTGTTTTCGTCTAAAAAACACTTCGCTGATTTCTGGCATCAGGGTCTCTTTGATTTTGCTAATGTTACTTGCATGAAAGGCTGGCAGCTCGGCAATTCGCTTCCAAGTCGCAAGACCTGGGTGCCAGGCAAAGTCGAATTCGAAAACGATCTTTTGCTGCAGCATCTTTAACACATCTGTGTAGGCAAATGGTCCAAACTTGTTTTCACCTTTTAGAACATACCATTCCGTTTCCATGGCCTGTTCGGGGCTGAATTGCGGAGCGTTCATATCACTAACTTCAATGTCGCCTAGCTTCTCTGCTGCTAACTCTGCAGCCGGCTCAGCTGATTCAGATACCGAATCGGCCCCAGCAGCTTCTGACGCTTGAACGGCATCAACCTCTGATGCTGCTTGAGTCTCAGATTGCGCCTTAGGCTTTGATTTTGGCTTTGGTTTTTCAACATTGATCAAACCCGCAACTTCAGAGAATTGCATTATGGGAACCCAGTCTTCTGATTCCTCATCATATATGAAGTCCATAGGCGACAGCTCTTTGCCCTGCACTTTGCTGGCAATCTCTTCGGCAGAGTAAGGACCAAGCTCCTCGCCATCATGAGAGATATGATACTGCTTCATACAACCCTTCCTCAATCTTCGCCCAATTGAAGGCCCTCACGAGCCTTGAGCCAAACAACATAATTTTCCCACAGAACTTCTAAAGGGTTTTTCGGAGACTGGCACACTTGACTAAAGGCAAGTTTGTTAAAACTGTTAAGACTTGGCGCACACTGAGCTGGAGTGAGACCCTTTTTTCTTTAGTTAATTTTTTTCTGAATGTATTAGTCCATTCCTGTTCTGGATTATAAGTAAAGTCATTTTGTATATCTTCTTTAACAATACGATCTTTTCCTTCATAAGTCCAGTCGCCTGATTTATCATCCAATTTGTATTGGTTAAACCTTGTTTCATTGCTTAAAGAAGCCATTTCAACTTGAATAGGGTTTTT
>JABSOQ010000128.1 GCA_013216195.1 Bdellovibrionales bacterium
TCATCAACTCTTCGCGGCTTATAATGCTATCGATAGTTGGGGGCGTGCTAGTGGCCATCTTGTTTAGAATTTCAAGTTCTTCAGATTTATTAGGATAGGTCACAATGATTTTGAACATGAATCGATCCATTTGTGCTTCTGGAAGCGGATATGTTCCTTCTTGTTCAAGTGGGTTCTGGGTGGCCAATACCAAGAAGGGCCGCTCCAATTTGTAAGTCACATCACCAATGGTAACTTGCTTCTCTGCCATTGCCTCAAGCAAGGCACTTTGAACCTTGGCTGGAGCCCGGTTGATTTCATCCGCAAGCACGATGTTTGTGAAGATCGGCCCTTTCTTTGGAGCGAACTCACCCGATTTGGGATTGAACACCATGGTTCCGATCAAGTCTGTTGGCAGAAGATCTGGAGTGAACTGCACTCTTTGAAAATCAAGATTGATTGCTTCAGATACACTTGAAATGGTTAAGGTCTTAGCCAAACCAGGCACACCCTCCAACAAGACGTGACCGCCAGTAAGAAGCCCCATCAAAATGCCCTCAAGCATCTCAGACTGACCAACAACAACTTTGCTGACCTCTGCGAGTGCGCGTTCAACGAACTGACTTTCTTTTTTGATGGCCTCATTGAGAGCTAAAATATCGATGTCCAAAGTTCACTCCTCAGGTTGCGATGCTGCTGCGATCAATCTAGCTGTGACTCGGGTCAAGAGCCACGGCAGTTCGTAGCGTTGCTGAATGATAAGCATATAATATCTCACTATAAAGTGTCACTGAATAGGCCGGTTCGACTTCTTGTGCCCCGCCCCTAGACCGGCCTCTGCACACTGCACAAGCACCTACGATTTCGCAAGGGCATCACAGCATATGGCTTCGAGTTTTGGTTGTCTCAGACCTACAAGGACATTAGTCTATGTTGGTATGAATAGCGCGACACGAACATGGGTTTTTCTCACCGCAATGATGATGCTGATCATTGTCGGCAGCCAGACGATTGGCGGCAGATCAGGTCTGCTCTGGGGGGTCAGCCTCGCCTTGACACTCAATGCCCTAATCTTTCTCTATCCTCAGTTTCGCCTCGAAACCTTCTTCAGAGGCAAAGAGCTCGAGGGCAGTGACCCCTGGGGAGTCCTGAAAAGCGTGAAAGTTCTGTCTGCTAAAGCCAGAATCCCAACACCGAAGGTTTACATTCTCGACACCAAGTGCCCACAAGCCATGGTGGCCGGCAGAAGCAAAAAGGCCGCAAGAATCACTCTTACACAAGGCTTACTTGATCTTTTGACACCCGATGAACTGAACGCCATTGTGGCCTATCAAGTTGCCTCAATTCAAAGGCAAGACATTGTGGCTCACACTGTCGCAGCCTCAATCGTCGACTTTTTAATGACAATCGCCAGCGCCTTAGACTTTGTGTTTAAAATCTTATCTGGCGCTAAGAGCAGCAACAAAACTCTTCAATCACACTTATTTAGCTTTTTGATTTCGCCAGTAGCCTCTTTCTTTTTGCACCTTGAGATTGGCAGCAGCTCGTACCTAAAAACCGACAAACTCGCTGCGAGCTGGTTAGATGACCCGAAACCACTCGCCTCCGCCCTTTGGAAGCTTCACTCTTACAGCCTCACACTGCCTATGGACGTACCGCTAGCGATGGCTCACTTCTGGGTCATCAACCCAATCACAAGTGCTGGCTGGAGAAAGCAATTCTTGATTCAGCCAGGCATGAAGACGCGCATTAAAAACCTGATGGGATACTACCCGATTTAGTGAAATTGTAGAGATTGCTGCCATTTCTTGCACCGCTTAAACCCCAAAAATGAGTAGATTTTCCCCGTAAGTGCCTGTAATTAAAGAAAATTAATTTGGTTGGCCACCTCGACTGCTTTAAAATTGAGGTCAAGTTGAAGCAAACAGAGTACGACTTGGTGGCTCACCCGACTTTAATAATCTGCAACAGGAGTTCTGAAATGACAGATGCCCATCAACCATTAGAAGCCACTTTTTCTACACTTGCCATGTCGATCGCATCTTCCGCGATTATGTCATTGGGCCTGGCGCCAAACCCAGCGACTGAGAAGGTTGAAAAAGACCTCGAGATGGCTCGATTTAACATCGATTTGCTGAAGCTCTTAAAAGACAAAACCAAGGGAAACCTTGAGACAGAGGAAAGCCAGTTTCTCGATTCAATCATTGGAGACTTGCAGCTGAAGTTTGTTGAAGCCAGCAAGTAACAAAAAAGAAAGGAAGCCGCTTATGCTGAAAAAACTCCCGCTTCACCTGATTGCCGCCCTCGCAACACTTTTGATGGCCCTGCCCGCCCAAGCCAGAACCCTTGAAAAGGTTGCTAAAGGTCAGCCTCTACCCGCTGATCGGTTTGTTGAGCTTGCAAAGCTTGTGAACCCGGCCGTTGTAAATATCAGCACGACCTCTATGCCTAAGCGCCAAAACCCTAGACGAAGGCATCAAGACCCATTCTTTGATCTTTTCGAGCAGTTCGCCAACCCTTATTACGGCAGGCCTCAAAGGCCCGCCCAATCACTAGGAACGGGCTTTATCATCAAATCGTCAGGTTTAATTATTACGAACAATCATGTGGTCGAAAAAGCAGACGTCATCAAAGTGCAGCTCGACGAAAATTCTAAAGAATCATACGAAGCCGAAGTGATCGGTCGTGACCCGAAAACTGACATTGCCCTTATCAAGATTGATGCAAAGAAAAAGCTTCCGGTTATTGAATTTGGCAGTAGTCAAGACTTAGAAGTTGGTGAATGGGTTGCGGCTTTCGGAAACCCTTACGGCCATGGCCACACTATGACCAAAGGAATCATCTCGGCAATTGGCAGAGAGATTGATGAGCTCAATCTGTTTCCTTTCTTGCAAACAGATGCGAGTATCAACCCCGGCAACTCTGGTGGCCCCTTGGTTAACCTGCAGGGCCAGGTGATTGGCGTAAATACGGCGATTGATGCTAGAGCTCAAGGCATTGGTTTCGCTATCCCGATCGACAATGTGAAGAGCATTCTGAAAGAGCTCGAGAGCAAAGGCAAAGTTGAGCGAGGCTACATTGGCATTTACATGACTGACATCGACGAGAGAGCAGCCAAAGAATTAGACCTCAAGTCATCAGATGGAGCCCTTGTGGCACAAGTCATGGCTGACAGCCCAGCTGAAAAAGCCGGCCTTCAACCCTACGACCTGATTTACGAAGTGGCGGGCAAAAAGGTAGAAAACACGAGAGACCTTTCAACAGCTGTTGCCGCAACTCCTGTAGGCAAAAAGGTCAAAGTTAAGGTTTTCAGAGAGGGCAAGAAGAAGACTCTCAACGTGAAAGTTGGCAAGCACCCCGAGAGTCAGTCTGTCGCGACACGAGGAAACAAAACCTACAGCGGTCAGAAAGCTCCATTTGAGCTCGGGTTTCGCATTGAAGACTGGAGCTCTCAACTGCAGAGCGAGTTTGAACTTCCCCCTCTGAAATCTAAACACCCGATCGTAACTGATGTGATGAGAGGCTCAACAGCCGCCCGCAGCGGGCTTGCACCCGGAGACGTCGTGCTTGACGTGAACAGAAAGAAAGTAAAGTCGGCTAAAGATCTCATTCGAAGACTCAAAAAAGGCAACAATGTGATTCGAGTCTTAAAGCAAGACCGCGTGGCGATTCTTTACCTGCAGAGCGAGGAGTAGAAGAACCCACTAGCCAAATCGCCTCTTCTTGAACTGAGGGGGCGAGTTTGCTCAGAACCCACCCGCTTCAATAGATCTAAACTTGTTCTTCTCATGAAGCTTCAAGTCTAATAGCTTTAGGTCCTCGCAGCAGATAAAATATTATGTAATATCAAACAGACACAGCCAAAAGCGGCCTGATTTCGGCTAGCTAGACCTTGGTCTAAAGTCTGTCTACAAAAACTCCGAAAACCTTAATGAGTAAGTACGTTGTCGTTGACTCAGTGTAGTAAATCGCCCACTCAGCCAGATTGCTGAAATGGATGCAACCTGAATAGCAACAAGGAGTGACAGGATGAAAATCACCGAAGTGAAAGTGTTTCCGGTAAACGAGGACCGCTTGAAAGCCTACGTAACGATTACGTTTGATGATGCCTTTGTCGTCAGAGATCTTAAAATCATAAAAGGACATGATGGTCTTTTTGTGGCGATGCCATCTAAGAAACGCAAAGATGGTCAGTTCAAAGACATCGCCCACCCTCTGAACCAAGAAACCAGAGAAATGATCGAGCAAGCAATCTTTGCTGCCTATGAAGACGAAGTGAAGTCGATGGGCCAATCATTGAGTGAGCTCAACCGAGAGTAGTAGATTTGAAGTTCAAACGAGTGAGTTTATTATCAGTGCCAGCAGCACTCGCTTGCTGGCTTGTTGGTCTAAGCTGGTCGAGCGATGCTCAATTGGCGGCTCCTCAATGGCTTGATGTCTATAACAGTTGCCTATCTTCAATAGTTCATACCAACCCGAATGTCGACCGCAGGCTCCAACACAACTTCTACCCAACTGGCTACTTCTTTTTTCAAGGCACCTACATGGGTAATGCTGGCACCTGGGTCGTTCAGCAAAACGGCCTACCAAGGTTTGTAGAAGGAGGCTTCGGATCAACACCCATTGCCCCTCCTAAGAGCCAAAGAAATGCTAAGCAGGGCTATTTTTTCGAAGAAGAAGACGGAACAAGGGTTTACTTAGCTCTGTATCCAGCACCTGAGGGTAGTCGAGCTCCTTACGCTTTAGACGCGAGTACAGCCGAAGCTTCTGATGTGAGATATGTCCGTTCAGAAATCACGGCTCCGATTGCAGACGACAGTGTAAGAGTTGATTATGCCGATTTTCTTGCCGGTAGTTTGAGAAACCTTTCTGACCGCTATGAAGAGCCAAACACCTTGCCAACCTACCAAGCGCTCTCAGAGTGCAACTCGAATATTAGGTCTTTGCCAGAATGGGCTCAGTCAGAGCGCCTCAATGAGACCTTGAGCGAAAGCCTACGCCACTTCTCTGTGCCGATGGAGCAAGAGGTCCGCAGCCCAGTGCAAGATGCACAAGCAATCTAAACCCCAGAATTTTGCCCACAGCTCAGGCAATCAGAGAATGTTCTGCCCAGTTTTGAAGAAAAAACAGAAAAATACGCTGCTCTAGACCGCCCAAATTGGATTAGGCGAGTTTTTGGGCTTGATTTCTCTGCCTATGTCAGACAATATCTTGCTTCGAATTTTGGTGCCCCTTCGGCAAGTTGGTAAGCCATTAGATTTTGATTCTAACATGCGCTGGTTCGAGTCCAGCAGGGGCATCCATTTTAAAAAGAGCAACCCAACCGGGTTGCTTTTTTTAATTGGGCCAGCCGCAATCATCAATAACCGATTTCGATCAGCTGAGCCTCTTAGCCCCACCAATTGTTAATGCCCAAAATTTTTCAAACGAATCGGTACAACTGCCTACTTGTACTCTGTAGCTTTCAAAACCACGGGGCACACTCCGTGTTTGCAAAAGTCTTTCGCAGACTTGAGCTTTCCTTCGGCTAACAACCGCTTGCAACGCTCTATCTGGGTGCGCTCTGCTATAGATAGGGTACCAAATACTCTGAAGGTCATTTCTTCCCCTTTCGATACCTAATATTATCATAGCAAAATCGCAACCCGGGTCTGGTTCTCAATTTTGGGCTTATTGAAAGTGAACTCACTACCAATCAAAAACGTATTGAGAAAGCGTCGCCATTCGAGACAATCACCCCGCAAAAACAGAGACTAAAGTTGAGTCATGAGACACTGCAGAGAAAGCTTTCACAGACTGCTCTACCTTTTGTTGCTCAATGCAAGACTGTGGTCAAAAACCGGTGTTCCAAAGACTTATATGAATATACCTAGTGACTGAGCCAACTTCACCCAGCGATGGTTAGGCTCAACGTTTCGAGGCTCACCCATCACAGCCTCGATCGGCACAGGTGTTACTTGACCCTTGATGAAAGCCGCAGCCTTGCCCCATTGCCCTTGATCGGCAAGCCTTGCTGCAATGATACCCATAGCCGAAGTCAAGAAACGATCTGTAGTTGTTGGTGGGTGTGATCTTTGTAGGTGCCCGAGCACGATATGCCGAGCTTCCCAATCAATTTGCTCCTCAATCCACTTTGAGAGTTTTTCGCCAATACCATAATCGGCAACCAGCACTGAAGCTCCACTCTTATCAAGCTCTCGTTCAACGCTCTGCTCGAGAGTCGCGCCCTCAGAGGCCACTACAATGATACCTCGTTGTGACTTGTGTTTTTCGAGCAAAAAGGTTTTGAATGCCGAAAGGTCAATTGGCCTTTCGGGGATCATAATGGCATCAGCCATTGAAGCCATACCACCACCAAGTGCAATCCAACCAGATGTTCTCCCCATGGTCTCGACCACCACAATTCTCTTATGTGCAACAGCAGTAGTTCTCAAAGAGTCAATTGCCTCACTAACAACAGAGCAAGCCGTGTCGTAGCCAAATGTCACGTCAGTGCCTGACAAGTCATTATCAATAGTTTTGGGCACTCCAATTAGCTTAAGACCTTCTATCGCCTGAAGACATCTGAAGGTTCCGTCACCTCCAGCAACTATCAAACCCTCTAGGCCTAATTTTTCGTAGGCGGCCTGAAATTCTTTTTCTCGGCCTTCGGTGCCTGATCGATTGGAGGTACCCAGCAAAGTACCTGCAAACGCATGAGAGCCTCTTACTGCATCCAAAGTGAGCGGCATAGTTTTACCCTCGTAGATGCCCTCGAAACCGTCGCAAATTCCTACAACCTCGTGCCCCATATTTAACAAGGCACGAGTGGCCGATTCGATAATACCATTAAGGCCTGGGGCATCGCCGCCGCCAGTTAAGATTCCAACTTTCATGTGGGCGAACGTACCATTTAAGTTTGATTTCGAACCAGCAAAACCTCACTGGCACGCGCCAAAGACGAAAAAAATAGCCGGCCAGTATATTTTTGTAAGCAAATAAACATGTAAGGGATTCCGAATCTCGAGATAAAAAGACAAACAGAAAAACAACTAGCAGCCTTAACGCAACATTTGAATGAGACCAGAAACCCAAGTCGACATCTTAACAGTCCGTAAACCCAGTAGGCGCTAACCAATTACT
Organism: Bdellovibrionales bacterium; assembly: GCA_013216195.1. Taxonomy (GTDB): domain Bacteria; phylum Bdellovibrionota; class Bdellovibrionia; order Bdellovibrionales; family UBA1609; genus JABSOQ01. Next base: position 7,102 of record JABSOQ010000128.1, read on the forward strand.
GAGCACCCAAAGGCTATCAGATTGCTTCTAGCCTGCCGCTTTCTTGCAATACTTGAGGCCAAGGGTTTTCATCATTGACCAGGGGGTGGGCAATGCTCAAGCGTGTCTCAATTTTAGTCATATTTTTAAGTGCTATTGGCTGCGGACCCAGTTCTGGCAGCGGAAGCAAGAAGAGCGGCAGCGCCGCGGTAAACACCTCTATAGCTGAAGCTGAGTTACTCAGTGCCGACTACTCAGAGCTTATGCTGCAGACCAAATTGGCCACTGACTTTTTAAATGATGACCTCGAAACCAATACTCTTGACGGCCCACTCTCTGCCAGCATTTCAGAAAATTGCGAAGTGAGCAGTTCTGAATCAGATAGCATGTTAAAGATCGTGATCGACAATGGCCCAGGCCCAGGCCCGATTCGTTATAGCAATACCAGCCTTGTTACCTCAAATGATTCCAACACCGTTTCGGCTCGCAACACAGTCAGCTACCGTTTAGTCGATCAAACTTTGCGTTCACAGTACGAACTGCAGAACCACTCTTGCACAAATGAGTTTTCAGTTCGCCAAACCAGCGAAAACAACACCAGTATGACTGTAAGTGTTTCGTGCACAACAAACACCCGTACCCTTGGCTCGTTCAAGACGACTGCCCGAGTGCAATCTCAAACACAAGATGACGTCGTGAGCATCAGCTCGAGCGGTACGATAGAACACGGCAATAAAGTTATGTCATTTTCGGTCAGTCTGGTGAACGGACTTCAAGCCACTGTCAAAGTGAATGGGCAAGATGCAAGCTCACTAGATCCCGACGCTTTGTCAGGTCTGTGGCAAGGGGCGTTCTAAAGTTACTTTGACTTGACCTTCTGCTCAGACAGTTTCTGTTCAAGTGAGGCAATTGTAGCCTTAACAAACTCTGGCTTTCTAACAGGAAACTTTTTGTCCCTCATGGACTTGTAGCCCTTCAGACAGCCAGGAGCAGCATTGCTCTCGGGAAACAGAGTCACACACCTCTTCAAATAGACGTCTTGTAAAGAGATCCACTGTAAAGGCTTTGCTAAACTTTGCAAGATTTGCGGATGCAAATTGACCTGCTCAGTTTCAAAAAGCAATTCATAAAGCCCACCTGAATGCCTCAGAAGTTCGATGAGTGTCGGGGCCTTCATCGCAGAATCGTTGCTAGCCGCAATACGATCAATCGCGGCGGTGGTAATACGAACGGCTTCAATGTCTCCTATGGCACTCAAGTCGAGACCATCCATTTGCCACGCTTTAAACTGCGCGACCCAGGTTTTCACTCGACTCGGCAAACCTGTTGGCAAATTGTCAGCTTTTAGATCCTCTTCAAAACTCAAAATGGCCTTCGCAGGATCTCGCCAAATTCGAGAAAACAAAACTAGCTTCTGCCAAAAGAGATGCTCGTACTCTTCGGATTTCAAGGCCCCTTTGTCTGACCTCCGAATGAGTTGGTTGTACCCTTTTAGAGCCAATTTGTACCTACGGCCGACAAACAAGAAATCGATATCCACTATTGAAGGTTTTTTGGGTAATTTGAACTGAGACTTGGTCGAGCTCGAAAACCCCTTCTTCATTTTTGGCACTCGAGCATGGCAACCGGTGCAATAATTTGTCATCGAGGTGATTTTGATTCGAGCGTAGTCAAGCTCGCCCAATTTGAAGATCTTTTCAGCCTCTGAGACATGATTCGCCAACATGTCATAGGTCACAGAAAAACCAGGAGTCGAGTCTTTTCGGTTTTCTCGAGTTTAGCTTTTTATTTAGTCGGGTGAGTGCCGATTGTATTTTCTCTTTGTTCTCTGGCTTCTTGAATTCTTCATCTGATGCAACAACCGTCTTAAGTTCAGCCAACTCAGAGTAGAATGTGTGCATCACGGCCTTCACAAAGCCCTTCTGCCCTATTTTGGCGAGAGCCGCTGAGGTACAAAACAGAATTAGACTGAGAACCAAAATGTAGTATAATTTAAACATGGCTGAACTCCCACTACATCCACTGTTTATTCATATGCCAATCTCTGTAACACTTCTTATGCCAGCATATTTCATTGGCCTTGTCATCTTTCGCGAACGAATGAATAACGACGGAGTTCGAGCGAGCTTTTTGTTTATGACGTTTGTCTCCTTTTTATTCACCACAGCCTCTTATGTGACAGGAGTCGAAGACCGAGAATACTCTATGGCTAGCTCTGAGCTGTTAAACTCACACTACGACTTGGCTCTTTACTTCTTCATAGCATCTGTATTCATCACTGCCGTTGCAGCAGCCCAAGTAGCGCTGAAGAACTTGCGAACGACTAAAATCGATATCAGTTTACTCTTTTTAAGCCTCGGGTTTTGCGCTCTAGTTTATTTCGTTGGCCACACCGGAGCTGAGATAACTTATGGCGAGTGAGCAAAAAGACAGCCCAAGTGTGGCATTAGTTCTGACAGGCGGAGGTGCTCGAGGAGCCTACCAGGCAGGTGCAATTCAAGGTATAGCCCACATTCTTAAAGAGGCGAATCTCTCAAACCCGATTCGCATTATCAGCGGGTTAAGTGCCGGCTCCATAAACGGAGCATTCGTCGCTAGTGGTCTTCATGAGTTTTATGGGTCTGCAGAGCTGCTCGCAACCACCTGGAAGGGCTTACGAACGCGAGATATCTATCGGAGTGATGCCTTTTCGATAGGTAAAATCGGTTTTAAACTGTTAACAGATGTCACTTCGGGCTCGTTCAACTCTCACAAACTCGCGAGAGCACTTCTCGACACCCGACCTTTGGCAAAGTTGTTAAAAGAAAGAATTCCTTTTGATCGCATTCAAACAAATATCGACAAAGACATTCTACATGGAATCACAGTTTCAACATTCTCGTATGCCTACCAAAGGTCGGCGATCTTTTACCAAGCTCGAACGCCTGCTGTGAAACGCCTCCGGCCTAGGAGAAAAATGCGCGAGGCGAAACTCGATCATCGCCATGTCATGGCCTCAGCTGCCATTCCGCTGCTGTTCCCCCCAATTGAAATTGATGGCTTGTATTATGGCGATGGAGCTCTCAGAGCAACCGCTCCATTCAGCCCACCGATTCGGCTCGGAGCAGACAAAATGCTCATTGTTGGTGTACGTAACCCAAGCGCCATCGCTCATAGAGACAAACCTCACAGTGTAGAAAAGCCTTCGATTGGTGCGATTTTGGGCATGATGCTGAACTCGGTTTTCTTTGATTCGGCTGATGCTGATATCGAGAAGCTTTCAAGCATTAATGAGACTCTTGATGAATTCGCAAGTTGTGGCGTCGAAACGCCGACCCGCTACCGCCCTTTAGACTTACTCTGGCTAAGGCCAAGTCAAGATGTGGGAGAGATTGGCGAACAGAGCGCCAAGAAAGGCATGCCGAGATCTAC
>JABSOQ010000013.1 GCA_013216195.1 Bdellovibrionales bacterium
CTAATCATCCTTACTACCTGAGCCATGAGGGCCGGGTCTCATTTTAGTACAGTCTAGCTTTTTTGAGCGATTACGAACTCAATGTCTTTTCTGAGCCAGAAGTGCTGAGAGAGCGTTGAAAGGTGCTTCTTAATACCCGACTTTTCCAACCCATCTTTTTGAGCCCTTGCTAACATTTCAATAGGTTTCATATAGACCGAATAAACCTCTGGAGCCAACCTCATAGCCTTCACCCTCTCAACGATTGGCGCAATCGGCTGCTTTTTGCGCCAATTTTGCAAACTTCTCTCGACGGCAAAGTAAACATAGAGAAAATCGTCGTAGTTGTCTTCGGGCTTACTTCCCAGATCGCTCCATAACTTGTCGAGCTGATCCCATGCCTTCAAGTAGCGCAAGCTGCGGGCTAGTAAGTAGTGTGGTCGAACTTTGTCTTTGGCCTTTGTTATGAAACCTTCAGCTACGGTTTTGGTTTTCATGTAGTTGCCTTTATGAAGTTCTTTAAGAGTTAGCAACACTTTGTACTCTCTCTTAAGACCTTTATCACTCACTGAGCGAAACTTTTCGTCTAGATAAATCTCACTCTGTTTCGACTTCTCCCAGTCATTTTTAATGTTCACCACAGAGTACTTCAGTAACTGCATGCGCATGATTTCCGTAGAGAACCTCTTTTTGACATCATCTTGAGCCAATCGATCTTCGAGAACCTTTAGTGATTCATCGATCTTACCAAGTCGCATCAGCGATCTGGCTTGGGCTGTCACAAGCTGTAGTTCGTATCGAAGCTCTTTTCGGCTGAAGAAACCTGGGCCCTCTTCTGCAATTGAGCTGCTAATTTCGAACCCGCCGACCCGCTCTAGTGCCTCAATCAAAGAGCTAAGAACGTAAAAACGCTCTGGGCTACCCACATTCGGGTTCTGTAAAACTGGTTTCAAAACACGATCTGAGAGAGCCAAAGCGCTGCTCGCAAGTAAACGGTACTTTTCTAGTATAGCGATCACCGCTTGAAGCTCTAAGGCCACTTGTTGACTGGTCAAAGTTCTGAGGTCGGCATTCTTACTTTGCATGTATTTTTCTAACATGCCTTTAACTTTAGCAGGGTCACCAGATGCTGAACTCAATTCACCCATCAGAACTAAGACCATATTCGAGTAAGGCTCTGATTGTTTACCTTTAATCAAATTGCGAATAGCACCCTGGCGTTTTTTCGGGCTTAACTTTCTTAAAACGCCCACCGCTTTAGAAGTCTTCGCATTGGTAACTTGCTTTATCGCCTCAAGGGTTGGAGCCTCGAAAGCAAGAACAGTATTGGCAGTAAAAATCATCAGTAGCAGCAAAGCTTGACGCATATCGTCCCCTTCTCGAAGATTGCAACGCTTCAAGTGTATCCTTCTTGAAGATCACTGAGCAATGGTTTTATTTTAGGTAATGATGAACTCAAAAACCTGCCTTTGCATTGGCGTATACAGAATGGCTCACATATGGTTGCGTGTAGCGAAGTCAATGGGCTACCGAGTTGTAGCCACCCATTCAACTGATCTAGACCAAGATCCTTTCTTCGACCGCTCCAGAGACTTCATTGACCATTTTGCAGTCATAGACTTTGCCGACCGAGACGAAATCTTAAACCTGTGCGACCAGCAGGAGATCAATTTTATTCTCCCCCATTCGTCCTGCAATGCCTCATTGTTGCAAAGCATGTTTGTGGCTGAGTCTCGAGGTCTGTATGGGCCTCATGAATCAGCTGGCAAAAAAGTGACCAATAAAACTCTGCTCAATCCCTTTCTACAACAGAATCAGTTACCTAGTTTTGAATTTCAGTGGACAGAGAGCGAAGCCCTCCGATTGGCACAAGCAGAGCACTTTCCGATAGTTGCAAAACCAAACCTATCAGCAGGCTCAATTGGGGTGCGCGAGCTATCTAACCGAGTCGAGCTCGAAACTTTCTTAGAGAAAAAAGATCCCGCCCAAAATTACTTACTGCTGAATACCGATGAGCAATATGTATTTCAACCCTCAGTGAGAGACCTACCCTACTTAGGAGTCGATGCTTTCGTTCAAGACGGTGAGTTAATACCCTTTCACTTATGGGATGGCATATGGAGGCAAGAAAACTCTCCCTTTTGCTATGGCCCGAGACTCATCACCTCGAAATACAAACTTGCAGACATCGACTTTTCTCCCGTCCAAAAAATGCTAGATTGCCTCGGCATTAAAAACTCGTGCCTCATGCTCGAGGGCTTTCATGAAGATGGAGAGATTCGAGTCATTTTTGACGTCAACTTGCGACCGACAGGCATGAAGAGCCCTGCGGGCTACAACCGAGCCTTTGACTTCAACCTTATCGAGGAGCAGATCTCGCTTTACGAATCTGGCAAGGTCACACAAGAAATTTTAAAATCAAGTTCTAGTAAAGTCATTTGCAATTAAATTTTACAATGGGGTGATGGTGGCATTTGCCAGACTACTCGGTTTCCTAAAGATGTTACGGGTCAGTTTCCAAACATTGCCTATCACCACCTCCCGACTAAACCAGGCGACCTCATACCAAAAAACTTTCGCCACTTGGGAGACTCTGAGACATCAGGCTACTTGGTCTTGGTTGCAGACTCCCATGACGATGTCGAGAGTACACTTGAGAGTTTCTACGAGTCCTGTGAAATAGAGTTTCAAGATGATTTTGTTAAACAATACACTTAAAACTGGTCTGTGCCTCCTCTTGATTAACTCGACGGTGCTATTTGTGAGGTTTGCACAAGCAGAGTCGAGCCGAATAACCAAAAAGGAGCACACCGTCGTCGGTTGCCGAATCTACAATTCAAAAGGCCAGAGAGTTTGGGTCTACAAGGCCAGGTTCTGCCTCTTCTTAGAAGATGGAAGTTTCATTTCTTCTAATGGTTACAATCTCGAAAAACACTCAAAAGAATTTGAACTTCTTTGGAGTAGAGATTTAAAAGTTCACCATCAAGTGAATTGGAACTCAGACAAGACGAAACTCTTAGTAATCTCTGAAGACTATCATGAGTACAAGGGCGAAAAGATTAAGTTCGACACCTTGATCATTGCTGACTCTGAAACAGGAGCTACACAACAAAAGTACAGCCTCTACGAAGACAGAGCTAACATAGAACGCCTCTCTCCAAAGGGCAGAGGAGATTCCACAATACACATTCCTGAGCTGGTGAGACGTACGCCTTCAATTAAAAACCAATTCAGTCATCTCAATTCATTCTATGAAATTCCTGACAACGAATCAGCCAAAAAGGATCCCGTTTTTTCAAAAGGTAATTTTGTAATCAATCTAAACTACAAGTTTATGATTGCCATCCTCGACTCAAAACTTGAACGAGTCATTCGGGTCATTCATCACTCTGAACTCGACAACGACGAATCGATGCACGATGTTCAGGTGCTCTCATCCGGCGAGCTTTTAATCTACTACAACAGATCATTCAGAGGCGATCACTCGAGCCTTGTAAAGTATGACCCAATCAAAAAAATTATGACAACTCTTTTTGAGAGTGAACCCAAAACGGTCTTCAATGCAAAGGTATGTGGTGGCATACAAGAATTAGATAATGGCAATTTACTGTATAGTGATGTGACCCAGGGGGCATGGGTTTACGAGATTGATCCATCAAAATCCAACAAGCGAGTTTGGTCTCTTAGGATCGATGACATTGTCGACAAGACTAAACAGTATATTCAGCAGGCTAAACGAGAAGACCTCACACAGTTTCTACAGCAGAACCTGGGCCTATAGGTTTAGAGTATAGCTTCTTCATTATTGGAAATCTCCAAATGATCATGTCATATAGGTAGTGACTGAGAGGCACGGACCACAAAAGGGCACTAAGCAGATAAGAAGCCAATGGGAACTCATTTAAATCGAGAGCTCTGGCTTGATAGAAGCCAAAACCAAGCAAAAAAGAGATTACGAAAAAAGCGAACAGGCTCCCCAAAACCTTTGGTGCATCGATCGTACTCTTCATGTGCTTGTGGTTGAATCTAATGTAAGAGTAGCAGTGTTGAAAAGTGTGAGGTACGTAGTAGTGCACAAGTGGCAAGGTGAGATAACAAAACCCTAAGCAAAACCAAGCACTGAACAAAAGTAAATACTTAGTAACCACCATCTCACCCGTTTTAATAATTCTGAAGGCCTCAATAGGCAAATACAGCAAGGGCGCAGCAAGGTAAGCTGAGTAGGCCCAACCAGCCTGTTGAGCTCCCAGGCTTAGAATCTGAGAATCTCCTTTTTTGAAAAAGTAAGCTTCTCCATGGATCCCAATCTCGGAGTAATTGAGCAAAAATGGCAGCAAAGCTACCAAATAAAAAAACAAAGTGTCATGAAACCTCAGTATTGATACTCCGTTTTCTTTTTGAGAAACCTGGATCCACCCTAAAAACTGCTTTACCAGATGCTGCACCAACAGAACTACCATTAGACTTATGAAGAAGGGCCTATTCCAACTGAGCATCACTGCGGCAAACAAAAATGGAAAAAGGAGCAAACCAGCAAACAGAGAAAGCCCAAAAACACCCCGCTTGTATCGAATGTAAAGCGGCAAGGTCGTGACCATAAGGTGAGAAAAGTCGAGAACCTTGACTGCCAAAATCATCGCTGGAAACAAAAAGAAGGTAAAACTATCTGCCAAGAACGCAACTAGAAGACCCAAGAGCGGGACAAAAAAAAAAACCGTTAGGTCTGTGCCTCTTGAAAAGACGTAGTGATTTTTGAAAGTCATCTGACCTAACATATAAATAGGGTATCAAAAACGAGAATGTCACTCAAGTCTATGAGGCCGGTTTGACTCAACTTAACCCAACTGAGGACTGGCTCAACAGATTGTCTTTTGACCAACATCTTTTAAAAAAATGCACAGGGCTTTTGTAAACCGACCTCAAATAGAAGTGATCATTCGGCAAGCCCTGAACTAGCCTTTTATGTAAACGCCCAAGGTTGTAATACGGTACCTCAGGAAACAAATGATGCAGACTATGGTATTTGTGACCCAGGGGCAAAAATAGATGAAGATAAAAGTGTCCATCAAATGATGCAGAGTCTAGCACCTGCTCCTCAAGACTCACGGGGCGCCAGCCAGATGTGTAGAGATGTGCCATACAGTAATGCACAAAATCTAAGGCAAACACTCCAATTCCGACAATTGCAGTGAACAGTAATAACTTGAAAACCCAAAAATAAAGAGCTGAAAAACCGATCAAGCTCAAGGTTACTAAAGCTGTACTCAAGACTTCAAATTTCTCAATCTTGCAAAGACTCCAGCTTTTTACCTTCCCACGCCCTTCGGGGTTAAACGAGAATGCCGAAGCGACCTTGCTCCACTTCAAAAAAGGTTGAATGTTGAAATAGCCAGGTAAATAGAGGCTATAGTGAACCACAAGCAATGCGGAATTCAGAACCGGAAAGATCATGCCCTGAAGCAAAGTTCTAGCAAGCCGCTTGTAAACCTGTGAGTATCGTGCATCTTTTTTTGTACCATAGCTGTTCTGATGATGATGAGGGCCATGCCCATCATAAAGATAGCTCGGCTGACGAAACCACGCACCAAAAATGAGCTGATAAATTACCCGAAATCGGTAATCGCGCCTCATTCCATGATTGATTTCATGTGTGAACACTGAGGCTCTATGAGCAGCAAAGCTTCCAATAACTAAAGCAAGCCAAGCGTAACTAGTAAGTAAGAAAGCGACCGCAGCCCCAAGGCACACTGAACCCGTGACCAGGAGGTCAAAATAAGGAACAATTCTCTTTTTTTGCTGAAACTCTTTTCGAAGATGATCAAGCTCGCCAAAGGAGACCATCATCATTTTATTTAGTTTCTATCTCGAACTGTTCGAAACCCCACCCAAGGGTATCGACTGCCAGCAGGGTCGTGTCCACGATTGGCAACGCGTACCCATTGAGCCTCGCAGTACCAGCCACCACCCCGTCTTACGTACCGAACTTCGCCGTCTTCACTGGGCACTCTCTCAACAGGTGGCTGATTAGTAACAGGCTGGTCTCGGTAAACATCTTGCACCCACTCCCAGACGTTGCCATGCATATCATAAAAACCCCAGTTATTGGGCTTTAGCTTCGCAACATTGTGTGGCTGCATTTTCTTAAACGCAGTGTTGCCTGAGTTGTTAGCAAACCAACCATGGCTCTCGAGATCTGACAATTTGTCACCAGTTGCGTACTTGGTAGTGGTACCAGCCCTTGCGGCGTACTCCCACTCGATCTCGGAGGGCAATCTATATTGATAGACCCCACTTTTTTCAGTCAGGTTTATCAAGAAAATCTCGATCTCAGTTTTTGATATCGTATCAACCGGGTAGTTAGGACACATTCCGGTGGCACCCTTTTCTATATAACTTTCTGGGCAAAAGCTCTCTTGAGCCTTGCAGGAGCGCCGAGTTCGGTCACGACAAACGAAATTAGACCTTAGATAGCCCATCACCTCAAACCAAAGCCGCTGGGTAACCTCTGTTTTTTGTAGGTAAAAGTCTTTCTCAACCCGAACTCTGTGCTGAGTCTCGTCTGGGTCTCGGTCCTCTTCACTTTCGGGGCTTCCCATAAGAAACTCAGCCTGGCTGCCTTTCACTTTTAAAAAACCATCTGGCTCATCTATCACTCCGGCGTAGGAGCGCAGTACTTCGTAGGCAAAAACATCAGTTTTGGGGATCACCCTCAGCCGGGTTTCAACATCTAAAAACCAGTTATCCACAATCTTACCAAGCTGAGTATTGATAGAGTAAATCGCCGGCTCAGCACCCTCAAACTCTTTGAGCTGCTGAATCTCCACCCTAACCTTCTTAAGGGCCGATATATTCTGTGTTTGTGCTACACATGCGGATTCTTTCTCAACAGAGGCACCGCAAACAAAATCGAGAAAAGTTAGTGCACGAAATTTTGAACGAGCAATCACTCCGTCGCCAGCAAAAATTCGTACTGCTTCGTAAAAGTGCTGCCTCAAATGCTTAGTACTAACAGTTGTCTGAGTGGTACCTTTGGCCGGAGCGCATATTACGTTCTCCTGTTCAAAAGACTTCTGATTACACACCTTGATGTGAGACTGGCCTGAGGCCCCTCCCCAAATAATGGCTTCATTCCCCAAAAAAGGGGCTGCACTCACCTGGGAGCTCGAGAAATAGTCAATGGCCGCCTTTGTTTCAGCTTTTGGTGCACTCTGGCACCCGATCAAAAGGCTAACTGCTGCAGGTAATAACAGATTTAATTTCTTCATACTAAAAGTTTAGCCCCATCTTTGTGGATTTCAAGGACTTTAAATTCAATACCAGTAGGGCTTTGCCAATCAACGAGAAGCCTCTATAATGGAGGCAATGGAGGGTGAAATGACCGAATATTGGAGCCAAAAACTTTCGGCTTTTTCAGACAACCTAGCCTTAGCATCTCGTTTTGAAACAAGGTTTGATTTGCAGAAGCTGAAAGCAGAGCTGAAACAGGTTCAATCAAGTCTAGAACCGATCTACCAGATCCCTCAATGGGGAGGTTGGTCTCTTATGTCGGCATCTGGTCACCACCACGATGGGTGGCAAAAAGGACAGACTTGCTTTACCACCTCAAAAGGGGCTACCGAACTAGATAAAGGCAAGTTTGAGGCATTGGGAGCAAAGCCATCTCGATATCATGTCAACCCAACCGAAGCGATGAAGCCCTATTGCGCAACTGTGATTCAGTATTTTAGAGATGCTGGTCTAAACCCAACCAAAGCTCGAATCGTTGAGCTCAAAGCCCACCGAGAGACTAGTGTTCATAGGGATGCTACAGATGACGATTTTTTTGTTCGCGTTCACATACCAATTGAGACAAATGACCATTGCTACTTTGTGACCGAGGAGGGGCGAGTGCATATGCCTGCCGATGGCTCAGCCTTTCTCGTTAGAGTTAACAGACTTCATAAGGCTGTAAACTTTGGAGCCACCGACAGGTACCATTTGATGATTGATGTCGTTGTGCCTGATGATAAACAGAGTGAATTTTTGTAGGAGCCTATGATGTTAAACACGACCCCACTTACAGTAGAGGATGCCAATAAGTTAGATCAAGTAAGCGCCAAAGACCGCGAGTACTACTTTCAGCGTATCTCATCGCTCGGTGACTTTTTTATGTTAAATCACAGCTTTGGAAGCCAAGCTTTTGAGCATGAAATTTCATCTCCTGACCTACAGTGGGTGCCATATAACAAAAGTAAAAAGTGGTCGAATCGCTATGGCCTTAGCCTCACCTCTCTCGATGGCGGCATTACCGGTGAGATCGATCTCAATTCTGTTATGGAATGGAACAAAAAAAATGGCACCCATTACAATGAGATGTCTTTCCGAACCAAAACACCCTACTGGAGGCACTTTCATTCGGTAACATCTCAACTCGGACCACTTGAACCCTCATTAGGTAGATCTCACCTAATTCGCCTGGCAGAGGGTGGAATCTTCCCCCCCCACCGAGATAACTACCGCGAAAGCGACCTGACTTTTAGATTGATCAGCTTCTTTCAATGCACTCCTGACTCACTTCATATGACACTTGACGACCGCAAGGTAGCCTTTAATCCGAACTGTTTGTATTTTATGAATACTCGAAAGGTGCATTCGGTAGTTAGCTTCGATCCAAATGCGACGCTTCTGGTTTTAAATGTTGAGCTCAACCCTCTAACTATGAACTACATTATTCAGAATGTTCTTGAGAAATAGACCGTTACATTAATCGTCTGTGCCATACAAGATTGTCTCATCTTCCACAGCAGCGCCTGTGTCAGAGTTCGGCTCGTACCAAGCTGCCACAGGAACAGTTGAAATAAAGCGATAGCCGGAGGCCGGGTTGGCCATTCTAGCTTTGTACGGGCGGTTAACTTCTGCACCACCGCTGTCGAGAATAAGCGTGTGGACAGGTGTATCCACACCGATTGTTTGCGTCGGGCTGTAAACTTGAATAATGCCAGCTTCTTTTGATGCAAAAGCAACCCACTCGGAAACAACATTTATTGCATATCTTCTCTTCATTAAGTTTGTTGGTATAAATGGAGCAGCACAATTACCATCGCTATCAGCAAAGCTAGCGCCTGAAACCGGTCTATCAGCTGAAATCAATAAGCTCGAAGGGTTGTATTGATTCGAGGTACCTTCAGGACTCAATGGAACTACATCTTCCGCATTCAAATTGCCTGAACCGGTTTCAGAGTTAGAGTGCACAAACGAGTAGTTAGTTCCGTTGCTGTCTGCGGTCAACCTCATGGAAGACGATGGAACACCAATAATTTCAGTGTGACTCGGCAACAATGGCTTTGGATCGACAGTTCGATCACCTGTTCGAACCGATATATGATACGCCAAAATGGCACCTGTCGAAACAACCTGATAACTGCCATACACTGACCAAGTTAAAGTCGTATCCTCTTCAGCATTCAAATTGGCAGTGGCAAGAACAGTTGCACCTTGGCGGACTTCAACGTAAGCGGCCTCGGTCGCGTAAATACTCAACTCTTGAGCATTGTCACGAATCGCGTTGAACGAGAAGGTTTTACCGGCCCAATACGTAGGTGACCAAACAATATTGGCTTTATTAGTGTTGCCGCCTGAACCACGCCGACCTGCTGTGAAGATGGGCTTGTCAGCATCAATGACATCAAACTGCTTTGTGCCAGGCAAATTGACGACTTCACCTTTGGCTAAAGGAGATTCAGGAATTGTAACTCCATTTATAGTGACGTAGGTGTCGTCATAAAAGGCAACGATGTTCGACGTAGTAGCACCACCTACATTCATTGCCTTGTAAGGGCTGTCGAAAAGCGTGCTATCTGGCTTTGTCGAGCCTGAGCTCAGCTGAGAGTAGTCTGAGAAAGAAGAATCGTAAGAGACACGAACTTGAAACTCATAGGTCGTGCTAGGCTGAAGCCCGGTGACCGTAGCTGAGGTCACTGTGCTTACACCATCATTGAAATTCAACCAAGTCGTTGTACCACTAACCCGGTATTGGATCTCGTAGTCATTTATTGTGAAGCCACCGGGATTGATCACACTCCAAGTGAGATCTGCACTGTTACTCAAAGTCGATGGCACCGACAAACTTGTTACAACTGGAGTCGCCGTGTTTTTTGATACCACTTGCACCGCTTGGTTCGCAGCGACTGCACTTGCATTCTGATGATCTGCAGTGATCGTGATGCTATCGCTATCAGCCAGACCCGAGACATCTCGTGATCCTGATGTCCAAGAGCCTGAGCTGCAAACCACTGAAAATGGTGTAACTCCAGGAATCTCAACGTCAACGTTTTGGCCATTCTCACTACAGGTTCCACTTACCAAATACGTGGCTTCATTTGTTGAGTTGATGTTCGGAGCAGAACTAAAGCCAACAGTAGGAGCCGCTGAATCTTTGGCAACATTGACTGACGCAGTTGGCGCTGTGAGATGGTCTGCCGTCACCAAAACTGAAGCAGAATCAGTAACTGTTGAGACGTTAAGGCTCGACAACGACCAGAAACCAAGGTTGCAATTGGTATTGAAACTCAAAGAGTCTACAAACACAGAAACTTGAGAGCCGTTACCACTGCAAGTTCCAGACAGAGCGTATGAAAATTCATTTGAATTGTCGATATCAGGAGCGCTTGTAATGGCAACTGTGTCGCTCAAAGTGTCTTTAACAACGGTCACACTCGCCTGAGTCGCAGAATTACCAGCCGCATCTACGTGACCTGCAGTGATTAGAAAGCTTGGGTTATCTGCTTGGCCAGAAAGTTCTAAAGTTCCTGTAGAAAAACTACCCGCTGAGCAGACTGGAGAAACCAGCAAGCTGCCTACATTTAGGCTAACTGAGACACCACTCTCACTGCACGTTCCAACAACTGAATAGGAACCTTGATTCGCAGCTGTAATGTCAGGTGCTGATGTAATCGAAACAGTCGGCAACACTGTATCAAGAAGGTAGGAGACTGTGGCACTAGAGCAAGCTGAAGGGTTACCAGCTTCATCTGTTGTTGAGGCATAAAAGGTGTAGGCCCCGTCTGTTAGAGAGCTCGATGTGACTGTAACTGATGCGCCCGTGCTGCCGACTGTGCCAAGAGCCGTCACACACGCATCTGAGAACAGTGTTACTGTCTCACCAGGGTTAACACCAAAAACCACAACCCCAGGTGTACTGTCATTATCTATGGCCGACAAACCGCCTTCTAGAGTTAAGCTCGATGGGGCTGTGGGAGCAACAGTGTCGAGTGTGTAGTTGACTGTAGCCACTGAGCAAGTTGATCGACCTCCCGAAGAGTTCTCCGCATCTGCATAAAATGTGTAGCTTCCATCAGGCAAACTTGAAGCTGTAAGATTGATCGATGCTCCACCTGCGATGCCAGTGGCAACGTCAGTTACGCATGCATCAGAGTACAAACGAATTGTATCACCCACGGTCACTCCTGATACGACTACAACCGGAGTCGGGTTATTGTCTATTGGCTGAATGCCTGCATCTAGAGCCAAACCTGTTGGTGCATCTGGAGCAGCTTGATAAGTGTAGCTCACAGATGAAACTGAACAACTTGAAGAATTACCCACAGGATCAGTTGAGTCGGCAAAGAAGCTGTAGCTACCCTCTGTCAGTGCAGTTGATGTCAAAGTTATGCTTGAGCCGGTCGCTGTGCCACTTGCAACTGCAGTCGAACAAGCATCTGAGTACAAAACAACTGAGTCTCCCGCTACTAATCCGCTGATGATGATATCTGGAGTCTCGTCTGAATCGGTGGTGTTAAGACCAAATGCCAACGCCAGTGATGTTGGTGCCGCAGGTGAAGTCGTATCAACAGTGTAAGTCACATTTGCTACGGAACAACCAGACACATTGCCTGCCGAATCAGCCGAAGCCGCGTGAAAGGTATAACTGCCATCCAATAAAGTCGACGCTTCGACTATCACACTGCTACCGGTGCTTACTACTGAACCAACTGCAGTGAGACAAGAATCAGAGTACAAAGTTACTGTATCACCACTGACCACACCTGAGACTTCGATCTCGGGGGTGTTGTCTGCAGCTACTCCTGCTGTGGGGTTGTTTCGGCTTAGAGAAGAGGGCTCTGTCGGAGCCGTATTGTCTAGCTCGGCAGATACTGTTACTTGTGGGCTCACAATCGTGGTAGCATAGGCATCTCTAGCCTGAACATGCAGATAGTAAGTTCCAGTCACACCTGCCTGAGAAGTTGAGCTTGTTGCGCTGTAAGGCTCTGAACTGAACGCAAATGCAGGGTTCGTATTCACCGCGTACCGATACTCGCAAGAGGTGATTGCTCCACTGCAACTCCATGACCAATTCTTACTCTGAGCTGCGTTTGCATCATTAGTCAAACCCGTCACAACAAGACTCGAGCCAATCACTTCATAACTAGCTGTAGCCGAAGAACAAGGAGAGACTGCACTTGTCGTGCTACTGACTCTTCTTGCATATAATGAATAGGTGCCGGTCGCTAGGCTTGAGATACTAACATCAACAGTTTCTGAGGTCGCTGTTTGCGAACCGGCTATACTCGTACAAGTCGAATTGAAGTGAACTTCAACCAACTCGCCCGAAGCAACTCCTGCGACTCGTAAGGTGATGCTTGGGTTTGGGCTTGGGCTTGAGCTCGGGCTTTGAAGAGTGATCGATGTAACGGGTGCAAGCTTGAGAGCGCCACCAAATTCTTCATCTATCGGAGGCTGCCCCCCCCCACAACCCACGAGATAAATAGAGGCCGTGATCAAAAGACCTGCTTTTGACGTATGGCCTGCTAACACTGTAAGACATCTAAGTACGTTCAAACTTGCCTCACCTAAAGTTAGTGCGCTTAACTTTGCACTAATCTTTTCTTAACTCGTTCTTAATATTTATCGGTAACTGCCTAAGATAGCTGAACTTTAGATTAGACAATTTTGAAGAAAAGTTATTCAATTTCGACTTCAAATCGAACCTAGAGCACATTCGCCCCTTTTCAGTTCGAGAGTCTCATACTGAACCACAGATGCGTCAGCTTGGTCCCATTTTTAAGGCAAGCTTTGCCTCAATATGAATCAAGTGATGGGCATTAATGAAGGCGTGGTCATCGCCGGATTTTGAAATGACCCCTACTCGCGAACCCAGGCCCTTCGAGTTTTCTGCTATGGCAGGTACTTATCTAGTAATGGTTTACATATTCGAAACAAACCCTTCCCCAGCATCATGGCCCCGACAAAGACTGCGCTCTCTAGGTTGCCTGAAGGCAAACTCGTAATCGCTGGCCCTGGGCAAAACCCTCCGATGCCCCAACCAATGCCGAAAAGGGCAGCTCCAACCAATAGACTTGGTGTCAAATCTGATTTCGTTGGCAAATGAAACTGATCAACCAATACTGGAGACTCTCTTTTTGTTATGAACCGAAAGAGCACCGAGTGCACACCAATCGCTCCAATCATAACGAAAGCAAGAGCTGGATTCCAATCCCCAAACAGGTCGAGAAAACCAATCACTTTTTGTGGCTGAGTCATGCCTGAAATACCAAGACCCAAGGCGAATAAAAAACCTACAATGAGTGCAACCAAAGAATGCTTCAATAGACCACTCCGCCCAGAAATGCATCAACAATTGCAACGGTAGCTATTCCAAAGCAAATGAAAGTCAAGGTAGCCGTAATCGACCTCAAAGAAAAACGGCTAATGCCGCAAACACCGTGGCCACTGGTACAGCCATTACCTAGAACAGTGCCGAAACCTACCAATAGGCCAGCCAAGGCTATACGGCCCAGCCCGTGATCGACCGAATTGATCAAAGAATCTGCATAGAAAAACCTGAGAGTGACTCCACCCAGAACTAGCCCTACAACAAAGAAACCTCTCCAAACCCAGTCGCCCTTATCGCGAATAATCAGCTTGTAAGTTATTCCACTGACTCCTGTTACCCGCCCCAGAGCGAGTAACATGATTGTCACAGACAAACCTATTAGCATCCCGCCAGCTAATGCCATCAAAACCTGCTGAACATCAAAAACCACGCCGTACTCTCTCAAACCTCTTGATAAATTCGACAACAACCAATAGCGGGGCCGGGCTACCAGAGGCTCACGGCAAGGCAAAGCTCGATTATAAAAAAGCAAAATTATAAGAGGTCTCGGTATGCCGGTAACAGGTCTGTTTGCTCCTCATCGAGTACCCTATAGGAGTCTGCCAAAAACTCGGCGATCTCTTCGTCCTGCTTAGGGTCGTGGCCATAGGGCATTAGAACAAAAATAAAAACCAAAAGGCCAGAAACCAATGGGGCCCATAACCAAATCTGAAAATGCCCCTTTTCTGACTCTTCGATTCGAGTACGAATCTGACTCCACTCCTGCGCCGGAGCCTCGTAACGGGTATCGGAGTCATGCTGGCTTAGTAGATCTCTAATCTTCTTATCTTTTTCATCCATGCTCAACTCCAAGCTTTTTCAAATACTTAGTAAATTCATCTCTCGCGGCATGAAGCCGTGACTTAATGGTACCTTCTGGCACATTTTCCAATACTGAAATTTCTTTTATGCTAAAACCAAGTTTGTAAAACAGAACAAAACAAGACCTTTTTTCAGCGGTCATCGACATTGTTGCAACTTCAATAAGCTCTCGCAGCTCATAACTAGTACCTTCGCTGGAAACAGGCTCCAAGATCGGCTGTGTTGGCTTCCGCTTTCTAAATGAATCTATGGCCACATTCTTAGCAATGGCGATCAACCAGGTCTTATCTGATGAATCGCCTCGAAACTTGCCACGTGCTCTCCAAGCTTTAAAAAAGGTTTCCTGCACAAGATCATCGGCCAAATCTTTGCCACCGAACCATACAAGAAACCTTCGCAACTCAGTCACGTGCCTTCGGTAAAGTCCTTCAAAAAGAGCTAGTTCTTTTGATTGATTAATTGTTACGACCCCTTTTACTAGCTCTCAACTCAACAAACTTTTTTCTCTGTTTGGGTGTGAGAACTTTTCGAATTTTAAGAAGGTTCTCAAAACGCTTAGTAGCTGTCTCTTTTCTTAGCTCTTGCAACTTGGTATGCAGAGCTCGCAGCTTAGATTCACTTGCATCTGAACCCATGGCCTCTTTGAGTTCTAGTCGTGCCGCTTTCTTCTGTTGTCTCAGCTCTTTCATCTGACCTTTGTTGGCCTTGCGCATCTCTTTCAGTGAGCTCTTTTGCTCATCGCTCAGGTTCAGTTCTTTCAGAACCTTCCGCATGACTCCTTTTTTTCCACCAGGCTGGGCATAAGCGACAGGCGCTGGAGTCATCAAAAAAAAGACCATCAAAATAGGCAATTGCAGTCTCATACTTACTCCTTTGGTTTCAATTAGCACTTTCTCAAAAAGCGTGCGTTTTGAGTATTAGACGCCACCTGACTCAAAAAGGTTCAATCAGAAATTCTCTAGAGCTAACAATAACTTAGGTCACCACTTACGAGAAGCAAGATTTTGCCAAGCAGGCATTTGACCAAGACTGCGCATCTAGGAGATCATCAGTTTCATAGCAATACTGGAGTCTCAAAAATTGAATCTTGCAACCACTTTTGAAAGCTTGGCATGTGTAACCAGTACTCTCGCAATTGCGACAACAGCGATAGCTATGCCACAAAGGCTTACTAGCAACCAACTCTTCTTGCCGCTTTACACAGCTGGCATGGTTCAATGGGGTCTTTATGGGTTGTGGGCTGATAATCCTCTCATCACTGTTACATCGGTCATTCAAGTTTTAATTTGCTTGTGGCTTCTTTCAAAATGGTGGAGGCTTGTCAAAGCATGATACATGCTCACTTAGCTGCTCTATTTGTGACCAGTGCGCTTCTTTGCCTCGGGTTTACAGCTAGAGGACCTATCGATATTCGGTTCCGAGGATTTGCCTACCTATATGCAATCAGTCTCCTGAGCTGGCTCGGTCTTGGTGTTGTGAACAAATCTTTCGGCCTAATCTCGATTTCATTGTTTCAATTACTTGGACTACTGCTTTCAAACTTCACTCTCTCGAATGAGGAGAATCGATATGACAATGAAATTTGAATCTAAGCGACTTATTGCATCTGTTGTCGACAGTCTTATTGTGATCACTGTGTTCTTTTTGCTTCTCACGGTCTTCAATTTTATTTTTCCATCTACCCAAGTGAAATTTGCTTTTATGAGCTCAATGCCCTCTGAGCAACTGCATTGGTTTTTTATTAAAGCTGCATTTCTGCCAGTGACTTCTGCAGCCTATTACGCATTTTGTGTCTCTTCAAAAATCAAGACCCCAATCGGTCTTTGGTTAGCTGGTTTTGAAACGATACCAAGACCGGGTGTTGGTCCTTTGCAAATCGGTATCAGAAAAGTGATTGTCATAGCTCTCAAGTGGTCTCTTATTTTGTTCGTTGCTCCACTGTTCGAAGTTGTTGTCAGGGTTCTCAACATCGAGTTCTTGAATACCTTTATGCCGGTAATCTCAATTGCGATTTTGGGGCTCTGTGCACTACTTTGGCTAATTAGCCATCTTAAGTACAGCGAAGACAATCAGAACTACTTTTGGGATCACCTCTCCGGTGTACAAATCAAAAGAAAACCCAACTAAATGCAAATAGTTGACTGTCTCATTTGGGCTCACAGAGATGCCACAAACCATTAAGTATTTTGCCTTAAACCTTAACTCTTAGTTAATTTCGGCGTTTTCATGATCCAAGCCTCCGATACCAAAATAGGTCTAAGAAAGGGAGGAATATCGAATGGCCAACGTGCTCGTGATAGACGACGATGTAGTCTTTCAATCCTCCGTCGCCCATGCGCTAGAAAAGCTCGGGCATCATTGCCAATTGGGCACGAATCTACAAACCGCAAGAGAGCTGATTCGATTCAACAAATTTCAAGTTTGCATTCTGGACCATATGCTCAGCAATGATGAAACCGGTCTTGATCTCATACCTGAGCTTCAAAAAAATCAAATCGCATGCATTTTTGTCACGGCCTTCCCGACTCGTGAGACTTTTCAAAAAACCTGGGCCCTAGGGGTAACAGAGACTTTTCACAAGCCCTTGAATCTCGAACTTCTAGCTGAGGCCGTGGTGATTGCTGCTGAAGTAGGGCCAGCTGCTCCCTACACTGGCCACATCGACCTTGAGCAATTTGACGAGAAGCAAAACGACCCCAACAACTACCCCCGGCTACTTGACGAGACGCTTGTCGATCTTAAACAGATTCTTGGATTGGAAGTGCCCCTTGAGCTACTGGATCAACTGCGTGAACAATGCGCCACAGACTGCCAAACAATTTTAGAGGCTGAAGCTGACTCTGACTACATCGCTGTACAACAGGCTTCTCATAAGCTCGCTGGGGCACTGATGAACTTTGGCTTGCAGCGGGCAGAAATTATGGCCCGAGCAGTGCACAGGTACGCGTCACAATCTAGCGCAGAAACCTGGCCTCAAATGAAAAGTCTAGTGAAAGAAATTGACCCCTCTTTAAGTGAGGCAACCCAATTCATCAAGGCCTCATAGAGCTAAAAGAAACTAAAGTTTCAAATTGAGACATAGTTTTTTAATTATCTGTTAACCAGCCCTTATGAACTAAAGAGTCGTTCTGAAATTGCCGTTTAAGAATTTGTTAAGAAAAGGAGAGTTTCATGTTTGCGAATAGCACAGGTATTCTTGTAGTAGATGACATGAAGACAATGCGAAAAATTGTCTCTAAGTCATTAAGGTCAATGGGCTTCGAAAAGATCACCGAAGCAGAAGATGGTCAGAAAGCCTGGGTGCTTCTCAACGAACCTCCTTTTCCGATAGAACTTGTCATCTCTGACTGGAACATGCCGAACAGCTCAGGCCTTGATTTTTTGAAGCGTGTGAGAGCCAGTGAGCAATACAAGACACTTCCGTTTATGCTACTCACTGCTGAAAACGAGGCTGAACAGGTTAAAGAAGCAGTGGTTGCTGGAGTTAGCAACTACATGGTTAAGCCCTTCACTCCTGCTACACTTGGTGAAAAGCTAAAAGCAGTCTGGGCTAAGCACAATCCTGGTGCAGCTGCAGCTTAAAGATTCATGAGCTCGTAGAAATCGTAATTCAAAGGCCTCAGCTACACGCTGGGGCTTTCTAGTTTGAGTGGTTCTTGACACGATTTTGCTTTCATCGTTTCAAGTTAGAAAACACAACTACTGAACGCATCAAGCCCTTAGGCGAGATACGACGCTTTACCTTCGTTAATTTCCCATAAAAGTATCTAAAAGCACAAAACAAGACGTGAAGACTTCTAGTAGAAATCCGATATAAAAATAGCAACATTGGAGTATTTGGGTGGGAAACTTTCAGATCGAAAAAGATAAAGAAATTGTGGTTATCAAATGTCCAACAGAGATCGCGACTGCAAACGTTGAAGAATTTGCTGATCTGAGTAAGAGTCTGCTTTTAGAGCAAGCCAAAGTCTTCATCCTTGATTTTGGTTCGACACTTGGTATCTCTCCCCAAGCCTTTCAGCCTTTTTTAGTTTTCAAAAAAGAGCTCAAAGGCATACAAAAAATGTTGTTCTCAATTGGCCTAAAAGAAGATCTGTTAAATGACATCAAAAACCGTGGACTCGAAGCTATTTTCTCACCAGAGAAAAACATCGACACTGTAAAAAAAGCTGCTGGCCTTCGCACTGCTAAAAAACTCGATGTTAGTTTTATTAACCCGTTTATTGTTGCCACAAAAACAGCCCTCGAAGTGCAGGCTGATACCGAGGTGTCGGTTTTAAAACCTTATGTTAAAAAAGAAGCTCTGCCTTACGACATCGGCATCGCAGGTGTCATTAGTCTGATCACAGATGGCTTCACAGGCTCTATCACTCTCTGCTTCCCTACTCAGACCTTTCTCGACATTTACAACAAGATGTTTGAAGAAGACAACAAAGAGATCAATGAGGAGCTCGAAGACTTTGCTGGTGAGCTGCTCAATATCATATACGGGCAAGCAAAAGTGATTCTCAACGATGAACTTGGCCACGAACTGCAAAAAGCACTTCCGGCAGTTCTTACTTCTGAAAAGTTAAAAATTCGCCACACCGGTCAAGGGCCAGTATTTGTGCTGCCTTTTGATAGCCAATTAGGGAAGTTCCACATCGAAATCGAAATGGCTAGCAATGGACAGCAACAAGCAGCCTAACTACACCCTTCTCACCATTGGGTTGGATCGACAGGTTCTCACTTGGTTAAGGGAGGAGCTATCCACTGTAAATATTGAGGCGTTAAGCACGGCACAGGCTTTTGAAGAAGTTTTAGAGCTTGAAGATGTCGACAACTATATAAACTTCGTAATAACTGGCCCATTTGTTCAGCAAATTGACGGAGACGAGCTCGCCCAGGGCATAAGACTCACCTTCCCGCAATGCAGGCTACTAATGATAGCCACCTCAAGGGTGGATCTCGAAATCAATTCACTCAAAAAGAATGGTGCCTCAGAGGTGTATATCTACCCTGGCGACAAAGGCCTTCTCGATGTCGAGCTCGACAAAATAGTTGCAAGCCTTGGCAAAGACCCTGGGCTTACTAGATATCGGCCCGTTCAGTTGATTGATATCGCTGCTGGGGACGAGCTGCCTTTTGACATGAGTGTCTTTTTACCCCTTAACAACAAATACGTTAAAATGGTCAAGGCCGGGTCTGAAGTTCGAGAAAAGCAATTCAATAAGTTAACAGAAAAATCTGTTGGTCAGGTTTATATCAATTCACAAGAGATGGACCAGTTCTACAATTACTGTGCTGAGAAGCTCGCTGACGCAGCCGACCCGAACTCAGCCATTCCTGAGACTGAGCGAATGGCTCAGCTTCAAACGACAACACGGGATCTGTTCACTTCTATTTTTGACACAACTGAGTCGGCTGACTTCTCTGTGGGTCAACAAATCATGGATCAAAGCCAGAAAATTGTAGACAAGTACCTCGAGAAAAAAACTGGTAACAGTTTTCATGAGCAAATTGCAGGTCTCTTAGGTAAAACGACTGATACCTATTCACATGCCTCAAATGTTTCAGCGCTAGCTTGCTTACTTAGTATGGCCACTGGAGTGGGTAAGCCTGAAGATCTTGCGATTGCGGGGCTGTTTCATGACATGGCCTTGGTCGATTTTCCAATTCCAGAACATGAACCAACTCCTGAATTTATCGAAAAGCTCGATGACCAAAACAAAAAGATCTACATGGAGCATCCCCTCAATGCGGTGCGAGTCTTGAAAACTAAGAGAATGGCCGTCACAGAAACTGTGGCCAAAATCATAGAGCAGCATCACGAGCGTGCAGATGGAAAGGGCTTCCCTAAACAACTGAACTCAGCCAAAATCTCAATGGAAGCACAGCTTCTGGCTATTGCAGACCAGGTCGACTACCTTGCTCAGAGAAAAGCCTCTCGAAAACGCTATAACCTGCAGGAAGCAATTGAACACCTTGCGGATAGTGGAGCCTACTCTTTCGAGCTTATTGGTAAAATTAAAAAAGCCATACTCACAGGATAACCAGGCCTTACCAATTCAGTTATTGTCTTCAGCATTCTCTAGCGCGGCTGAATTGCCCTTTTGGCAGTTGGCAATCGACACCAGCTTAGATCTTCGCTAGTATTGCATTGATTCGCGATAACTGGAGGCCTCTTATGAAGATTCAAAGTTTCAACCCCGCCAACGGCGAACTTATTCACACCTTCACTTATGAAAGTTCATCTGAGGTAGAGGCAAAGGTCGACAAGGCCTTCGGTTACAAAAGACGACCACTTGAAAGCCTTATTGAGAGCCTGAGGGCACTTAAGAGTGATCTGTTGAGTTTTCAAAAGTCACTCGCAGAGACAATCACCGGCGAGATGGGTAAACCTATCGTTCAGGCTGAAGCCGAGATCAAGAAATGTCTCATCCTTTGCGATTACTATATGGAAAACTCAGCAGAGCATTTGAAAGATCAACCTCTACAAGGCAACTTCGACAACAGCTTCATCAGCCACCAACCGCTCGGGGTGATTCTTGGTATCATGCCCTGGAACTTCCCGGCGTGGCAGGTTCTTCGTTTTGCTGTGCCAACTATACTGTCTGGCAACTCAATTCTTTTGAAGCATGCCGAGAACGTCCAACAAACGGCAAATCAATTAGAAAAGCTCATTCAAAAGCACTTCGGCAACGATCTCTATCAAAACTTACGCACATCCATCGAACAGACCGAGGCAATGATTAAAGACCCACGAATTCGAGGTGTGTCACTCACTGGAAGCACTCGAGCGGGTAAGCGGGTTGCGGCCTTAGCTGGGGCAGCACTCAAACCATGTGTGCTCGAACTTGGCGGCAGTGACCCTTATCTTGTACTTGATGGTGTCGACGTAAAGAAGGCGGCTATGACTATTGCAAAAGGGCGCTTTATGAACGCTGGTCAAAGTTGCATTTCCCCAAAACGCATTCTTGTAGAAAAACCGGCCTACGCTGAATTTGAAGAGCATATGCTAAATGAAATCTCAAAACTCGAACTGGCACAACCGACATTGAAGACTACTCGACTGGGCCCAATTGCTAGAGAAGACTTACTTCTCAATCTCGACCGCCAGGTCAAAGCCTCAATAGAACAGGGGGCAATCTGCAAGACTGGGGGTCGCAGAGCTGAAGGTGCAGGCTTCTATTATGAACCAACTCTGTTGACTCAAGTTCAACCTGACATGGTTGCATTCCGTGAGGAGCTTTTTGGCCCTGTAGCAGTTATGGTCGAAATCGAAAATATTGAGCAAGGCCTAGAGTTCGCCAATAACTGTGAGTTTGGACTAGGCGCAGCTGTTTTTGCTCCTCCAGATAAAGTCGACTTAGCGACTCAAATTGCAAGAGACAAGCTCGATGCTGGCTGTTGTTTTGTGAACGATTTTGTTAAATCGGATCCAGCGTTTCCTTTTGGAGGCACTAAGCAAAGTGGTTACGGCAGAGAGCTTGCGAAACAAGGCTTGCTAGCATTCACAAACGCCAAAACAGTGGCGATTAGAAGTGCCATGGGTATTTAGAAAAGTTCTTGTCTCTTTTTTCTAAAAAGGACTCTCGGCCCTCTTTTGCCTCTTCTGTGCCGTAAGCAAGCCTTGTTGCCTCTCCGGCGAAAACCTGCTGGCCCACTAATCCATCATCAACTAAGTTCATCGCAAACTTCGACATTCTTATGGCGGTAGGACTCTTTTTCATGATCTCTGCGGCCCACTCAAGAGCAACGGCTTCAAGTTTATCGTGATCAACGACCTCGTTCACCATGCCCATCAACTTGGCTTCCTCTGCAGAATAGTCTTTACCTAAGAAAAAGATTTCTCGAGCGCGTTTTTGTCCAACCATTTTTGCCAAATAGGCAGAGCCATAACCGCCATCAAAGCTCGCGACATCGGTATCCGTTTGCTTGAAAATTGCATGCTGCTTACTGGCAAGTGTCAAATCGCAAACTACGTGCAGCGAATGCCCGCCTCCCACTGCCCAACCGGGAACTACAGCTATGACAACCTTCGGCATAAAGCGAATTAATCTTTGAACCTCAAGAATGTGCAAACGCCCGACAGAGACACTACCATCTTTGTATTCATACCCAGATTCACCTCTAACCTTTTGATCTCCACCAGAGCAAAAAGCCCAACCAGCATCATTAGGCGATGGCCCGTTTCCAGTGAGCAACACGGTTCCGACATCTGGAGTCTGTCTGGCATGATCTAGGGCTCGGTAGAGCTCATCGACGGTCTGAGGTCTAAAAGCATTTCTGAGCTCAGGGCGATCAAAGGCAATTCTAACAGTGCCCTGGCTTTTGGCCCGATGATATGTAATGTCCTGAAAATCAAAGCCTTTTACCTGCTCCCAAGAGTCAGGTTGAAAAATTTCTGAAATCACAGATTCGCTCCTTTGCCAGAGTTTGTGGTTTATCACCATCAACAGCCGTTGGCAGCAAGATCCAACTCGACACTAAGCGTCTAAATGCTTCGAATTTGTTCTTTCTTGCGTGCAAAGCAAAGGGTAGAACATCCCTTCTTTCGGGGGTTTTGATTGGAGAGTACTGACTTGCAATTGTCGATTGTGGTGCCGACACACCGTCGTGCCGACAGCCTTGTTCGCTTGCTGAAAAGTTTCAAGCACCAAGATCTGCAGCCAGATCATTTCGAAGTTATTGTGGTCTCAAACCTTCCGGATCAAGAGACCGAGCTGAAGCTGTCGCAACTCACTCCAAAACATCAAATGCACTACTTCACAGCGGGTAAAGTTGGTGTGAACTGGGCTCGAAATCTTGGGTTAAGTAAAGCCAAAGCCGACTTTGTGTTTTTTCTAGATGATGACTGCGAACTCACGCACAATGACCATTTCTCAAGACTGATTACGATACACAAGCAGCTTCCACATGTGGCTGCCGTCGGAGGGCTTTATACGCTACCCGCTGAAGCGAACCCCTATGAAAGAGCTTACACCAAAATGTCAAATGACTGGGTTAAAGACTCTTTAGATAAAGACCTCATGCAAGTCGAGCGACTTCTAGGCGGTAACGTTTGCTACAAGAAATCACTACTTAAAAAGGCAGACCTAGAGTTCAACTCGGCCATCGTGTTTGGCGGTGCTGAAACTGAGTTGCATAATCGCATGGTCAAGAACTTCATGGACATGCGACTGTCGAACTTGAGTGTGCGTCACCATGTGAAGCTCGATGCTCAGACTTTTTTTGCAAAGGCCATAAGACAGGGCTACGGCAGCCATTTCCAAGACGAGAAAAGCGATCCAAATTCTCTGCAACTGTTAAGCAAAAAGCGCCTCTCTTTCTTGAACTTTCAATACCGGCACCTTTTCCGTGTTGGCCAAAAGAAAGCGAATCGCGGAGAAACTTGGCCTAGCGCTAAAATTAGCCGGCGAAAGATGTGGGCCTACGAGCTTGAAAGCCGAACTGCCAAGTTGGCCTCAGACAGTTATGCAGCTGCAAGTCTCGCATACTGGACTGCCTATCACCATATTCTCGTAGTGCTTGGAAAAGTCTGGAAGCAGGTGGGTTATGTTTGGAAACTCGCTGTGGTGGGGTTTCACAAAGCCTACTGGCCTGCACATGGTAGTGCAATTCAAGCTGGCCATTACATCAGAAGCTTTGCTGTCAAAAACTACAGAAAATACGTAGTTGGAGCATTCTGGAAACTCGCACATTCGACTCACTTCGTATTTGATGTATTTCGGCACCAGGTTCCTGCGTTTCTTCAACACAAACTACCAGAAAAGATGCGCACAGAAATGAAGCGGCTAAATGTTCGCCTACGCGCCGGCTTCGATGATCGCTTAGCTGGCTACAAGTTTAGTGTTTCTGACAAGCCTAGTGTTTATTTTCCAATCTCGAAAACTTGCACCAAGAACTGCGATTACTGTGGGCTGATTCGAGCGAAAGATCAGTTTGCCGATTTCAACTTATCAAACACGGATGCAGATGAGCTGACTGCAGATCTGAAGCACATGGGTTACAATCGTCTTACGATTCCTTGTAATTTGGCAGCAATGAGTTCGAGTGAGGCTGATGAGAACCTCGCAGCCCTTGGTCAGTTCGATAAAGAATTGCTATTGAACCCAGATATCCTGGCCGATTCAAATTGGCAGGCCTTGATAAAAGATTGGCAAGTTAAGGGATTCGAGTTTCTTCTTTTGCACAGACCCGGCAATAGCTTTCGTGAGATTTATAAGTTTCTGAAAAAAGGCAAAGCTCCTTACCGCGTTCTCAGTGTGCAAGATGTTTCACCAGAACTCTCCAGCCTCTACTCGACCCTCTATCCAGAAGACCATCAGCTTGTAGAGTGGCTCTCAACATCAGCTGTCGAGCCGGTCTTACGTGACCCAAAAAACCGAAAAAGGGCTCAGAACATTGCTAGAACACTCAAGTTCTTTGAGAAAGAAGATATCAAAACTCTGCCTAAGACTTCGAACTTACACTACCCATTTTTGGTGCCCACTGAGAACGTAACTACAGTGTTACCATCTGGCGAAATGGCATGGTCATCCGATAGCTTTGGCCAAGCCGGCAAAATCAATTATTCGATAGTTATCCCTGTGCGATTTCAGATTAGTCATGCTTGTAAAGTTTTGCGAAATCTGTCAGCTAACGCCTATGAAAAATCGTCATTTGAAGTGATATTTGTAGATGACGGAAACGACCAACCCTTGTCGCCTGAGATTGCAAAGTGCTTTCAAGAACATTGCGACTCAGATCTTAAAGCTTGTGTAGTCCGATGGGACCGAAAGGCTGGTGACCGCTTTGATGATTCTTATAGAGCGGGCCAAGCTCGGAACCTAGGGGTTCGCCACTCCCGAGGCGAGAGATTGATGTTCGTTGACTCTGACATACTCATCAGCCCCCAATTGCTTTTTGATCTCGACTCTCAACTTGGTGACAAGATGCTAGTTCAGTTTCCTCGACACATGATGAAAGAGTCTGCCTCGCACCAGTTTATGCCCTACGAGCAGATCGACCAATCGGAGCACACCTACAAACAGAATCACTACTGGGAGCAATTCAAAGCCACAAAAGACTGGGAAAGTCTCAAAAACTACTGGAAGTACACTTGTACTTACGGCCTCGCGGTCACACGAAAGACCTTTGAGTCAGTTGGACCCTTTCGTTCTGAATACATCTACTACGGCTTTGAAGATGTCGACTTCGGCTACCGGCTCTATCAAAGCGGGGCAAAATTTTTGCTATTGAACTCTCCGGTATACCACCTGTATCCAGACAAAGAGAATTCGTTTCATTTTGACCAGCAAAAGAGGTTCAATGCCCTATCTCGCTCTGCCAGTATCTTCTTGCATAGAAACTTCGATCTAGCCTTTTATATGGACTTAAATCACTTTTTAGATTCCTCAGTATCTCTTCGACTTCTTAAACCCTATTATTATCTGAGATACAGATGGAAGGCTTTAAGTGGAACCGAAAAAACTGAAAAACCCCGCAGAAAACAAGTGCAACCAAGCGCAAATTAGTCGACGGCTAACTTTGGGCAATTTGCTCACTATACTTTTAGCTTTGCTAGTGGGTTCTAGCTGCTCCTCTGTTATCAAGCGACCCGATTCTGACAGCTCCCCAAAGCCAAGATCACAGTCAATTGAAAAGCCGAAGGCCGCTCAACTAGATAAAAAGCAGCTCGCCAAACAATTGGGGCTGTACCGAGACAAAACCGAGATCGGCTTTAAACAGATAACCTTCAATGACTGTTCAATCCCACGTCAATTTCGTAAAAATAGCGAGTGCAGCACCCAGTTTTTAGCAATGATCAATTTTCGTATGCGCTGTCGCGATTCTGAGGGCACCGTCGAGCAACAGGTCACAAACTATGAACTCACCGCTCTTACCTCAGACAATATCAAATGGGATCTCGGTTCACTAAGTGGAACCACCAAGACCGATTCTCGCGGTTTTGGGCAAGTGATCGTGCGAAGCTGGTCCCGAGTCGACAACAAGCAATTTCGCCTCACAGCAAATGGTCAAATTATGGGGGTTTCTGCCAAACAGGTACGCCAGTTTGTCTTGCCAAAATATTGGTGCAATTGATAGGAATTAAGCCATCTCAACCTTGAGGGGGCTTCTTGAAAAACGAAGATTTCATTCAAATTCCCTTTGATCGAATTGACCGGGTCGGTCAGCGCTCTCTTCTCAACAGAGACCTGTTTTGTGTGTCATGGATCCTTGGCCGTTTTTGCAATTACAGTTGCTCATACTGCTGGCCCTATGCTCACTCAAACAAGCCAGATCACAGACCTGTAGAACTCGTTAAAGGTACAATCGATGAAATCAAACGGCAGGCTACCAATAGAGGCTTTCGCTCGTTTCACTTTTCATTCAGCGGGGGTGAGCCGACTGCCAACCCTAAGTTTTTGGATATCATTTCGCATTACGCCTCTGATCGCGACAAAATGAATTACCTTTCGACTCACATGACTTCAAATTGCAGCCCTAGCATCAAGTGGTACAAAAGGTACGTTGAGGCTACCAAAGAACTCGACCGAGTTAGCATCACTGCTAGTTACCACTCTGAGTTTGCTAAAAAAGACATCTTTGCTGAGAAGCTTTTGTTCTTACAAGAGAACGGGGTCAACATCACAATCAACATGGTTATGGTTCCTGAGCGGTTTGATATGCTCTGGGAAACAGCACTGTTTTTTCACGAACAAGAGATCAACGTCACACTGAAGCCTCAGAGCAACCCGAACGCCACAAAAGTGGTCGATGGCTACACTGAAGAGCAACTGTTGCGACTTCGCACCGGCATGCCGCAAATGGACTTCACTGGTAAGCATTCAAAAGTCAAAAAAGCTGTAGACCCCAACCGACTACCACCAAGTGATTTCAAACCTCCTGCGCCTAAGCCCAATACACCCAAGAAGTCAGACGACGGTTACGTCAGCCCAGTTCTTCAGGTTGAGCTTATGGATGACTCTGGCAAGAAATGGTACATGGACCAAGCCGAGCGATTTAATGCGTTCAACTTCAATCAATTTAAAGGCTGGGAGTGCAGCGCTGGCTACAGAAGCATCATCATTCGTGAGCCAGACGGAACAATCAAGAGAAGTTACTCTTGTCATGACGAACCATTGGGGCATATCGACACTGGTTTTCAGCTCTTTCCAAAGGTTATGCCTTGCGTAACTCCCTCTTGTGTCAGCAGTGCTGATAGCAAAATTCCAAAAAGGAAGCCCGGCACGGGTTTACCTCTCTGGCCGCAAAAGGTAACCTCAAACACTCAGCAAACAAGAGGTGGGGCTCCAGATGTCATGGCTTAATTGGTTAGGTTTCAAAAAAAATGAAGATCAACAACAGGCAGCAGCCACACCACTGCCGGCACCCTGCTCAACTCAAGAGTCTAAAACCGTTAAAGCGAAAAAGAGCGACTCTCCTTTTTTGACTGATACGTTCTGCATTTTGCCCTGGGCGCACCTCAGCACTCGGCCTAATGGTCACATGAGAGTTTGCTGCACAGCTAATGCCTCGTCTGCGGCGGCAACTAATGACAAGAAGTACGGTGGCGAAGTTGGCATTCTCAAAAATGACGATGGCAAGCCTGCAAACTTGAACCACACAACTCTTTCACAAGGGTGGAACAATGCCTACATGAAGAGCATACGAAAACAGATGCTCGCTGGCGAAGTGCCCCCATCTTGCTCAAAGTGCTTCAAAGAAGAGGCTGCTGGGCACCGCTCAAAAAGACAATGGGAGACCGAGTACTGGTCGCGTAGGCTCGACGTCAATAAGCTCGTCGAAGACACTCAAGAAGACGGGTCTGTTCCTCCACAAATTGCCTATGTCGACCTGAGGCTCGGCCACAAATGCAATTTGAAATGCTCAATGTGTTCACCTCACGACAGCTCTTTGTGGGTCAAAGACTGGAACACAATGTACCCGCAGGTGAAGAACAAGAACCTAAAGCAAATTATGGTTTGGGCCAATGAGGGCAAGGTCGATGGAGCCAGCTACGACTGGTACCTAAACAACGATTCCTTCTGGACAGAACTCTACGAGCAGATTCCAAACCTTAGGCAGCTTTATTTCGCTGGCGGCGAAGCCACCATCATAGATAAGCACTACGAGATCTTAGAAAAGTGCATTGAGACGGGCCATGCCCATCACATTGAATTGCGCTACAACTCTAATGGCATACATATGCCTGCCAAACTGTTTGAGTTATGGAGCCACTTTCCAAAAGTTAGATTTCACTTCTCTGTCGACAGCATTGGTGAAATGAACGAATACATTAGGCATCCTAGCAAATGGTCTGTTATCGAGAGGCAGTTTAAAAGACTTGATGCGACCCCTGACAATGTTGAAGTGACTATTGCGTGTGCTGTACAAGCATTGAACATTTACTACTTACCAGAGTTCATTGACTGGAAGCTCTCGCAGAACTTTAAAAAGATCAATCCGGCCCCATTAGGTGCAGGCTTAATCAACGTACATTTCGTTTATCATCCGGCGTGCTTGAATGTGAAAATCTTCCCGAAAGAATTCAAGCAGCAAGTTCGTGAAAAGTACGAAGCCTATTGTGCTGACTTAGCCAAACGCTATTCTGACGACCAAGAGTTTCTTGATAACGCCTACGGCATCAAACGACTGATGGGCCTTGTACAATTTATGGAGTCTGAAGACTGGTCACAAAGAATGCCAGAGTTTCAAGAGTACATTCGCCTGCTCGACAAAACGAGAGGCCACTCTTTTGAACAGACTTTCCCAGAGATGGCTCACTTACTTGATTGGCAGGCGGAGCCAAAACTCGAGGCACAGCCTGAGGCAACCCTCTAGCTAACAAAAGTTAGTTTACAAACTGAGAATTAAAAAGGTCGAAGTCTTTTCGACCACAGGTTTTAGAGCACGTAAAGAGCTTGCCCTCTTGATAGCTAGGCTTCTCCCATGAGTTGGGCAGGCGGCTTTGAAAAAACTCAGACTGCACCACATTCTCAATGCCTCGTTCAATCGCATTCAGCGAGTCGAGACCACGCTCTAAAGTTTCAAACATCTTCCATAATTCGCCGGTCTTGGGCTTTGAGTACCAAGGGTACATTCGAATAGCGAGCCAACAGCAAGGCAATGCAAAACCCTCAGCTGTAAGGTAAACACTTTTCTCTGCAGCAACTTTGCAATCAATGGGAGCTTTCTCTATGTAATCGACAAGTGGCTTAGCTGAGGCTGCCGGCTTCACAGCGACAGGTTCTTCTTTTTGTTGAGGCTCTTCACTAACAGTCTCTAAAGAACCTCCGCTAGTAGATGGAGCTGCTATTGAGGACTTTTTCTTCGAAGGTTTGTAGACCTGACCCTCTTTAGTGAACGAAACCGGAGCCGCTTCTTTGATTTGACTTTGTTTTGCCTTCTCAGTCTTCAAGGCCGAGTTGATATATTTCTCTCCTCTTGGCATCT
Source organism: Bdellovibrionales bacterium (assembly GCA_013216195.1). Classification (GTDB taxonomy): domain Bacteria; phylum Bdellovibrionota; class Bdellovibrionia; order Bdellovibrionales; family UBA1609; genus JABSOQ01. The sequence goes on from JABSOQ010000013.1 coordinate 29,852, forward strand.
GGATGGTGTATTCAACCTCCCCATCTCGGTTCATTACAACCTGCTCGTCTTTGCGAGCCGATTTAGTATTGCTAAAAAATCGGCCTGTCTTTTTGACCTGAAACTTTTGAATGCCCCACATCTCAGCCAAAGTTCTTGCATACTCGACCTGGTGTTCATTGTGACGAAAGACAATATAATCCCAACGAGCCACCCCTCCAGCGGCAAGAAAGGCTTTTACGTTCTCCTCGACTTTGTGCCAAACAACACCTTTGCGGTAAAGGTGATTGGTGTCCTCAAGACCATCGATTGCGAACACTGCTCGATCGACAACCTTTGCCATCTTAGACCAATAGCTAGGGCTACGGAGCCCGCCATTTGAAAAGATCTCTAGCTGAATTTCGGGGTGAACATTTCTCAACCATTCGAAGATTTCTAAACTCTCAGAGGCAGCTGCAGGGTCACCATAATTACCGCACATGTACACTTTGTTGAGCTGTCTCACAAAACTCTCAGAGAGAGCTTTCTGCACATCGGTTAGACTCAGCTCTGTGATTGGCAGTTGGGGGTTGATGGCCCCTCCGCTCACGGCCCTCAAACACATCGGGCAGGTTGCATTGCACTTGGAGGTGGTCTCCATGTGCAAAATTTTGATCTCGTAACTCTGATACATAGTGGGGCACTCTATCAGACCACCAAGTTATTCGCAGCAAAATTATGTTAACCTAGGAGCTGATTTTCACTGGATTTTCTCACTTTGAGCCAGTTTCTTGGGTTTTCAACAGCCGTTGTTTCGAGAGAACACATTAGAGGTTACAATTAGAGAAACTTGGGGCTAGTTTAAGGATTGTTGAATGTATGTGCGGTTGATTTCTCCATTGAAAAATCAGCAAGGTGTGTCACTTGCGGAAGGTTTAGTAAGTGTTGGCGCTGTTGCTGGTCTAGCAGCTCTTATTGCCACCTTGGCAACACAAACAGATACCAGACAATACACATTAAAGAGATCTTGTGAGTCTTTAGCGGCATCGATTACTGAGGCCGTGGCCGAGCAAGGTGTTTACGCAGATATCTACGGTATCGTACCAGGAAAAGATCCTGTGACGACGGATCCTGATGGGGGTGGAACTTACCCCACTGAGTTAGCCGTGGGCCAAGCCAATGACATGATTGGTGATGCTCCAGGTGGGCCAATGCCAATTGTTCAAAATACTGATCTCTATCCCGGAGTCACCGAGTTGATCGGAACTGGCCCCACTCCCGTTATTAATACTCATAGATTGATCAAAGGTAGCATGGCAGCACTTAACGCCATCTATGCCAGCGCAGATGTTTGTACCAATTGGTCAACCTACCCAAATCTAACTACTCATGATGGTACACAGGTTACGGCCCTTGGCATAACCTCTGAACTGTTCAACTTGCCAACTGATCTTGAGATTCGAATTCAGCTTAGAGTTCAACCTGCAAACGGCGGAGCCGAAGGCTGCCCTGGAGCTGGAACTCCAAGATATATTCGGCCAGGAAGCGCTGCTGACCCTGGGGCTGTTGGGGTTAGAGCCTCTGAAAATGCCTTCGACCTCTTGTCTTACGATTCAGAAGATGGCGCAAATGATGGGGTTGCCACGCCTCCTGCTAATTCAGTTGTTGGTGACGCTTACGTGTTGCGCGTAAGGGTCGCATTCGACGCCGATGGTGATGGTGCGCGTGAAGGCTCTTGTATAAAAACTCAAACATTTAGATACCCGGTTGATTCGGAACCACCGAACCCACCTGATGCTTTTGAAATTTCAGCTAAGACTCCAGAACTGCCGACTACAGTGGCCGATGCAAATGCTCTCGCAGGACTTGGTCTGTCGTGTACAGCGACTCCGACCACAGCTAACCAGAGAATCACAATTCGGCTAGTTTACAACGGCTCATTTCGCCCAGGCGATGTGCCACTTTGTAGGGACATTTCGCAGACCCTCAATAGAGACCGTGATGCTGACGGCAACGTTGCCACTGATGATTGGGTCTATGGTCAAATACCTGGAGCAGGTGTGAGAACGACTCAATTCTCGGCCGGGGGAAGCCCAAAGAGAATGTGTGCACGAGCTGCAGGAGGGCCGTACGGGATCGGTATCGACCCAAGTGACTTGCCTGATTACACCGCCTTCCCCGACAGGGTAAATGGTGAAGAAGAACCTATGGATTGGGCCCCGGGTGGAGCCGCACTCGATCATTGGGTACCATGCTCTGAAATGAGGCTATGTGGTAAAAGCGTAGATTTCGTTAACATGACCGATAACGGTTTGCCAGCACCTCCAAACCCAACTGGGGCTAGGCCCTGGAAGTTTCACGAGACCATTCGTGATTACGAACTTCAAGTGACATGGCGAGAAATACCAGCCGACTGTATCGTGGGTATCGAAGCTAGAACTGTTGATTTGGCTGGTAACATGTCACCAGTCGTTCGGTTGGCGGATCCAACACCGCCAGGTCGGTATTGACCCAGTCGTGCGCAACACTCTTATCATGACTGAGGCAGGCCTGAATTCGCGAGTTTTTCAAAGACCTGTTTGTTCAGTAGCTGGTCAAACGGGCGCCGGCTGGACTGGTGGTGGAACGAACTTTCCAACCAGCCAGTCGCGTGATGGACAGGTTCTTAGCCCTGGTACACCCAACTATGGTGAGTTTGTGCCTGGGATGGGTTGGTGGTGCCGACCACCTGAATACAACGGTAGTGGAAGGCCTGCTAACTTTATGGAACCCAACATTAACTACGCAGCTCTCGCCGCCGAGACTGGCTTAAACGACCCGAACCCAAACAACAATGTGGTCTCTGAGCACAGAATCATGAACTGGCGAACCAACTCCTCGTTTGACAATCTCGGTAACCCTGAGGCAGCAACTCCATCTTCAGACACGCCGGGTAACGGTGGTAACGGTGATGGCAACTGGGTGAATGACTTCCCGAATGGTTACTACACATGTCGGCCAAGTGGTTGCTGTATCAATGCCCCTGGCTCGTCAACCTGTACTCCTTTCAACTAGAAGCTAAAAGGCAGACTTTCCTCGCAGTGCACCAATGGGCTGCGAGGCCTAGAGTCTATCTGAGCTGTTCAGGTGACTAGCAGCTAGGCCCCTTCCATGCTTTTGTGCTAAAACTAGTGAAAACAAAAGCGAGGTTTGTTTTTTGAGCTTAATGATTGGCGTCTGCACCTCTGGGCGTATTGAATTGCTATTTGAGTGCCTTTACAGTTTGCAAAAGCAAGATTTTGACATGAGTCAGGTGCAGATTGTTGTGCCACTGATGGCTAAACACCAGCCAACCTTGGCAAAACGCTTATCACACTTTGATGGTCTAAATATAGAAACCCCTTTTACGGATGAGTACAACGCCTCGACGTTGAGAAACCTGTTTCTGAAAACTTGCAAACAACCACTGCTCTATATGATCGATGAAGATTGCTCTTTGCCAAAGAGCACTCACCTTCGTGACCTCGTGGCCTATCATCAGGCCTTTCCGAAGGTAGAGGTGATCGGCGGTAGATACCAAAACGGCTCCAATACGAGCTACTTCGGCAAAGCCTACAATTTGGTCTGTGATTTGTGGCAAGACCGAAATGATTTCTACTCCCAATCGGATCGCCTAAAACACGTTTTGGGCGGCAATATGTCTTTGAAGATAAGTCGAGAAATCAAGATGTTTCGCTTTGGTGACCAGTCTGACTTTGGAGGCGAGGAGTTGTCGTATCTCAAACAGCTGCAAAAGGCTGGAATTCGAGTGATGCTCGTGAATGGCTTAAACATCACCCACAATGCACAACATGACATCGCTAGTTTTTTGTCTCGAGCCTGGCTTCATGGTGGCAATAAGTACTATCTTGAAAAAGAAAACTTTGGCACCGTCTTCAAAGATCGAACAATGTTGTTCTCAAAACAGCGGCCAGCAGATGAAAAGATTCTCGCAGGTGCTTATCTTGGCATTGTGCAACTCTCCTATCTTAAAGAGTTCGTCAAAAACGATCTGTCTTCTCGCAGTTTAGGTCATTGGAAACGCCAACTACTAAAAAGAACATGAGAAGCTTCGACCCAAAGTCAGTTCCAAAACCGCCAAACGGCCAAGCTTTTGATTGGAGTGCTACTCAAGACCCTGTGGTGCTCGAAATTGGTTGTGGCAACGGTATGCACCCTTTACAGTTTGCTAAAGCCAACCCAACGACCTCGGTGATTGCCATTGAGCAAACTCAGAATAAGTTCGAAGCCTTTGAAAAAAGAATTGCGGCTAGTGGGCCAATCGAAAACTTGTTCGCCATTCGTGCCGATGCGATTTGGTGGTGTGCACACAACTTGAATAGCCCGGCATGCCTTGAGCAGATCTTTCTTCTCTACCCGAACCCTAACCCAAAAGAAAGCCAGGCAAATAAGAGATTCCACAACATGCCTTTCATGGGCTTTTTACTCCAATTCTTAAAGCCGGGTGGCCAGTTACATTTGGCTAGCAACATCTCGGCCTATGTCGAGGAAGCAAAAACTCAATTTGTCTCAACTTGGGATCTCACTTTAAGAGAAGAGAAGCTGCTCAACTCGAACAGAGAGCCTAGAACTGCATTCGAAAAGAAATATCTCGAGCGCGGAGAAACCTGCAAAAATTTGATCTTCGAGAAGAAATAAAGCTCAAGGAAGCACCCCTGCCATGTCGATAGTTAGATTATGCACGACCAAAAAACGAAACTTCTTGCTGTCTCACCAGCCGACCAGTTTGCCGCAAGCTTTCTTGGTGTATTAAAGCCTTTCTTTGATATACAGCTCGCAAGCACCCTCGACATGGCTCTATTTTTGGTGAAAGAGTGGGAGCCTGATCTCGTGCTTGCCAATATGTCGTCTGACTTACAAGAGTTTCCAGCACAATGCGGAGAGTACTTCGACAACCCCCAAAAGAGCCTTATCGTGGTTGTGAACTCTCTACCGACAAGTCTCGACAAATACCACCGCTGGAATGTTTCTGCCCTGTTAGATACGACAGATTCACCAGAAAAAGTTCTCTTTCAAATTCGCTCTCTACATGGCAAAGTCTCAAAATTCACAGTCTCAAGAGGTTCCTCCAGCGGAAGTGAAACTGAAGTGACTCCATTCAAAGAAGTGTTGGGGCTGAAGATATATGAGAATGACTACATGGTAAAAAGAGGCGATCAAATTATCACAACGACGCCGACCCAGTTTAAGCTTCTTATAGCTTTTGCTAACCACCCCGATCAGCTACTGTCTCGCACCTGGATCAAGCAAGAAGTTTGGCAAAACTCTGATATTTCCCCGAGATCAATTGATGCTCAAATCTCAAAACTCAAGAAATTGATTCCTGAGTTAGAGGGCTCTCTGATGAACATCTACGGCAAAGGCTATATCTTGGCTGAGTCCCACAAGAACGCAGCCTAAAGATCATCAGCCGCGTGGGCAAGTGTATCTGACATCTACGACTGTACCGATCACGTCTTGTGAAAACACGATACGGTTGTTGCTATCAAGTTGATAAGTCAAACCTGGGATCTCTGGCGTGGTTGTCACATCGAGCTCATTTGGCGTACAAGGAATCTGCAATGGCACCTCGTTCAGAAGATCCGAGATCTCACCTAATTCATTTGTGTAGTTGTTTGAGCAGATAGAACCATTAGTACCAGCCATAAGAATTGAATTCGCACGACCAGCCTTACCAGCCTCGATCAAAGCGCTGTTAGGTGAAGACAGCTCTCTGTAGATATCTCCGTATTGACCAAATACCCACTGGTTACCTTGTGCATCTTGAGAGTTCTTACATCCTGTATCACCGGGCTGAATAATAATCGAGTGGACGCTCATTGTTTTTGTCGCACCCATAGCAGTAGCCGCTTTCTGCACAAGAGTTGCTGGCAAGTCATACGACTCAAGAGCTTTACCTTTGAGATTATTCGTTCTCGAACTTGCAGATTCACCGCCAGTAGACCGCTCATCTTCATCAGACAAGATTACAATGGCCAAATGACCGTTACCCCGAAAGAAGCTTGAGTTCTCTGAGCGATCCAGTGCTCTGTTTACAGCATAGATTGCTCTTTCATCAGAAGATGGGCAGTTTTGAAAGTTGCTGTTGTCACAGTTAGCAGATTCTGGTCTCTGAACCGTTTGTTCAAAGTAAGTGATGTTGCTGTTGTGAACTGAGTTACTGTCATTCGCGTTTCTCAAGACTTTTTGACCGTTCGGGAAGGCGATGAACTTACCGTCCCATAGAGTTCCATTGCCGTTAGCAGCCGTCTGTTGAGAGTTATCACTTGAGGGAATGTCTGTCGTCGTGATCGCAATCTGGTAGTCAATTCCCCGAATCGAATCGAGAAACGAAGGAAACCTGTTTGCCATCTCTTGCTGTTCAGCAAACATGGACCCTGAGTTATCTGTAACGAACAGAATGTCGACCTGACCCATTCTAACCGAGTAGTTAAACTCTTGAAAGCCCGTGGGGGTAATTGTACAAGTGCCGTCGCCGAAGTTGTCGTTGTAGTCTTCGCATTCAGAGCTAGGCTTCACATCAAACTTCACGTCTGAGCAAGCCGCGTACAACGAAACTCCCATCATTATGATTCCAAATCTCAACCAGTTTTTCATAATAGGCTCCCTTTCACGAACCTATAGAACAAGATATGTACCACCAGCCCCCACCCCGCTAACTGGCCGTAACTATTGATGTTTTTTGAACATATTTCAGAGGTGAGATTTCAGGCTTCGTCGTAGTTTTAGACAATTTGCCGAGGATTGTCTTTCGCACTAATTTTAAGGGGTTAAGAGAAATAGCGTCTACTAGGCTGACACCAGGTACAGATTTCAATCGAACATTTGGCACATTATGATTGTCACTAGCTAGTGCCCCTCAAGTTCGCTACACTCGATCTATGTCATCAAAAGAATTCTGCTCTTCAATGCCCACAAAAAACAAAAACTCGTGCTCTCGCCCGCTTCAAGCCCGAAGCTTGCTGAGAGGAGCTTCTGGCCAAGCAACCATTACCTCTATGATTGCAGCGATACTTTTTATGACCGTAATGGGTGTCGCCGGCGTCTTTGGCTACAAAGTCTATCAGTTTGAACAGATGAGTAGTATCGAGCGACTCAATTACCTTTGGAAGCAAGATATGAACCTACTCAAACCCACACAACATGTTCACAAAGGCTGGAACAGTATCGCAGAGTTCGAAGCTTTTGGAGGCTCCGAGAAGGCTAAAGAATGGCTTAACGACCTGCAAGTGCCCGTTCGAAAGGTTGAGAAAGGCAAATTTAAGCTTGAGATTCTGCTTTTAGAGTTCGACCAAGAAGATGTTGAGCATGCCGTGATTCAAATGAACCTTGTCGAGATCAAGTCACAGAATATGGTTTGGGAGTTAGGCCGTACCTACAAACTCAACTCTTACTACGATCACCTGATGCAAGAAATTAAAGATTCAAAGGCGAAACCCGCTGAAGAGCCTGAGCCAAGTACAGCCAAACCTGGTGAGGCAGAAGCTCCTAGTAAAGCAAAAGAGACCTTACCCAAGAAATAGCTGGTTCTTCATTGCAAATGGACTAGACCTACACAAAAAAGTGGAGCTTACACCAGATTTCGATTGCAAGAGCTTTTAAGCGCCCCACTATATGCCACGAGCACTTTGCAACCCCCTGCCAAGCAATTAACCAGTTATAAAAAACCAGTCACAAGCAACCAACTGCTGTCGCCACTTGAGATTTGAGATTTGAGATTTGAGATTTGAGATTTGAGATTTGAGATTTGAGATTTGAGATTTGAGATCAGTTAAAGCCCAGCCAATGATGCCGGCAAGGCTTTAACCATGAAATCAAATGATCTTTTCTAAGAAGACAGTTTTGCCCTCAAGAAGGTAGGCTAACTTTTTGGAGGCCTCTGATAGCTTCACTTGATGCTCATCACTATCAAAGATCTTAGCCAATTTCATATGTTCTGATCTCAGACCACCAAGCCACCATCGGTCGTCAGACAGGTACACAATGTCGCCTTCTTCGGCCTTCAAACGCTTAGCAAGTGAGCTGCTAATCGCTATTCTCTTTTCTGCCAATGCCTCATCGACAATTGGCTCAAGACCCGCGACTTTCTCTCCTATTTTATGATTCGGCTTAGCTCCCTTATAGACCTCCATAGCCACGTCAAGAGTGCTTGCAGTGAGGCCATGAGTTTTTTCTTTAGAAGGGGCTGGAGTAAATAGGGTGACTAAGATGCCGATAACAGCTGAAGCTGTCATCCCGAACATCGCTCGAAAATAAATGTACTCGCCGTTAGTTGGCCCCATTACAAACTCTGACAGTGGGCGGATCATGTCTGGGTACCAAACTGTCGCAAGGGTGACCACACTCCCCACAATCATAGAAGTACAGGCGGCTATCCCGTTAAACCGCTTCCAAAACGCTCCTAAAAAGATCGTCGTCACAATGGCAGGAATGATCACCATGATGCCTTTGTAGTGTATCGACATCAAACTACCCTTTTGCTTGGCAAACCAGATAACTAGCAACAGACCAATTATGGTCGAGATACCTGATGCCCATCTCGCAGCGACCAAGTAGTGTTTGTCATCGGCCTCTGGTTTAATCAGTGGCTTGTAGATGTCATAGATCCCGATAGCTGCACAGGCGTTAATGAGGGTGTCAATTGTCGACATCAAGGCTGCCGTGAGAGCTGCAATGATGAACCCAAACATGATCGAGTTTTGCCTTAAGGTCTCCCATGCAACGACAATGAAGGTGTGAAAGTTGTCTTGAATTTCAATCAAGTTGTAGCCCGGAATGGCCCCGCCCATGAGAAGCTGCTTTTCAATCAAGGCCTTACCTATCCAACCCACTGCACCGACGATGATGGCCGATAAAGGCAAGGTAATGAGCAGGTTGAAAACGTTTGCTTTTCTAGCATCGTTCATGCTCTTGATGGTGAGGTATCGCATCAGAAAACCCTGGTTCATAAAGGTAAAGGCAATACTCCCGGCAAGTGCCTCTCCCCAGAACAGACCTGCAGTGTTAAACTTTGGATCATCAGTGAGATGCACAAAGGGCAACCGGTGTTCTACAGGCAGAAAACCCCAAAACTCACTAAAGCCGCCAACGGCGTAAAGACCAACACCAATGGCTGTAAAACCCGCGATGTAGAGCATGATGCCTTGAAACAAGTCTGTGAAAATAACGGCTGTTTGACCACCAAAGGTCACGTAAGCTCCAAGAATAAAAGCAATGATCGGTACTGTGTATGTTGGGTTCAGCCCAAACATGCCCTCAACTGCCACTCCAATAGTGAAGAGGTTGTAGCCAATGTAGTAGAACATGTAGGCCAGGATAATTGTCACAGCAATATAGCGAGCCGTTTTGTTAAATCGCCTTTCAAAATACTCTGGAATCGACTTCACTTTAGAGTAGTAAACAATCGGCAACCAACCAAACATAAAGAATGGGATAATAAACCAATCATTTAAGTAGGTAAGAGTACTACTTAAACCCGTCTCATAACCCTGCTGTGAGTACTTCAAGTAACTGTAAGAACCAATACCCGTCGCAACCATACTCGCTGCTGGGATCCACCAACTAAATCGCTGACCTGAGTAAAAGAAGTCATTAATGTTCGCACTGAACCTAGCGAAGTAAGTTCCAAATGCTGTGATCAAAATAAAATAACCGACTACGATAAAGCCAATGATAACGGCAGCGTCGTCAGGAATGGCCACTCCAAAAGAATTCATTCAACCACTCCTTTAAACGGGACATTAATTGCGAGAATTACCCATAACCCATGCAGGGTAGAGAAAAAGACGAAACCGCCTAGAAGGAGGTTCATCCAAAATCTCTCGTTGCCTCGAGAGGGCTTAAGCGCTCCAGACTTGAGAATAACCAACATCCCAATACCAAAAGTTAGCAAGCCAAAGCCGTACATATAAAGGTAAGATGTCCACGGGTTTTCTTTGCCGAGCAACCCAACAAGCAGCCTCGGATAGAAATAGCAAATCGCGATGACCCCCGCGACCAGGGCCCAAAATTTTGGACTCAACGGCTTATTCGACATAATTTCCCCACGCTTAGATATCTACCCGCAAACTGCGAGCGACTTTGTAGTATGAGCAAACGGGGATACCAAAATTTTCATGTACAACCAACAATATTAGCGAATCTGGTGCTTTGCCCGAATGCAGCTGATTCTGACCAGCTGCGCCAGATGCAATTCTTTCACTGCCTTCTCCCAATGTGCTTAGAAAACAAGCCATTTCGGGGGCTTGATTGCCCCGATAAGCCTCTCCAAAACTGCCAAATGGTCTCGGGTTCATGAGCAGCACAACCCTCTACTGATCTGCTCAACATATATTGATAAAAGCATTTATCGCCAGTACACTCGCGCCCGCGAGCAGGGGTACCTAATGAGCGAATCAAAAGACAGCAGCTTAGACAAAGTGAGTGAAACCAAACAGCGACTAGACAAGGTGTCTGACGCATTTTGTTTGGCCAAGTGGTACCAAGCCACACTTCACCTTCACAATGGCAACACTCAAAGTTGCCATCATGTGGGTTCTCACAGGGTACACAAAACTGACTTAAATGCTCGAGGCCCCATGGCCCTTCACAACACTCCTGAAAAAAAACTTGAGCGCACCCAGATGCGGAAAGGCCAAAAGCCAGCCGGATGTGAATATTGCTGGAAGCTCGAAAGACAAGGCGAGATCAGTGACCGCACTTATAAGAGTGCTGAAGACTGGTCGATGCCCTTTTTAGATGAGACTGCAAAGTTTGATGGTTCTGAAGATGTATTGCCAAAATACCTAGAGCTGGCTTTCGATAACGTTTGTAACTTTAAGTGCATGTACTGTAGCCCACTCTACTCTTCTAGCTGGGAGGCCGAGATTAAAAAACACGGCCCCTTCCCGACCACTGGCTTCTACAACAATATGAGCCTATTCAAGTTTCAGGGCAGAAGCGTTCTACCCGATCAAGACAAACGAAAGTATATAGACGCTTTCTGGGAATGGTGGCCTCAGCTCAAGAATGAACTTATACACTTGCGAGTGACTGGCGGTGAACCGCTGTTGACTGACGAAACTTGGAGACTTCTAGATGAGCTGAAGTCAGGCGAGTTCAAAAATTTGAACTTTGCCATCAATTCGAATTTGGGATTGTCGACAAAGATTATGAAGAAGTTCGTAGACAATCTGAACCAAATTCGACCCAACGTAAAATCGGTGCTTGTGTACGCCTCAATCGATACGGTTGGAAGACAAGCTGAGTACATAAGAAACGGGCTTGTAGAAGATCAGTTTTTTACCAATTTAGAAACTCTTCTTCGCGAGACTGATGGCAAAGTGGTGGCTTCACTTATGATCACAGTGAATGCACTTAGCATTTTCGGTCTCAAGGGTCTTATGCAAAAGATCGAAGCTTTACGTCAGAAATACCCTGAGGCAGTCATTGCTTTTGACACACCTTATTTAAGAAACCCAGAGCACCTCTGTTTGCACATCTTGCCTCCTGAAATGTCTGTCTACATTCAAGAGGCTGTGGCCTTCTTAAAACAAAGTGATTACTTCAGCGACAGAGAAGTAAATCGGCTCGAGAGGCTTTTGTCGTTAATGAAAGACAACCCATGGGGCAAGAGCAAACTTAAAAGGCTAAGAGAAGATTTTTATAAGTTCATGAAAGAGCATGACTTAAGAAGAAAAACTGACTTCTTGGGAACTTTTCCGGAGCTTGATGAGTTTTGGCAAGATATCGAGACTCACCTGGGTCGCTGGACATTTCGAAAACTCACTGAATTTATCAGACCGCAGCTTTAGTTGACGCCAGTTTCTACGCTACAAGTTTTTTCAGTCTCGATACTTTGAGCTGGTACAGCCTCGACAATACAAGTTTTTACAGTCTCCAAACTCTAAGTTCTTACATTTTCGACAATACCAGTTTTTATTGTCGCCTCGAAGTTTGGCTTGAGTGAGCTCTTGAAAAGACTAGCTTTTGAACTCTCATACAGAACTAAGATCGAATGGCCACTCAAAACTATATGGTGACAAAGTCTGCCCCTCAAACGTCTGCTGCTTATCCGAGACATTAAAAATAAATCTCGCCTTTTTACTGCCAATAGACTTCTCAACTACCCATAGCTCATCAGGGCTATCCATGGTTTTCAGCTCTGCTTGCGGGTGAAAGACAATATGCTCTCGTCGAGACTTTAGCAGGGCCTTTGTACGCATGAAAACCTCGCGATGAATTCCAGCCTCATTAAGTAGCGAGTCCACCTCTGAGGTAGTGAATTTGCGACGATTCAAATCTCTTCGATGATTAGTCTTTTCAAAACCCTCTTGCCAATTAGGAGTAGCAAAAAGGTTATGGAAGTAAAAGCCAACTACCCCTGGAAACACAAATGACATCGCATAAGAGCAAAGAATCTTTTGTATATGAAGCTCACTGTCTTCCTCATATAGTGCACTTCCCCAAGTTATATTGAGCTCATAAGGTTTTTGCGCTTCGCCTACAGATCTAAAATTTACCTGCCCACCGAGCTCCTGCATACGTTCAGCAAGCCGTAGAACTTGGTCATCGGTCAGAATTCCCTCAAGGGGGCGAACGCCTATGCCGTCATGAGTGGCCGTAAAATTGAAGAAGCTCGTGTGCCCGGGTAGAGGCTCTAATTTCGATGACCAGTCTTTGAGGTGAGTCGCCGTGCCTTCCACCAACGCATGCAAAATCAAAGGCGCGAGACTGAAATTGTAAACCATATGGGCTTCGTCATCTCCTGAGCCCAAGTAACTGACGTTCTCTTGATGAGGAACATTCGACTCTGTCACGAGGATGGTAGTCGGGTCTATTGTTGAGCAGACTTCACGAAAGGCTTTTACCAAGAGATGAGTTTTCTCGTGATGAACGCAAGAGGTACCAAGCTCCTTCCAGAAGAATGGCACAGCATCTATCCGCAGGTACCTGGAGCCTTTTTCAATATAGAGTTTCAAGACTTTGACAAACTCGATAAACACTTTGGGCTCTGCAAAATTGACGTCAATCTGATCAGCGCTAAACGTTGACCAAACGAAAGTTGCTTCACCCATTCTAGAAAACTCAGTGAGGAGGTCTGTGCTTCTGGGCCTCACAACCTGCTGCAACTGCTTGTGGAGCTCTGTCTCAGGCTCTGGTCTGGCACCAAATACGTGAAAGAAGTTTGAATATTCGGGTGAACCTTCTAAAAACTTAACAAACCAGGTGTGCTCCGAAGAGGTGTGGTTGAAGACGGCATCGAACATCAACTCACATTCAAAGGCCTCGACATCTCGCCAACTGCCAAAACTGCTGTCCACTTCAGTGTAAGAGCTCACCGAGAAGCCCCCATCTGAGGTATAAGGGTAAAACGGCAACAGATGCACTCCAGAAAAACACTCCGTAAGCTCAGCCTCGTAGAAGCTCTTCAGAGCTCCCAAGCTAGTTTGCTCGGCATGGCCCTCAATTTGATCTGCATAGGAAATTAACAGGCAGTCGGATTGATCAAAGGGGCCGTAATTCTGGGTATTCTTTTCACAACCCAACTGGCTATCCACATCAGATCCAAGTTCCTTATTTGGTAGATCTAGTTTAAGCTCCTGCTTCTTATCTAGACAAATCTCACCAATCTCGGCCAAGAGCTCAGCGCTTTGTCCAGGGTAGAGTTGCTCTAAGTATTGTTGCAGTAAGGTTGTCATGCTCGAAACTCTCGATTGGATAGTTATTCTAGTTTATCTGGCCTTCATGATCACACTGAGTGTGTACCTTAGCAAAGGGCAGAAAGACAAAACAGATTACTACCTGGGTGGAAATGACTTGAGCGCTTGGTCAGTAGCCCTCTCGACAATGGCTACCCAATGCTCTACCAATAGCTTATTAGGAGCACCGGCATTTGTCGCCTTTTCTGCGGGCGGAGGGCTCATCTGGCTGCAATACGAACTTGCTCTCCCCCTGGCCATGATCGGTCTCATACTTTTCGTGCTACCAATCTTCCGTCACCTGAAAATCATTTCAGTTTACAGCTATTTAGAAGGCAGGTTTGACCTTTCAACTCGCTTAGCACTGAGCCTGTTTTTTCAAGTGTTACGGGCGTTCTCAACTGGCGTTATCGTATACGGTGTTTCACTTGTTCTCGTCATGTGTTTAGACGTTCCCTTTTGGGCAGCAACGCTAGGCTTGGGTGTTGTAACCGTAGTCTACGATATGTTTGGAGGCATGAAAGCCGTTGTGATCTCTGATGTCATTCAGATGGGCATCTTGTTTTCTACAATTTTGTTAGCTATCTGCTATGCCGTCTACTTTATAGGGGGTGTTGAAGAGGTCGTGAATTGGGTTCCCCGCGAGAGAGTTCAAGCTCTCGATTTTTCGTCGCACGGTTTGGGTGATGGCAAAGACTTCGGTTTTTGGCCGATGCTTTTTGGTGGTGTCTTCCTGTATATGGCCTACTACGGCACAGACCAGTCACAAGTTCAAAGGGAGCTCTCCACAAGGTCTGTAGATGACACAAATCAATCGCTTTTCCTAAATGGCATCTTTCGCTTTCCTCTGGTTTTCGCATATTGTTTTCTGGGGCTTTGCCTATCGGCATATGCGGCCAAGTTCCCAGAATTCTTAGATCTCATTCCACTCAATTCGGCAGGCACTGCAAGAAACTACAACCTGGCTGTTCCCATGTTTGTGATCGACCGATTTCCTGTGGGCTTAGTAGGTTTGGTCATGGTCGGGCTTTTCGCCGCTGCCATGTCATCTCTTGATTCTGTAATCAACAGCCTCAGCGCCGTTACCCTCAGGGACTTTGTGCAACGTCTTGTTTTGGCGGACATGAAGACTGAGGTTGAGATTTGGTGGTCGAGAGGTCTGACACTATTTTGGGGTGTTGTCTGTGTTGGTTTTGCATTTTTTGTCGAGAACATTTCAGATTCTGTAATCGTGACAGTTAACAAGATTGGCTCACTCACTAATGGCTCTATATTGGGAGTGTTTCTGTTGGGCTTGCTGACAAAAAAGACTTCGGCTACTGGCGCAAATATGGGCTTGATTTTAGGTGTTGCAGTCAACACCTACCTCTGGATCTTCTGGCCTTCAGTATCTTGGCTCTGGTGGAACATTATTGGGGTCGTGGTGACCATGGCGAGCGGAGTATTGATTAGCCAATTGAAACCTGAGACCAAAGATGTCGAATTGTACAACTGGAGCCCTAACTTTCTAAGAAACGCAGGAGCTCAAATCGACTGGTCCAAAAGAAGCTACGCTCTGGTCGCTTACTTCTTTGTAATCTTGGCACTCTGCTTCGCAATCTGAAAAAAGCAGATACCACAGTCATCGCCCCACCAAGACAATGAGACATCAAGACAATGAGACAATGAGACAATGAGACAAAATTCTAGCT